>NZ_JBIVPJ010000001.1:506320-654010 GCF_044754585.1 Streptomyces sp. NPDC093065 | reverse complement strand
AACCCGGAAGCTAAGCCTTACAGCGCCGATGGTACTGCAGGGGGGACCCTGTGGGAGAGTAGGACGCCGCCGAACAATTATTACGGGAAAGCCCCACACCGGGAACGGTGCGGGGCTTTCTGCGTTGTACGGGCTCTTCAGGATTACTGAAACGGAGGGAGGAGGGCCGGCAGACAAAGGCCCTGCTCCCTCCGTTCACAGGCGGCCCGCCGCCTTGAGCTCCAGGTAGGCATCCGCGAGGGCCGGGGGCAGTTCCTCGGGGGTCGCGTCGACGACCGTTACGCCGTGCCGGCGGAGTTGGTCGGCGGTGCGGCGGCGTTCCGACTGGGCCTGCGCGGCTGCCGCTGCTTCGTAGACGGCGTCCGTGTGGCCGCGTGCCCCGGCCATTCTTGCCACGTGCGGGTCGGCCACCGAAGCCACGAGGACCGTGTGACGTTGAGTCAGCTGTGGCAGAACGGGGAGCAGCCCTTCCTCGATGGGGGCCGTGTCGAGAGTGGTGAAGAGGACGATCAGGGAGCGGCGGGGGGCCGAGCGGAGTGCTGTGGCGGTGAGGCCACGCGCGTCGGTCTCCACCAGCTCCGGCTCCAGCGTCGCCATGGCGTTGACCAGCGAGGGAAGTACGTCGCCCGCTGTGCGGCCCTGGAGCAGGGCGCGTACCCGGCGGTCGTAGGCGAGGAGGTCGACGCGGTCGCCCGCGCGGGAGGCCAGGGCGGCCAGGAGCAGAGCCGCGTCCATGGAGGCGTCGAGGCGAGGGGCGTCGCCCACGCGGCCGGCGGAGGTGCGGCCGGTGTCGAGGACGAGCAGGATGTGCCGGTCGCGTTCGGGGCGCCAGGTGCGGACGGCGACGGCGGACCGGCGGGCGGTCGCGCGCCAGTCGATGGAGCGGGTGTCGTCGCCTGGTACGTAGTCGCGCAGGCTGTCGAACTCCGTGCCCTCTCCGCGGGTGAGGACGCTGGTGCGTCCGTCCAGCTCGCGGAGGCGGGACAGCTTGGAGGGGAGGTGCTTGCGGCTGTTGAACGGGGGGAGGACGCGCACGGTCCAGGGGACCCGGTGGGTGCCCTGGCGGGTGAAAAGACCCAGGGGGCCGTAGGAGCGGACCGTGACGCGGTCGGCCTGGCGGTCGCCGCGACGGGTGGGGCGCAGTCGGGTGGTGACGCGTCGGCGTTCACCGGCGGGCACCGTCAGGGTGTGGCGGGAGGCTACCGTCTCCGTGCCGGGCTGCCAGCTGCTGGGCGGCCAGGCGTCGCGCAGGCGGGCCCGGAGCCGGCGCCCCGACGGGTTGGTGACCGTCAGGGTGACGTCGGCGGTGTCGCCCAGGCGGGCGGACGTGTCACCGGAACGGGTCAGGCCGAGGCGGCGTACGGGAGCGGCCAGGGCGAAGTCGCAGGCGCAGGCGGCGGCCAGCGGGACGTTGACCGCGAGGATGCCCGTCCAGCCGGGGTCCCAGATGCCGACGGGGACGGAGCCCAGGGCCGCGATGAGCGCGGCGCGTCCGGTGAGTGCCATCAGCGGGGCACGGGGACGTGGGCGAGGATCGCGTTGATGACCGAGTCCGCGGTCACGCCCTCCATCTCGGCCTCCGGACGGAGCTGGACGCGGTGCCGGAGGGTGGGGAGGGCCAGGGCCTTCACGTCGTCCGGGGTGACGTAGTCGCGGCCCGTGAGCCAGGCCCACGCGCGAGCGGTCGACAGCAGTGCCGTGGCTCCGCGCGGGGAGACGCCGAGGGTGAGGGACGGCGACTCGCGGGTGGCGCGGCAGATGTCGACGACGTAGGCGGTGATCTCCGGGGAGACGGTCGTCCTGGCGGCCTCGGCGCGGGCGGCCTCCAGGTCGGCGGCGCTCGCGACGGGGCGTACGCCGGCGGCGTGCAGGTCGCGCGGGTTGAAGCCGGCGGCGTGCCGGGTGAGGACGTCGATCTCGTCCTGGCGAGTGGGAAGGGGGACGGTGAGTTTGAGGAGGAAGCGGTCCAGCTGGGCTTCCGGGAGGGGGTAGGTGCCCTCGTACTCGACCGGGTTCTGGGTGGCCGCGACGAGGAAGGGCTCGGGGAGCGGGCGAGGAGTGCCGTCCACCGTGACCTGGCGTTCCTCCATGGCTTCGAGGAGGGACGACTGGGTCTTGGGGGGCGTGCGGTTGATCTCGTCGGCGAGCAGCAGGTTGGTGAAGACCGGGCCGGGCTGGAAGGAGAACTCGGCGGTGCGGGCGTCGTAGACGAGGGAGCCGGTGACGTCGCTCGGCATCAGGTCGGGGGTGAACTGGACGCGTTTGGTGTCGAGTTCGGTGGCCGCGGCGAGGGTGCGGACGAGCAGGGTCTTGGCGACTCCGGGGACGCCTTCGAGGAGGACATGGCCGCGGCACAGGAGGGCCACGACGAGACCGGTCACGGCGGCGTCCTGGCCGACCACGGCCTTGGCGATCTCGGCGCGCAGGGCTTCGAGGGCGGCGCGGGCGTTGCCCGGGTCCGCGGTCTGCCCGGCGTTGTCAGTGGTCGGGTCCATCATGGACGGCGTACCTCTCTTTCGAGGGCGTCGAGTTGGTCGGCGAGTGCGATCAGGGCCGTGTCGTCGCCGGGCGGCGGGCCGAAGAGGAGAGCGTGCAGGGTCTGTCCTTCGCCGTGTGCGCCGTGGAGGTGGGCGGACAGGGCGGGGAGCAGGGACTCGGGCGTGTGCGCCTGTGTGACGGGGACGCCTACGAGGGGGGCGAGGCGGGTGCGGGTGGCGGAGCGAAGAGCGGTGGCGGCGCGGTCGCGGGCGTTCGCCTTGCGGTAGAGACGGGCGCGGCCTTCGACGGTTTCGGAGGCGCGGATCGCGACGGGGAGTTTTTCGGGCACCAGGGGGCCGAGCCGGCGTGCCCGCCACAGGGCGGCGAGGGCGGCGGCGATGAAGAGCTGGAGGGCGCCCCAGAGCCAGCCGGACGGGAGCAGGTCGAAGAAGCTGCGTTCGTCGTCCGGGTCCGGGAGGTCGGAGAGGGAGGGGAGGTACCAGACCAGATGGTCGCGGGTGCCGAGGAGTTGGAGGGCGAGCGAGGCGTTGCCGTGCTCGTCGAGGTGGTTGTTGAAGAGGATGTCGCGGGCGCCGAGGACGACGGTGTCGCCCGGGGTGGCTTCCGAGGACGCCGTCGCGGACGGGTCGGGGATGCGCAGCAGGGTGGCCAGGCGCCGGCTGGGGTAGCAGGCGTCGGCTTCGAGGTGGGTGCTGTAGCGGATGCCGCCCATGTCGGCGTCGCCCGCGCGCCGGGCGGCGGGCAGATCGCAGGAAGGGGCCAGCGTCGAGTCGAAGCTGAGCGCGGGGTCGGCGGTGACACCGGGGGCGAGGCGTTCGACGGCACCGCCGCCCGGGGCGACGAGGACCGTGCGGCCCCCGGATCCGGTCGTGGCCGAGTGCAGTCGGGTCTGCTGGCGTTCCGTCAGGAGGTCGGGCACGGCGACCAGCAGTGTGGTGTCCGGCCCGGTCGCGGCCCGTGCTTCGTCCAGGGTGGTGACCACGCGCGTGGAGACCCCCCGGTCGGCGAGGAGTTCGGCGACGGCGCGGCTGCCGTAGGGGTCGGCGGAGCGCGGGTCGAGTTCGCCGTGCCGGGCGTCGGAGCGGACGACCGCGATCGCGACGGCCCCGACGAGCAGCAGGACGAGAGCGAGCACGATGCCCCGCGCGCGGGTCCACACCTGGCGGACGGTGGGCGAGGCCGTGGTGGTGGGGAGGGTGGCCCCGGTCATTGGGCGGCTCCCCGGCCGGTGTCCCGGTCCGCGTCGGGTGTGGCGCCGCCGGCCGTGCTGCTCGCCAGGTGCGGCTTGCTGCGTTCCAGGTCGTGGTCGAGTTCAGTGAGGGCCCGGTACGACTGCTCGCTGCCGGGCCGGCCGCCGTACGCGACGTCGTCGAAGTCCCGGGCGGCAGCGCGCAGTCGGTCCCTGTGGGCGGGCAGGGCGCGGCCCGCCTCGGTGGCCGCCTCGTCGGCGGTGCGGCCGGGGCGGGTGTCGAGCAGGGCGCGTTCCTCCAGGGCCCGGACGACGGCTCGCATGCGTTCCTGGACGGCCTGGCTCCAGTGTCCTAGGGCGGCGTGTGCCTCGGCGGCTGCGCGGTGGTCGGCGGCGCTGCGGGGGCGGTCGTCGAAGAGCGCCGGGGCGGAGACGGGACCGCGGCGGGGGGTGCCCAGGCGCCACCAGAGGGCGCCCAGCACCGCCAGGACGGCCACGATGACGACGACCAGGCCGAGCGTCCCGCCGGGCGTCGCGGTGGACGCCTTGCTGAACAGCTCCTCGACCCAGTCCCAGAAGGCGTTCAGGGCCCGCTGGAACCAGCTGGGGTCGTTCTCGTGGTACATGCGCTTGGACAGCTCACGCCGTGCTGCCTCCCTCGCGGGGTCGCGCGGGATCGTCACCGGCGGTTCGTCGCCGGAGCGCGACAGCGACAGTGCCGGCAGCGCGGAGGTGTCGCCGGCGCGTGACACCGTTCGTGCGCCGGCGCGTGCCAGCACCTCTGTGAGAACTCCCCCCGGCGTGCTCACCGCATCAGCTCCCCGGGACGGCGCCGGAGGCGCCGGGGCCCCGGGTACCGGCCGCGCGGACCAGTTCGAGGTCGAGGGCCTCGCGGCGGATGCGCTGGTCGATGTACAGCAGTACGGTCACGCCCGCCGTGATCGGGAAAGTGATCATGGAGCCGATCACCGAGCCGATGCCGCTGACGACGAGGAACGTCCAGCCGAGGTCGCCGGTCCCCGACAGGAAGCCACCGATCCCGTCGCCGCCGAGGGTGGCGGCGAGGAAGGTGAAGGGGATGACGATGATCGACGCGACGACGTTGGCGATGACCGTGGCGAGCAGCTGGATGCCGAAGACGCGCCACCAGGAGCCGCGCACCAGCTTCACGGAGCGGCCCATCGCCTTCTTGATGCCCTGCTTCTCCAGCATCAGCGCGGGGGACGCGAGCGAGAAGCGGACCCAGAGCCAGATCGCGACGACGCCGCCCGCCATGAAGCCCAGCGCGGTCAGGGCCACGCCTGCCTCGCCGCCCGCAGTGGCCGTGATGATCAGACCGGGTGTCATACCGCCCGCGAGGAGCACGACGGCGATGAGGAGCAGCAGGAGGATCAGGCCGAACAGCTTCAGCACCCGGGGGCGGGCGTCCCGCCAGGCCTCGGCGGTGGTCACGGGCTTGCCGAGTACGGCACGGCTGGTGACGGTGGTGAGCAGGGCGGTGGCCAGTACGGTGCCGATCAGGGAGAGCAGGAAGATGACGCTCGAGTTGATCGTGGTGTCGGCCAGCGCGTCGCCGAGCTCGCTCAGGGTGGCGTCGGGGTCGTTGAGGGCCTCGGTGCCGGTGTCGTCCAGGACGAGGCCCTGGAGCAGCACGACGATGATCTCGGTGAAGACGGCGACGGTCAGGGAGATGCCGAGGACGGTGCGCCAGTAGGTGCGCATGGTCGAGACGGCGCCGTCGAGGATCTCGCCGACGCCGAGCGGACGGAGCGGGATCACGCCGGGCTTGGCCGCGGGCGGGGGACCGCCCCAGCCGCCTCCCCAGCCGCCGTGTCCACCGGGGGCGCCGTAGCCGCCGCCGGGGCCGCCGGGACCCCGGTAGCCGCCGTGTCCACCGGGGGCGCCGTAGCCGCCGCCGGGGCCGCCGGGACCCCGGTAGCCGCCGTAGCCGCCTCCGGGGGGCCCGGGGGGCGGGGCGCCCCAGCCCGGGCCGGGCGGCGGTGGAGGCGGGGCCTGGCCCGGGGCGGCGGGCCCGGTGGGTGCGGACCACTGGCCGGGGGCCGGCTGCTCCTTGGACCACTTCGTGCCGGGGCTCGTCGGTTCCGCGTCCGGCCGGTCCGCGGGCGCCGCGGGCTGATCGGGACCGGCGGGGCGGTCGGCGGGCTCGGCGGGGCCGGGCGCGCCGGGCTCCTGCCCGTCGGACGGGGCGGATCCGGGCGATGCCCAGCCCGGAGTGTCGTTCATCGTCGCTCCTTCACGGTGCCCGTCCGCGGTCGCGGCGGCAGGTTGGCAGCCATCGTGCCATGGGGGCGTCGGGTGCGGGCCGGGCGCGGTAGGGGCTGCGCACCTTCAATTGTCCGTCGTACAGGGGGCACACTGACCGCATGGCTGATCAGGACGCGCGAAGCGGCGAGGACAAGCGGCCGACCGGGATACCGGTCCTTCGTTGGGAGGAGCCTCCCGAGGGCCCGGTGCTGGTGCTGCTGGACCAGACCAGGCTGCCGGCCGAGGAGGTCGAGCTGGTCTGCACGGATGCGGCCGCGCTGGTCGAGGCGATTCGTTCGCTCGCCGTGCGCGGGGCGCCGCTGCTGGGCGTCGCGGGCGCCTACGGGGTCGCGCTCGCCGCCGTCCGGGGCTTCGAGGTCGAGGAGGCCGCGGCGGCGCTGGCGGGGGCCCGCCCCACCGCGGTGAACCTCGCGGTGGGGGTGCGCCGGGCGCAGGCCGCCCACCAGGAGGCGCTCGCCAGGACCGGTGACCCACGGCAGGCGGCCGCGGCGGCGCTGTCCGCGGCGCGGGCGCTGCACCGGGAGGACGCCGAGGCCAGCGAGCGGATGGCCGCGCACGGGCTGGCTCTGCTCGACGAGCTGCTGCCCGCCGGAGGGCACCGCGTCCTCACGCACTGCAACACGGGTTCGCTGGTGTCGGGAGGTGAGGGAACCGCCTTCGCGGTGGCGCTCGCGGCACACCGGTCGGGGCGGCTGCGGCGCCTGTGGGTGGACGAAACGCGTCCCTTGCTGCAAGGTGCTCGCCTGACGGCATACGAGGCGGCCCGCAACGACATGGCGTACACCTTGCTCACCGACAGCGCGGCGGGTTCGCTGTTCTCGGGGGGCGAGGTGGACGCGGTGCTCATCGGCGCGGACCGCATCGCGGCCGACGGTTCGGTGGCGAACAAGGTGGGGAGCTATCCGCTCGCGGTGCTCGCGCGGTACCACCATGTGCCGTTCATCGTGGTGGCACCGGTCACGACGGTGGATCCGGACACGCCGGACGGGGCGTCCATCGAAGTGGAGCAGCGCCCCGGATATGAAGTGACCGAGGTCACAGCACCCCAGGTGCCGGTGGCGGGAGCGGGAGGCGGGATTCCGGTGGCACCCCTGGGGACCCAGGCGTACAACCCGGCGTTCGACGTGACACCGCCCGAACTGGTGACGGCGATCGTCACCGAGGAGGGCGTGGTTTCGCCCGTGACGAGCGAGGCTCTGGCCGCGCTGTGTGCCAGGTCACGCCAGGTAACGATTAGCTAATGGGATGATGTCGTTTATGAAGGGACGAGTCCTTGTCGTCGACGACGACACCGCACTGGCCGAGATGCTCGGCATTGTGCTGCGTGGTGAGGGTTTTGAGCCGTCTTTCGTAGCCGACGGCGACAAGGCGCTGGCCGCCTTCCGGGAGACCAAGCCCGACCTGGTGCTGCTCGATTTGATGCTGCCCGGCCGGGACGGCATCGAGGTGTGCCGCCTGATCAGGGCGGAGTCGGGTGTGCCGATCGTGATGCTGACGGCGAAGAGTGACACCGTCGACGTCGTGGTGGGCCTCGAGTCGGGCGCCGACGACTACATCGTGAAGCCGTTCAAGCCGAAGGAGCTGGTGGCCCGTATCCGGGCACGGCTGCGGAGGTCCGAGGAACCGGCGCCGGAACAGCTCGCCATAGGCGACCTGGTCATCGACGTGGCCGGTCACTCCGTGAAGCGGGACGGGCAGTCGATCGCGCTGACGCCGCTGGAGTTCGACCTGCTGGTGGCGTTGGCCCGCAAGCCGTGGCAGGTGTTCACGCGCGAGGTGCTCCTCGAGCAGGTCTGGGGCTACCGGCACGCCGCCGACACCCGGCTGGTCAACGTGCACGTCCAGCGGCTGCGCTCCAAGGTCGAGAAGGACCCGGAGAAGCCGGAGATCGTGGTGACCGTCCGTGGCGTCGGTTACAAGGCCGGACCGAGCTGACATGACCAGGGACAGTGCCGCCTCGGCGCCCGGGTCCGGGGCCCGCGCCGAGCGGCCTGTCGGACCCGGCCCCGCCGGGCGCAAGGCCCCCGGCTCGCGCTTCAGCCGCCTGCTGGAGGGCGGGCTGCTGCACGGCGGGGTGCAGGGCAGTCCGGTGCTCCGTCTGTTCGTGCGCTGGGTGCGCCGCCCCCTGCTGCCGGTCATGCGGCTGTGGCGGCGCAACATCCAGCTCAAGGTCGTCGCCACGACCCTGCTGATGTCGCTGGGCGTGGTGCTGCTCCTCGGCTTCGTGGTGATCGGACAGGTCCGCAACGGGCTGCTCGACGCCAAGGTGAAGGCCTCCCAGAGCCAGGCCACCGGCGGTTTCACGGCGGCCAAGCAGAAGGCCGAGGAGGCGGCCGGCACCAACGGCGACGACACCACCCCCGCGGACGGCCGTCCCTCGCAGAACGTCATCCAGTGGATGAGCGAGCTGGTGAAGTCGCTCTCCAGCGGCGGTCAGAGCGCGTTCCACGTGGTCACCCTTCCCATGGGCGGGGAGACCGGCAGCGGACGCGGCCCGCGCGCCTCCGGAATGGTCAGCTGGTCGGCCAGCGTCCCCCCGGCCCTGCGGGAACGCATCGACGGCGACACCTCCGCCGCCCAGAGCTACACCCGGATCGTCTACAACTCCGACGAGCCCTCCCAGCCCGGACTGATCATCGGCAAGCAGGTCAACGACCCGAACGGCGAGCCCTACCAGCTGTACTACCTCTTCCCGCTGACCCAGGAGGAGAAGTCGCTCAGCCTGGTCAGGGGCACCCTGGCGACGGCCGGGCTCTTCGTCGTCGTGCTGCTCGGCGCCATCGCCTGGCTCGTGGTGCGCCAGGTCGTCACGCCCGTGCGGATGGCGGCGAGCATCGCCGAGCGGCTGTCCGCGGGGCGGCTGCAGGAACGGATGAAGGTCACCGGCGAGGACGACATCGCCCGGCTCGGCGAGGCCTTCAACAAGATGGCGCAGAACCTCCAGCTCAAGATCAGCCAGCTGGAGGACCTGTCGCGGATGCAGCGGCGGTTCGTCTCCGACGTGTCGCACGAGCTGCGTACGCCGCTGACCACGGTGCGGATGGCGGCCGACGTCATCCACGACGCGCGCGTGGACTTCGATCCGGTGACCTCGCGGTCGGCCGAACTGCTCGCCGACCAGCTGGACCGGTTCGAGACGCTGCTCGCGGACCTGCTGGAGATCAGCCGCTTCGATGCGGGCGCCGCGGCCCTCGAGGCCGAGCCGATAGACCTCAGGGACGTCGTACGGCGGGTCGTCAGCGGTGCGGAGCCGCTCGCCGAGCGCAAGGGGACGCGGATACGCCTCGCCGGCGACCAGCAGCCCGTCGTCGCCGAGGCGGACGCCCGGCGCGTCGAACGCGTGCTGCGCAACCTCGTCGTCAACGCCGTCGAGCACGGCGAGGGCCGGGACGTCGTCGTGAAGCTCGCCGCCGCCGGGGGCGCGGTCGCCGTCGCGGTGCGCGACTACGGCGTAGGACTCAAGCCGGGCGAGGCCACCCGGGTCTTCAGCCGGTTCTGGCGGGCCGACCCGGCACGCGCGCGTACCACCGGCGGTACGGGGCTGGGTCTGTCGATCGCTCTGGAGGACGCGCGGCTGCACGGCGGCTGGCTGCAGGCCTGGGGCGAGCCCGGTGGCGGCTCGCAGTTCCGGCTGACGCTGCCGAGGACGGCGGACGAGCCGCTGCGGGGTTCGCCGATACCGCTGGAGCCGGCCGACTCACGCCGAAACCGCGGACTCCAGGACGCGGGCCTCAAGGACACCGCACCGCCGCACGGCGCGGACAAGGCGGTCGGCGTCCCGGCGCAGGCCGCGGCCGGGCAGGGCTCGCCGGTCTCCGCGCGGGGGCCGATAACGCCGCGGCAGGCCACGGTCGCCCCGACGGCCGATCCGACGGCGCTGCCGGGCAACGGGGCACGCGTGGTGCCGAGGCCGGTGTCGGGCGCAGCCCGGAGACAGGACGGCGGACCGGCACCGGGGGCGGCGAACCGTCCGGACGCCGGTCCCGAGGAGTCGAGCAGGCAAGGGGAGGCAACTCGTGGGCGCTGACCGCGAGGGGGGCGGTCGGCGGGGGCCGGCTCGCGTGATGGCGTACACCGCCTGCGGGTTCGTACTGCTGGCGGGATGTGCGTCCATGCCCGACAGCGGGGACCTGCGAGGAGTGGAGTCCACGCCCCGGCAGGACCCGCAGGTGCGGGTGTTCGCGATGCCGCCGCAGGAGGACGACCCGCCCTCGGACATCGTGCAGGGCTTCCTGGAGGCGCTGACCAGCGACGACCCGCACTACGAGACGGCGCGGAAGTACCTGACGGGCGACGCCGCGAAGAACTGGCGGCCGGACCGGTCGGCGACGGTGCTCGCGGACGGCCCGGGCACCGTGTCCGACCACTCGGGCAACCGCGAGGACGCCAACGACTACTCGGTCAACCTGACCGGCACCAAGGTCGCCACGGTGGACGCGCAGCAGTCGTACTCGCCGGCCGGGGGCCGGTACCGCGAGTCGGTGCACCTCACCCGCGACGCAAAGACCAAGCAGTGGCGCATCGACGTGCTGCCGCAGGGCGTCGTCATGGGCAAGTCGGACTTCCAGCGCAATTACATGTCGGTCAACCGGTACTACTTCGCCTCGAACACCGTGTTGCGGGCGGACGCCGACACCGGCACGGTCCGGGAGCCGTCGGCCGTCGCCGACCCCGTCTACGTGCGCCGGCGTGTGGATCCGCTGACCCAGGTGGTGCGTTCCCTGCTCAGCGGGCCGACGAGCCTGCTGGATCCCGTCGTCAGATCCAGCTTCCCGACCGGGACGGCGCTGGCGGAGGACGTCGTCTCGCTGACGCCCGACGACCGCAACAAGCTGACCGTGCCGCTGAACGGCAAGGCGGCCGCGGCGGGTTCCGACGAGTGCGACGAGATGGCCGCGCAGCTCCTGTTCACGCTGCAGAACCTAACCCCGGCGGTGGAGGAGGTCGAACTGCGCTCGGGCGGTGAGCAGATGTGTTCGCTCTCCGAGGACCGGGCCGAGACGGTCGCGACGCGCGGCTCGGCGCAACGGCCCGACTACCTGTACTTCGTGGACGAGCGGGACCGCCTGGTGCGGATCGCCGCCGGCAGCAACGGGACCCGCGCCGAACCGGTGCCGGGTCCCCTGGGCGAGGGGCAGCGGGCCCTGAGGTCGGTGGCGGTGTCGCGCGACGAGCACAGTGCGGCCGGGATCGGGCTCGACAGCAAGTCGCTGTACGTCGGTTCGCTGGTGTCGGGCGGTTCGCTCGGCGAGCCCGTGCTGACCAGTGGGGGCAAGGCGGAGGGGGACCGGCTGACCCCGCCCAGCTGGGACGCGCAGGGCGACCTGTGGATCGCGGACCGCGATCCGGCCGCCCCGCGGTTGCTGCTGCTGAAACAGGGCGCGGGCGATCCGGTCGAGGTCCGGACGCCGGGCCTCGACGGACGAGTTCAGGCCGTGCGGGTGGCCGCCGACGGGGTGCGGATCGCGCTGGTCGTGGAGAAGGACGGCAAGCGGTCGCTGCTCATCGGGCGGATCGAACGTGACGAGAGGGCCGGCGAACCGCCCGCGGTCACCGTGCTGGAACTGCGCTCCGCGACCCCGGAACTCGAGGAGGTCACGGCCATGTCGTGGGCCGGTGACGCCCGGCTCGTCGTGGTCGGGCGTGAGCGCGGGGGCGTTCAGCAGATCGGGTACGTCCAGGTCGACGGCTCGACGCCGGAGGCATCGGTGCCCGCGGCGCTGACCGGCGTCAAGGAGATCGCCGCGACCGAGGACGAGCGGCTGCCGCTGGTGGCGTACTCGGAGGACCTGATCGTGCGGCTGCCGTCCGGGCTCCAGTGGCAGAAGGTGACGGAGGGGACCGCGCCGGTCTATCCGGGGTGAGACCCCGGCGTCCGCCCGGCTCCTGACGGCCCGTTTCGTGACGCGACGGAGTTTTCCACAGGAGGCGGGGCGGCGTTTTCCACAGGCCTGGCAGGGCTTCGCGGGCGTTGGCACAGTGGTGGCCATGCGCGGATCGCGGACGTTGCGGGGATGGTGGGCGGACCTCACGGACCTGGTGCTGCCTGCCGAGTGCGGAGGCTGCGGCAGGGCTCGCGCGGTGCTGTGCGCGAGGTGCCGTGCGGCGCTGGGCGGAGCCCCGCCGTGCCGTGTGCGTCCGGAGCCGGAGCCGCCCGGCCTGCCGGAGGTGCACGCGGCGGCGCCGTACGCCGACGAGGTGCGGGCCGCGCTGCTGGCCCACAAGGAGCGGGGGGCGCTGGCCCTCACGGGACCGCTCGGCACGGCACTGGCGGGAGCGGTGCTGGCGGGTCTCCGGGAGGCGTGGACGGGAGTCCGTGGGGCGGGGACCGGGGAGGCGGGGGTCGGTGCCGCAGGGGCGTGGGGCCCGGTACTGCTCGTGCCCGTACCGTCGGCGCGCGGAGCCGTGCGGACGCGCGGGCACGACCCGGCGCGGCGGATCGCCCTCGCGGCCGCCGGGGAGCTGCGGCGCACCGGGACGTCCGCCCGGGTGGTTGCGCTGCTGCGGCAGCGGTACGCCGTGGCCGACCAGTCGGGGCTCGACGCCCGGCAGCGGATGGACAACCTCGCCGGCGCGCTCGCGGTGGCGCCCGGCGGTGGCGGGCTGCTGCGCGGAGGTGGGGCGCTCGTCCTGGTCGACGACCTGATGACGACGGGGGCCTCGCTGGCCGAGGCGGCACGCGCGGTGCGCGCGGCGACGGCTGCCGCCGTTGAGTCGCGGGCGGGACCGGGCACGTACCGGAGGGCGAGATCGGCTGTGTATCCGGCGGAGGCAGGGGAAGGCAGAGAGGAACGGACGACCGGGTCCCGAATGGCGGGCCGGTACGGAGGCGGTGACGTGATCCGTGAGGTGATCTGCGCGGCAGTGGTCGCGGCATCACCAGATTCCTTCGAAATAAACCGGAACTGACTGAGAACTTTCGTCGTTGCAGGTAATGAGAGGTTCAATTCACCGGAACGGAGGTACGCCGCGGTAGAGGGTGACGACATCCGTCCGGGCGAGATATGTTCGGTTGTGAGGCAAAGCCGCAGGCCATACCTCTCAAAACCGAATGCCGTGCTGCGGGTTTTGCCGTCATCACCCGCACCGGTGGAGTGGAGATCCCGCCCGCGGGGGAGGAGGTGGACGTCACCGAGTCCGAGGTTTCGGGAGAGACCGGAACCTGGTGCAAAAGGGAGATGCTCCGCCGTCGAAGCGGAGCGATCCGGGAACGGAGTTCTGCGTGGACATCGTCGTCAAGGGCCGCAAGACCGAGGTGCCCGAGCGGTTCCGGAAGCACGTGGCCGAGAAGCTGAAGCTGGAGAAGATCCAGAAGCTCGATGGCAAGGTGATCAGCCTCGACGTCGAGGTGTCCAAGGAGCCGAACCCCCGGCAGGCCGACCGCTGTGACCGAGTGGAGATCACCCTCCGCTCCCGCGGTCCGGTGATCCGGGCGGAGGCGGCGGCGAGCGACCCCTACGCGGCGCTCGACCTGGCGGCGGAGAAGCTCGGCGCACGACTGCGCAAGCAGCACGACAAGCGCTTCTCGCGCCGCGGCGCGCGCCGGATCCCGGCGGCGGAGGTCGCCGACCACGTACCCGGCGCGGCGACGCTCAACGGGAACGGCGACGTCGTCCCGACGGAGGAGCAGGACGGCGTACCCACCAAGAAGATCGGCTCGCTGGAGGTCCAGGGCGACGGCCCGCTCGTCGTCCGGGAGAAGACCCACGTGGCCGCACCGATGTCCCTCGACCAGGCGCTCTACGAGATGGAGCTGGTCGGGCACGACTTCTACCTGTTCGTCGACTCCGAGACCAAGGAGCCCAGCGTCGTCTACCGGCGGCACGCCTACGACTACGGCGTGATCCACCTCACCACGGACACGATGGTCACCCAGGCGCACGCTCCCGACGCGGGCGACGCGCTCGGCGGCTGACACACACCGCCGGGTGACAGCGATCCGGTGCCCCTGGAGCGCGTGTGCGCCCCCAGGGGCACCGGTGTGCGACGGTGCGCGTGGGTGTGCGACCCCACCGCTGGCCGTTCGGTCACCCCGCTGTCCGCCGGGCATGGAATCATGGCGGCAACGGCCCAACGGGTGGGTCGTTGCTCTGGGTTGGCGATGGCTCGGGACCACGTGCCACAGCCTTCAGGGGGAGGAACGATGGCGGACAGTTTCGGACCGATGCGGGGCGCGGGCGTCGACCACGGGATCGACGACGCGGCGGTCGGCATGGGCCCGGACGCGGACGCGGGCTCCGCGCGCGAGGAGCCGATCAGGGTGCTGGTCGTGGACGACCACGCCCTCTTCCGCCGCGGCCTGGAGATCGTGCTCGCGGCCGAGGAGGACATCCAGGTCGTCGGAGAGGCCGGTGACGGCGCCGAGGCCGTGGAGAAGGCCGCCGACCTGTTGCCGGACATCGTCCTGATGGACGTGCGGATGCCCAAGCGGGGCGGTATCGAGGCCTGCACCTCCATCAAGGAGGTGGCCCCCAGCGCCAAGATCATCATGCTGACGATCAGCGACGAGGAAGCCGACCTCTACGACGCGATCAAGGCGGGCGCGACCGGGTATCTCCTCAAGGAGATCTCGACGGACGAGGTGGCCACCGCCATTCGCGCGGTGGCCGACGGGCAGTCCCAGATCAGTCCGTCCATGGCGTCGAAACTGCTCACCGAGTTCAAGTCGATGATCCAGCGGACCGACGAACGCCGGCTGGTGCCCGCGCCCCGGCTCACGGATCGCGAGCTGGAGGTCCTCAAGCTCGTCGCCACGGGAATGAACAACCGGGACATCGCCAAGGAACTGTTCATTTCCGAGAACACCGTGAAGAACCATGTGCGCAACATCCTGGAGAAACTGCAGTTGCACTCCAGGATGGAGGCCGTGGTGTACGCGATGCGGGAGAAGATTCTCGAGATCCGGTGAGTCGTCTGGCTGTTGAGGCCGGTTCAGGTCAGTCGAGCAGGCGGGCGAGCTCACGGGTGAGGGGCTCGCGCAGATCCGGTGCGTCGACCCGCTCCACGCGTACGTTCGTGCAGTCCACCCAGCTCGCCGCCTCGGCCAGGGCCTGGGCCACCGGCACAGCCGCCTTGGCGCCGTCCAGCGTGACCTGCTTGGCGACCAGGGTGCGGCCCTCGCGCGCCGGGTCCACGCGGCCGACGAGCCGCCCGCCGGCCAGGACCGGCATCGCGAAGTAGCCGTGCACGCGCTTCTGCTTGGGAACGTAGGCCTCCAGGCGGTGGGTGAAACCGAAGATGCGCTCCGTGCGTGCCCGCTCCCAGACGAGGGAGTCGAAGGGCGAGAGCAGTGTCGTGCGGTGACGGCCACGCGGGACCGTCTCCAGGGCCTCGGGGTCCGCCCAGGCCGGCCGGCCCCAGCCCGCCACGGTGACCGGCACCAGGCCCGAGTCGGCGATCACCGCGTCGACCTGCTCGGCCTTGAGGCGGTGGTAGTCCGCGATGTCCGCGCGCGTGCCGACGCCCAGGGACCGGCCGGCCAGGCGGACCAGGTGGCGCAGGCACTCGGTGTCGTCCAGGTCGTCGTGGAGCAGTGCGGCCGGGACGGCGCGCTCGGCCAGGTCGTACACCCGCTTCCAGCCGCGGCGCTCCACGCACACCACCTCGCCGTACATGAGCGCGCGCTCGACGGCGACCTTCGTGCCCGACCAGTCCCACCACTCGCTGGTCTTCTTCGCGCCGCCCAGGTCCGTCGCGGTGAGCGGGCCCTCGGTGCGGAGCTGCTTGACGACGCGGTCGTAGTCGCCTTCGGGGAGGTGGTGGTTCCAGTGCGGGCGGTTGCGGTACGCGCGGCGGCGGAAGGCGAAGTGGGGCCACTCCTCGATGGGGAGGATGCAGGCGGCGTGGGACCAGTACTCGAAGGCGTGGGTGTCGGTCCAGTAGGCGTCGTCGACGGTCCGGCGGCCTACCGCGCCCAGGCGGGCGTAGGGGATCAGCTCGTGGGAGCGGGCGAGGACCGAGATGGTGTCGAGCTGCACCGCGCCCAGGTGACGGAGGACGCCGCGGACGCCTGCGCGGCGGTCGGGGGCGCCGAGGAAGCCCTGTGCGCGGAGGGCGAGGCGGCGGGCCTCGTCTGCGGACAGTTCCGTGGCGGGGGGCGGGAGGGTCGTCATACGTCCGCACGATAGGGGGTGGGTCTGACAGTGGGGGGCGCGGTTGTGTGGGTCTGTGGTGGGGGCGGTGTTTACGGGGCGCCCGGTGTGCGGGTGGGCGCGGGGTGGGGATGCGGGCCGGCGTCGGCCGGGTGCCGCTGCGCCCACCCGTGCCGCCCCAGCGGCACGATTGCCCGCAGCTGGGGGGGGAGGGTGTGCGGCGCGGCTGCCCGCAGCTGGGGGGGAGGAGTGTGCGGTACGGCTGCCCGCAGCTTGGGAGGAGGGGGTGGGGCGACTGTCTGGGGCTCAGGGGGAGTCCGTGGCTACGGTGCCGGCAGGTAGGGGGAGGTTGACGGGAGGGAGAGGTCTGAGGGGAGGAGGGAGCCGATCCAGCAGTCGCGGCGTACGCCCTTGTTGTTGATCGCGGAGCGGAGGGTGCCCTCCATGGTGTAGCCCGCGCGTTGGGCCACCGCGCGGGAGGCCGTGTTGCCGACCTCGGCGCGCCACTCCAGGCGGTCGACGGCCCGCTGGGTGAAGGCCCAGCGGGAGGCGGCGACGGCAGCCTCGGTGACGTAGCCACGGCCGCGGTGCTCCTTGGTGCCCCAGAACCCGATCTCGCCGACCCCCAGGGAGATCATCATGACGGAGAGCATGCCCACCAGGTCCCCGGCCGGGAGGAAGAGGCCGAAGGTGAACACGGAGTCGTCCGCCCAGCCGTCGGGGACCATCCGCTCCGTGAAGCCCCGCGCGTGCTCCGGGAGGTAGGGCGAGGGGATCGTCGTCCAGCGCTGGATGTCGGGATCCTGTGCGGCGGCGTACACGGCCTCGGTGTCCCGGGGGCCGACCGTGCGCAGGACGAGGCGGTCGGTGGTGAGCGTGGCGGGTTCCATCGGCCGATTCTGCGCGGCGCCCGGTGGAGGCGGCAATGTTTTTGCCGTCCGTGAACCTCCGGTCACCTCTTGTGCCGATTCGCCGGGCGGGTGCGGCACCATCCGCGGGGCCCGCACGTTGAAAGGGATGACAGCGGACAGGGATGCTGGACGTAAGGAGTGGACGGTCCCCGTTACGGCAGCCTCCCGGTGCGGCGGGGTCCTCGCATACGATGGCTGTTGCCCGATCCGTCACAGGAAACCGACCGTCCCAGGCCCGACCGGCAAGGAGACCAACCCCCGTGTCCGTCCTCTCGAAGCTCATGCGTGCAGGCGAAGGCAAGATCCTGCGCAAGCTGCACCGCATCGCGGACCAGGTCAACTCCATCGAAGAGGACTTCACTGACCTCTCCGACGCCGAGCTGCGGGCCCTCACCGACGAGTACAAGCAGCGCTACGCCGACGGTGAGAGCCTGGACGACCTGCTGCCCGAGGCCTTCGCCACCGTCCGCGAGGCCGCCAAGCGCGTCCTGGGCCAGCGCCACTACGACGTGCAGATCATGGGCGGCGCCGCCCTGCACATGGGCTACGTGGCCGAGATGAAGACCGGTGAGGGCAAGACCCTCGTCGGCACGCTGCCCGCCTATCTCAACGCCCTGTCCGGCGAGGGCGTGCACATCGTCACGGTCAACGACTACCTGGCCGAGCGCGACTCGGAGATGATGGGCCGCGTCCACAAGTTCCTCGGTCTGAACGTCGGCTGCATCCTCGCCAACCAGACGCCGGCCCAGCGCCGCGAGATGTACGGCTGCGACATCACCTACGGCACGAACAACGAGTTCGGCTTCGACTACCTGCGCGACAACATGGCGTGGTCCAAGGACGAGCTCGTCCAGCGCGGCCACAACTTCGCCATCGTCGACGAGGTCGACTCCATCCTCGTCGACGAGGCCCGTACGCCGCTGATCATCTCCGGTCCGGCCGACCAGGCCACCAAGTGGTACGGCGACTTCGCCAAGCTGGTCACCCGCCTGAAGAAGGGCGAGGCCGGCAACACCCTCAAGGGCATCGAGGAGACCGGCGACTACGAGGTCGACGAGAAGAAGCGCACCGTCGCCATCCACGAGTCGGGCGTGTCCAAGGTCGAGGACTGGCTGGGCATCGACAACCTCTACGAGTCGGTGAACACCCCGCTGGTCGGCTACCTGAACAACGCCATCAAGGCCAAGGAACTGTTCAAGAAGGACAAGGACTACGTCGTCATCGACGGCGAAGTCATGATCGTCGACGAGCACACCGGCCGTATCCTCGCCGGCCGCCGCTACAACGAGGGCATGCACCAGGCGATCGAGGCGAAGGAAGGGGTGGACATCAAGGACGAGAACCAGACGCTCGCCACGATCACCCTCCAGAACTTCTTCCGCCTCTACAAGCGCCACGACCACAAGGGCAAGGAAGAGCCCGGCCTGTCCGGCATGACCGGCACGGCGATGACCGAGGCCGCGGAGTTCCACCAGATCTACAAGCTCGGCGTGGTGCCCATCCCGACCAACCGGCCGATGGTCCGCAAGGACCAGTCGGACCTGATCTACCGCACCGAGGTCGCCAAGTTCGAGGCGGTCGTGGACGACATCGAGGAGAAGCACCGCAAGGGCCAGCCGATCCTCGTCGGCACCACCTCGGTCGAGAAGTCCGAGTACCTGTCGCAGCAGCTCAGCAAGCGCGGTGTCCAGCACGAGGTGCTGAACGCCAAGCAGCACGACCGGGAGGCGACGATCGTCGCCCAGGCGGGCCGCAAGGGCGCGGTGACGGTGGCCACGAACATGGCCGGCCGCGGTACGGACATCAAGCTCGGCGGCAACCCCGAGGACCTCGCCGAGGCGGAGCTGCGTCAGCGCGGCCTCGACCCCGAGGAGCACATCGAGGAGTGGGCGGCGGCCCTGCCGGCGGCGCTGGAGCGGGCCGAGCAGGCGGTCAAGGCCGAGTTCGAAGAGGTCAAGGACCTGGGCGGCCTCTACGTCCTGGGGACCGAGCGGCACGAGTCGCGCCGTATCGACAACCAGCTGCGCGGTCGCAGTGGCCGTCAGGGCGACCCCGGCGAGTCCCGGTTCTACCTCTCCCTGGGTGACGACCTGATGCGGCTGTTCAAGGCCCAGATGGTCGAGCGCGTGATGTCCATGGCGAACGTGCCGGACGACGTGCCGATCGAGAACAAGATGGTCACGCGCGCGATCGCGTCCGCCCAGTCGCAGGTCGAGACGCAGAACTTCGAGACCCGCAAGAACGTCCTGAAGTACGACGAGGTGCTCAACCGCCAGCGTGAGGTCATCTACGGCGAGCG
This sequence comes from Streptomyces sp. NPDC093065, assembly GCF_044754585.1. Classification (NCBI taxonomy): domain Bacteria; kingdom Bacillati; phylum Actinomycetota; class Actinomycetes; order Kitasatosporales; family Streptomycetaceae; genus Streptomyces; species Streptomyces sp. NPDC093065. Next base: position 634,735 of record NZ_JBIVPJ010000001.1, on the reverse strand, counting down.
GCGCCGCGTCCTGGAGGGCGAGGACCTGCAGGAGCAGATCCAGCACTTCATGAACGACACGATCGACGCCTACGTGCAGGCCGAGACCGCCGAGGGCTTCCCCGAGGACTGGGACCTCGACCGGCTGTGGGGCGCCTTCAAGCAGCTCTACCCGGTGAAGGTCACCGTCGAGGAGCTGGAGGAGGCGGCCGGCGACCGGGCCGGCCTGACCGCCGACTACATCGCGGAGTCCATCAAGGACGACGTCATGGACCAGTACGAGGCGCGGGAGAAGCAGCTCGGCTCCGAGATCATGCGCGAGCTGGAGCGGCGGGTCGTCCTGTCGGTCCTGGACCGCAAGTGGCGCGAGCACCTCTACGAGATGGACTACCTCCAGGAGGGCATCGGCCTGCGCGCGATGGCGCAGAAGGACCCGCTGGTCGAGTACCAGCGCGAGGGCTTCGACATGTTCCAGGCCATGATGGAGGGCATCAAGGAGGAGTCCGTCGGCTACCTGTTCAACCTGGAGGTCCAGGTCGAGCAGCAGGTCGAGGAGGTTCCGGTCGAGGACGCGGCGCCGTCGCTCGACAAGGGCGCGCAGGACGCGGTGCCGGCTCAGGCGGGCGCCCGCCCGGAGATCCGGGCCAAGGGCCTCGACGCGCCGCAGCGCCGGGACCTGCACTTCTCCGCGCCCACGGTGGACGGCGAGGGCGGTGTCGTCGAGGGCGAGTTCACCGACGGCGAGGCCGCGCAGGCCCAGTCCGACGGGCTCACGCGCGCGGAGCGCCGCAAGCAGGCCAAGGGTGGACGCCGCCGCAAGAAGTAAGTGACGGTGCGGTGCCTGCGGGCGCCGTGACGGTGGGAAGGGCCGGTCACCCGAGGTGGCCGGCCCTTCGGCCTGTCCTGGCGGGCCGTTCCCGGTGAGCCTGTTCCGGCCGGCCGTGACCGTCAGTCGTCGTCCGCGCGGGGCCTGCGGGGGCGGCCGCCCAGTTCCACCGCCGTGCAGCGCCAGCGCAGGTCGCGGCCCTGCTCCAGACGGAACGCCATGGCGCGCAGCCGGTCGCCCGCGCCGATGCGCGCGAAGACCTCCAGGGCGCCCGGCCGGGGCTCGAAGTAGCCGATGTCGCGGACGACGGGGGCGGCGCCGCGGGTGCGCAACGGTCCGCGTTCGGCCAGATCGGCGAGATCGTCGTAGGCGCGGCCGACGGTGTGACGGAGCATCGAGTGGACGGGGCGCCGGCCGCTGAGGACGCCGAGCAGAAGCTCCGCGAACCGGTCGGTGGGGCTCAGCTGCGGGACGGGGCGACGAGAGGTCTGGGCGGGGACGAGAGGCGCCGGGGTGGGCCGCACGGCCCGATGGGCCACCGGCGCGGTCGGCCCCGCCGTGGGGGCCGTCCAGCGGTTCGCGGCGAACGCCCCGGCGGAGACCGTGGTCGGGCCCGGTGCCTCACCCGTGGCGGGTGCGCCCGGTGATGCGACCGGGCCCGACCTGGTCCCCCGGCCCGGTCCGGCCGTGGGCGGACGCGTGTCCGCCGGACGGGTACGGGACCGCCGGGACTGTCCCGGAGCCCCCGGCGGGCGCCCACCGGGTGCCGCGGCACGCACCCCGCGCGCCCCGGGCCTGCGGGGCGGCACGCCGCCGAGTGCGGGGGGCGGGGTGCCGCCCGGCCCGTGGGGCGTCGGTGGGACGAGGGGGCTGGTTGGGCGGGGCTGGATTCTGGTCATGACCTTGCGCATGGGGGTCCCCGTTCGGCGGCCCGGGTATACCGGGCAGTAACTTCGCGGTCGAGGACCTTGTACGGGGTGGAGGGGTGGCACGGCAAGGACGCGGGCGGGCGGGTCGAGGGGGCCGGGAGGTTCACCTATCGGGGTGATGTGGGGGGTGACAGGCCCGGAGCGGGGAGGGCGGGGAGGGTGAATTCCGGGACCGGGGTGGACGTGTCGGGGGTCACGGGTGGGGACTCGAAAGGGGACACCCGCACGTATCCTGAAGGCTCTCGCGCCGGGCCAACCGAGCGTCCCGGCGTCCCCGACCACGAAAGCGGCAGACTCATGCGCGTCTACGTCCCCCTGACCCTGTCCGGCCTCGCCGAGGCGCACCGGGCGGGGGAGCTGGGGGCCGGGCCGCTCGTCGCCTACGCCGTCACGCCGGCGCTGCGCGAGTGGTACCTGTCGGACGACATCGAGGAACTGGAGTACGCCGCCCTGAACCGGGCCGCGCTGGCCTCCCTGCGGCTGCTGGCGGCCGACGACGCCGTGGCGCGGCGCCGGGTCGTGGTCGCCGCCGACGTACCCGACGGCGCCGCCGCGGCCGGCCCGGACCGGGGACTCGACCCGGCGGCGCTGGGCGAGGTCCGCGTCGCCGGGCCGCTGCCGCTGGCCAAGGCGGCCGCGGTGCACGTCGACTCCGCCGACGCGGAGGCGGACGTGCGCGCCGCCGCCGGGGCGCTCGCGGCGGCGGACGGCGGGGACGACGACGCCCGGTTCGTCGTGGACGGCGCGGAGGACCACGAGCTGCTCTGGTACGCGACGCAGGAGATCCCGAGCCTGGTCTGACCAGGCCGTTCACCCCGCCGTGTCCCGATTGTCAGTGGCGGCGGGTACGTTTTCGGGCATGGGGACGCAGACGGGCGCACACATCGTGTGGGACTGGAACGGCACGCTGTTCCACGACAACGACGCGATCATCGGCGCGACGAACGCGGCGTTCGCCGAGCTGGGGCTGGCGCCGATCACACTGGAGCGGTACCGGGCGCTGTACTGCGTGCCGGTGCCGAAGTTCTACGAGCGGCTGATGGGGCGGCTTCCCACCGACGCCGAGTGGGCGGTCATGGACGCGGCCTTCCAGCGCCACTACGGCGCCCACCGGGACCGGTGCCGGCTCGCCGACGGAGCGACGGAGCTGCTCGCGGGGTGGCGGTCGGCGGGGCGCAGCCAGTCGATCCTCAGCATGTACGGCCATGACGAACTGGTGCCGCTGGTCAAGGGCCTCGGGATCGAGACGCACTTCATACGCGTCGACGGGCGGACCGGGCCGTCCGGGGGCAGCAAGGCCGAGCACATGGTGCGGCACCTCGCGCAGCTGGCGCTGACCGGAGTGGAGCCGGCTCGCACGGTGGTGATCGGGGACGCCGCCGACGACGCGCTGGCGGCGCGCCACGTGGGTGCGGAGGCGGTGCTGTACACCGGCGGGTCGCACGACCGGGCCAGCCTCGAAGGGGCCGGGGTGCCGGTGGTGGACACGCTGGGGGAGGCCGTGGTGGTGGCGGAGCGGCTGGCGGGATGACCGTGCCGTCCCGTGTCGCGAACCGTGCGGTTACCCGGTCGTAGCTGTGCGGAACGTCCAAGTTGCGGGCCCGGTTTTGTACACATGCGGCTCATGACGGGGAGCCCGTGCGGGGCGATAGCCTTGTGGCGTGATCAGCGCGATAGCTCGCGGGGGCACTGGTGCCCCTGCCCTGCGCCCGGCACGCACGGACGACATCCGTGTCCGGGCGGCGGTCGCTGATCCTCGCGGGCGGGACGGGGCGGACAAGGCCCCCGGTAGGCCGCCGCGCACTCCCCGGACGGTGACGGCGAGAGCGAAGTCACACCCGGCGACAGCGGCGACATTGGCTGATATGCCCCCGCTCCTCTCGTCTTGCGGCATAGCGTCGAAGTGGACCGGACACCCCGTGTCCCGACGTCATGCCGGAAGGCAGGAGACCGTACTTCCTTCTACGTCACGCAACGGCGCGCGACAGGAGTCAGAGGACAATGCAGACCAAGCTGGACGAAGCCAAGGCCGAGCTGCTCGAAAGGGCTGCGCGGGTAGCTGAGAACAGCCCGGTCGGGGGGCACCTACCGACCGGGACGACGGACGAGGGCACTCCGGGCGCCCCGGACGGCCCGGACGGCGCCCCGGACTACGCGTCCGTGCTCGCGTTCCTCCAGCGCTACTACCGGCACACCGCCCCGGAGGACCTCGCCGGCCGTGACCCGGTCGACATCTTCGGAGCCGCCGTCTCGCACTACCGGCTGGCCGAGAACCGGCCGCAGGGCACGGCCAACGTCCGGGTGCACACCCCGACTGTCGAGGAGAACGGCTGGACGTGCAGCCACTCCGTCGTCGAGGTGGTCACCGACGACATGCCCTTCCTCGTCGACTCCGTGACCAACGAGCTGACCCGCCAGGGCCGCGGCATCCACGTCGTCGTCCACCCGCAGGTCGTGGTGCGGCGCGACGTCGCCGGCAAGCTCGTCGAGGTGCTCGCCGGTCCGCCCACCGCCGACCTGCCGCACGACGCGCACGTCGAGTCCTGGATCCACGTCGAGATCGACCGCGAGACCGACCGCGGCGACCTCAAGCAGATCACCGCCGACCTGCTGCGCGTCCTGAACGACGTCCGCGAGACCGTCGAGGACTGGGGCAAGATGCGGGACGCGGCCGTGCGCATCGCGGACCGGCTGCCGGCCGAGGCCACCCCCGACGACCTGCCCGCGCGGGAGCTGGAGGAGGCCCAGGAGCTGCTGCGCTGGCTGGCCGACGACCACTTCACCTTCCTCGGCTACCGCGAGTACGAGCTGCGCGAGGACGACTCCCTCGGCGCCGTGGCCGGCACCGGTCTCGGCATCCTGCGCTCCGACCCGCACCACGCGACCGACGAGAGCCACCCCGTCAGCCCCTCCTTCGAGCGGCTCCCCGCCGACGCCCGGGCCAAGGCCCGCGAGCACCGGCTGCTGGTGCTGACCAAGGCGAACAGCCGGGCCACCGTGCACCGGCCGTCGTACCTGGACTACGTCGGCGTCAAGAAGTTCGACGAGAACGGCAACGTCGTCGGCGAGCGGCGCTTCCTCGGCCTGTTCTCCTCCGCCGCCTACACCGAGTCCGTCCGCCGGGTGCCGGTCGTGCGGCGCAAGGTGGAGGAGGTGCTGGAGCGCGCCGGGTTCTCGCCCAACAGCCACGACGGGCGTGACCTGCTGCAGATCCTGGAGACCTACCCGCGCGACGAGATGTTCCAGACCTCCGTCGAGGAGCTGGAGCCGATCGTCACCTCGGTGCTCTACCTCCAGGAGCGGCGCCGTCTGCGTCTCTACCTGCGCCAGGACGAGTACGGCCGCTACTACTCGGCCCTCGTCTACCTCCCCCGCGACCGCTACACCACCGGTGTCCGGCTGCGGATCATCGACATCCTCAAGGAGGAGCTCGGCGGCACCAACGTCGACTTCACCGCCTGGAACACCGAGTCGATCCTGTCCCGGCTGCACTTCGTGGTCCGGGTCCCGCAGGGCACCGAGCTGCCGCACCTGTCCGACGCCGACAAGGAGCGCGTGGAGGCCCGGCTCGTCGAGGCCGCCCGCTCCTGGGCCGACGGATTCGGCGAGGCGCTGACCGCGGAGTTCGGCGAGGAGCGGGCCGCGGAACTGCTGCGCCACTACGGGTCCGCCTTCCCCGAGGGCTACAAGGCCGACCACGGCCCGCGTTCCGCGGTCGCCGACCTCGGCCACCTGGAGCGGCTCGACGAGGAGCAGACCTTCGCGCTGAGCCTGTACGAGCCGGTGGGCGCCGCGCCCGAGGAACGGCGCTTCAAGATCTACCAGAAGGGCGGCTCCGTCTCCCTGTCCGCGGTGCTCCCGGTGCTCAGCCGGCTCGGCGTCGAGGTCACCGACGAGCGGCCCTACGAGCTGCGCTGCGCGGACCGCACCACGGCCTGGATCTACGACTTCGGCCTGCGCATGCCCAAGGCGCCGGCCGGCGGCGCCGACTACCTCGGTGACGACGCCCGCGAGCGCGTCCAGGACGCCTTCGCCGCCACCTGGACCGGCAAGGCCGAGAACGACGGCTTCAACGCCCTCGTGCTCAGCGCCGGACTGACCTGGCGCGAGGCCATGGTGCTGCGCGCGTACGCCAAGTACCTGCGGCAGGCCGGTTCGACGTTCAGCCAGGACTACATGGAGGACACCCTCCGCAACAACGTCCACACCACCCGGCTGCTCATCAACCTGTTCGAGGCGCGGATGGCGCCGGAGCGGCAGCGGGCCGGGCGGGAGATCGTCGACGCGCTGCTCGAGGAGATCGACGCCGCGCTCGACCAGGTCGCGAGCCTGGACGAGGACCGGATCCTGCGGTCCTTCCTCACCGTCATCAACGCGACGCTGCGGACCAACTTCTTCCAGGAGGCGAGCGGTGGCCGGCCGCACGACTACGTCTCCATGAAGTTCGACCCGCAGGCCATCCCCGACCTGCCCGCGCCGCGCCCGGCGTTCGAGATCTGGGTGTACTCGCCGCGCGTGGAGGGCGTGCACCTGCGCTTCGGCAAGGTCGCGCGCGGTGGTCTGCGCTGGTCGGACCGCCGGGAGGACTTCCGCACCGAGATCCTCGGCCTGGTCAAGGCGCAGATGGTGAAGAACACCGTCATCGTGCCGGTCGGCGCCAAGGGCGGCTTCGTCGCCAAGCAGCTGCCCGACCCGGGCGTCGACCGCGACGCGTGGATGGCGGAGGGCATCGCCAGCTACAAGACGTTCATCTCGGCGCTCCTCGACATCACCGACAACATGGTGGCCGGCGAGGTCGTGCACCCCGAGGACGTCGTCCGGCACGACGAGGACGACACCTACCTCGTCGTCGCCGCCGACAAGGGCACCGCGAAGTTCTCCGACATCGCCAACGAGGTCGCCGAGTCCTACAACTTCTGGCTCGGCGACGCCTTCGCCTCCGGCGGCAGCGCGGGCTACGACCACAAGGGCATGGGCATCACCGCCCGCGGCGCCTGGGAGTCCGTCAAGCGGCACTTCCGGGAGCTGGGCGTGGACACCCAGACCCAGGACTTCACCGTCGTCGGCATCGGTGACATGTCCGGCGACGTCTTCGGCAACGGCATGCTGCTCAGCGAGCACATCCGCCTGGTCGCCGCCTTCGACCACCGGCACATCTTCATCGACCCGACGCCGGACGCGGCCACCTCGTACGCCGAGCGCCGCCGGCTGTTCGAGCTGCCGCGCTCGTCCTGGGAGGACTACGACACCGGGCTGCTCTCGGCGGGCGGCGGCATCTTCCCGCGCTCGGCCAAGTCCATCCCGGTCAACGCGCACATCCGCGAGGCCCTCGGTATCGAGCCGGGCATCACCAAGACGACCCCGGCCGAGCTGATGAAGGCGATCCTCAGCTCCCCGGTGGACCTGCTGTGGAACGGCGGCATCGGTACGTACGTCAAGGCGTCCACCGAGTCCAACGCCGACGTCGGCGACAAGGGCAACGACGCCATCCGCGTCGACGGCAAGGACCTGCGCGTCCAGGTCGTCGGCGAGGGCGGCAACCTGGGCCTGACCCAGCTGGGCCGGATCGAGTTCGCGCTGCAGGGCGGCCGGATCAACACCGACGCCATCGACAACAGCGCGGGCGTGGACACCTCCGACCACGAGGTGAACATCAAGATCCTGCTCAACGGTCTCGTCAAGGACGGCGACATGACCGTCAAGCAGCGCAACAAGCTGCTCGCCCGGATGACCGACGAGGTCGGCGCGCTGGTCCTGCGCAACAACTACGCGCAGAACACGGCGATCGCCAACGCGCTCGCGCAGTCCAAGGACATGCTCCACGCCCAGCAGCGCTTCATGCGCCACCTGGTCAGGGAGGGCCACCTCGACCGGGCCCTGGAGTTCCTGCCCACGGACCGCCAGATCCGCGAGCGGCTGGGCAGCGGTCACGGTCTGACCGGCCCGGAGACGGCCGTGCTGCTGGCGTACACGAAGATCACGGTCGCCGAGGAGCTGCTGCACACCTCGCTGCCGGACGACCCGTACCTCAAGGGCCTGCTGCACGCCTACTTCCCGACGGCGCTGCGCGAGCAGTTCGCCGAGCAGGTCGACGGCCACCCGCTGCGCCGCGAGATCACGACGACCGTCCTGGTCAACGACACGGTCAACACGGGCGGTACGACGTATCTGCACCGGATGCGCGAGGAGACGGGCGCGTCGCTGGAGGAGATCGTGCGGGCGCAGACCGTGGCGCGGGCGATCTTCAGCTCCTCCCCGGTGTGGGACGCGGTGGAGGCCCTGGACACCAAGGTCGACGCCGCCGTCCAGACCCGGATCCGGCTGCACTCGCGCCGCCTGGTCGAGCGCGGTACGCGCTGGCTGCTCAACAACCGGCCGCAGCCGCTGGAGCTGGCCGAGACGGTGGAGTTCTTCGCCGAGCGGGTCGAGCAGGTGTGGTCGCAGCTGCCGAAGCTGCTGCGTGGCGCGGACGCGGAGTGGTACCAGCACATCTACGACGAGCTGAGCGCCGCCGGTGTGCCGGACGAGCCGGCCACGCGGGTGGCCGGGTTCTCCTCGGCCTTCGCGACGCTGGACATCGTGTCGGTGGCCGACCGCATGGGCAAGGAGCCGCTGGACGTCGCCGAGGTGTACTACGACCTCGCCGACCGGCTCGGTGTCACCCAGCTGATGGACCGGATCAGTGATCTGCCGCGGAACGACCGGTGGCAGTCGATGGCCCGTGCGGCGATCCGTGAGGACCTGTACGCGGCGCACGCGTCGCTGACCGCGGATGTCCTGGCGGTGGGGAACGGCGCGTCGACGCCGGAGCAGCGGTTCAAGGCGTGGGAGGAGAAGAACGCGGCGATTCTTGGGCGGGCGCGGACGACGCTGGAGGAGATCCGGTCGTCGGACGAGTTCGATCTGTCCAACCTTTCGGTGGCGATGCGGACGATGCGGACGTTGTTGCGTACGCATTCGTAGGTGGTGCGGCGTTCGTGCCGTTGCTGTGTGAGGCGCCCCGGGCCGGGTTGGTCCGGGGCGCCTTCGTGTCGTGGCCGGTGTGGGGGTGGCCGCGGGGTGGGGTGCGCTGTCCGGCGTTGCGGAGTGCCGCTGCGCCCACCCGTGCCGCCCCAGCGGCACGACTGCCCGCAGCGGCGGTGGCGGCGGTGCGGTGACTGGTCGCGCGTCGGTGGCGGCGGTGCGCTGTCCGGCGGTGCGGGGTGCCGCTGCGCCCACCCGTGCCGCCCCAGCGGCACGACTGCCCGCAGCGGCGGTGGCGGCGGTGCCCCGCAGTTGCGCGGCACGGCTACTGCTCGTCGTGACGTCAGCGCAGGATGTTCGACACCAAACGGGCCGCTCTTCGGGTTCGGGGGGTGGAGAGGTGGCGGGCTGCTGGGCGGAGGACGGTGGCGGTGAGGCCTGCCGGTTGCCAGGTGATCTGCAGGCGCCCCGGGTTGTGGCCCTCCGGGCGGAGGGTGACGCGGTGGGGGGTGAGTCCGGCGCGGTGCGGGACGCGGGCCGTGAGGGGCGGGAAGGCCGGCGGCGCCAGCAGGATGCCCGTGTGGGTGCGGCCCCGGTGGCGGAGGCGGAGCACCGGATGACGGGTGCCCGCGAAGCCGTGGACCGGGAGACGGGCCGCCGCCAGGTCCAGGCGGACGCGGCCCTCGAAGAGCCCGGGGCCGACGGGCGAGAGACGGAAGGCGACCGTGAGGCGACGGCGGCCGGGGGAGAGGTGGAGCACGGCGCGCTGGGGGCCGACGGGGAGCCGTAGGGCGGGGTCGTACGTGCGGACGGTCAGGTCGACGGACGCACCGGGGCCACGCGTGATCTCCGTGATCTCGTGCCGGAGCAGGGCGGTGAAGAAAGGGCGGGTGTCCAGTTCCAGGTCCGTCAGGTCCAGCTCGCGGCGGGCCTCGGGGGAGAGGGGGACGCATTCGCCCCAGTACACGCGGCCGCTTTCCGCGTCCAGCGTCACCCGGCGGGGTGCCACGTCGTGGCCGAGGCCCCGGGCCGCCGTGCGTACGTCGGACAGGCGCCGGTCGCGCAGCAGTCGCAGGACGACCCGTTCGGCGCGGGGCAGCCGTGCGTAGGCGCCCTCGGCGAGCGTGTCGAGGTAGGGGTTCACCAGGTCCGCGAAGGAGGCCAGCCACGCGTCGTCCCGGTAGGGGAGGTCACCGGCGTACATCCGGAAGTCGTGCTTGAGGAACTTGAAGTCCTTGTCCTCGCGCAGCGCCTCGCGCCCGCTCCCGGCCAGGAACGCGTCGATGAGGCGCTGGACGTGGACGCGGTCGCGGACGTTGGTGAGCTTGTGGCGCTGGTTGGAGATCGAGGCGTTGTCGGAGGCCGCGTACGGCGCTATGTACCAGCGGTAGACCGGCTCGGGGACGACGGTGAACGTCTTGGCCAGGCAGTAGGCCTGCGCGGAGAAGAGCTGGTCCTCGTAGTGGATGCCCTCGGGGAAGCGCAGGCCGTGCCGGTCGAGGAAGGCGCGGGCGTACATCTTGCTGGTGGAGAGGTGCTCGAAGAAGAGCCGCGGGTCGGCCTCGATGCCGTCGAGGGTGCGGCGCTCGGCGACCAGGTGCGGCATCCAGGTCGTACGGCGTCCGCCGTCCACGCGGACGCGGTGCACGGCGCCCATGGCGAAGTCCAGGTCGCGTTCGCGGTGGGCCGCGAGCAGGATCTCGACGGCGCGTTCGGGCAGTTCGTCGTCGCTGTCCAGGAACATCAGGTACGGCGCCCGGGCGATCTCCAGGGCGCGGTTGCGCGGTGCGCTGCACCCGCCGCTGTTCTCGGGCAGCCGGAGGTACACGATCCGCGGGTCGTGGGCGGCCAGTTCGCGGGCCACCTCCTCGGTCGCGTCGGTCGAGTGGTCGTCGCTGATGACGACCTCGATGTTCGCGTGGGTCTGGCGCAGCACGGAGGCGACGGCGCGGGGGAGGCGTTCGGCGTCGTTGTAGACGATGACCGTGACGGTGACGTCCGGGATGCTCAGGGGCGGGAGCGTGCCCGTGACCGGGCTCGTGGTGGCTGTCCTCATGACGCGGTGGCCTCCTCGGGGCTCGGGGCCGGGGTGCGGTCCTCGAGGGGCAGGACCGGGGGCAGCGTCCGCTCGTCCTCGCCGAGGAAGACCCGGCGTACGACGCGTTCGGCGGCGTGGCCGTCGTCGTACTCGCAGAAGCGGCGCCGGAAGGCGGCCCGTGCCTTCGTGGCGCGTTCGTCGTGCCAGGCGTCGGTGGAGAGGATCTCCGTCAGCTCGGCCTGGTTGCGGGCGACCGGGCCGGGCGCCTCGGCCATCAGGTCGAAGTAGACGCCGCGGGTGGTGCGGTAGGTCTCCCAGTCGTCGGCGTGAACGACGATCGGGCGGTCCAGGTTGGCGTAGTCGAACATGATCGACGAGTAGTCGGTGACCAGCGCGTCGGCGGCCAGGCACAGCTCCTCGACGGGTTCGTAGGACGAGACGTCGACGAGGCGGCCGCTGCGGCGCAGGCCCCCCAGGGGGGAGGCGGTGCCGTCGTAGAAGTAGTGGGCGCGCACCAGCAGGACCGTTTCCTCACCGAGTTGGTCGGCGAGAGCGGCGAGGTCGAGACGCGGCGTCCAGCCGGCCTCGTAGTCGCGGTGGGTGGGCGCGTAGAGGATCGCGCGGCGGCCGGGCGCGATGCCGAGGCGGTCGCGGGCCGCACGGACCTCGGCGGCGCCGGCGGTGTAGAAGACGTCGTTGCGCGGATAGCCGTGGTCGAGGGAGGTGTGGCGTGACGGGTAGGCCCGCTGCCACATGCGGGTGGTGTGGCTGTTGGCGGAGACGCTGTAGTCCCACTTGTCGACCCGCTGGAGCAGGGCCTGGAAGTCCAGACCGTGGGCGGCGGCGGGGTAGGGCAGCTGGTCCACGCCCATGCGTTTGAGCGGGGTGCCGTGGTGGGTCTGGAGGTGGACGGTGCCGGGGCGTTTGACCACCGCGTCCGGGAAGTTGACGTTGTTGACGAGGTACTTGGCGCGGGCCAGCACCTCCCAGTAGCAGCGGGTGCCGGGCACGACGTGGTCGGTGCCGGGCGGCAGCAGCGCCGCGCCCTGTGCCGTGACCACCCACACCGGGTGGACGCCCGGGGCCAGTTCCGCGAGTTTGGCGGCGACGGCGGCCGGGTTGCAGGCCACCCCGCGGTTCCAGTACGCGGAGAAGACCGCGAGGTGCGGGTCGACCGGGCGGGCCAGGGCGGCGCGGTACTGGAGGGCGCGCAGCCGGGTGCCCGCGCGGCGCCTGCCGGTGCGTACGGCGGAGCGCACCCCGCGGCGGGCGTGGTTGGCGCTCTGGAGGGCGCGGTACTTGCCGTAGGCGCCCTCCTCGAGGAGCGACCGGCGCATTCCCTCCAGACCGGCGGGCTGCCGCAGTCCCTCGGGGCGGTGGCGCCGGGCGGTCACGGACGCCCGGTGGAAGAACTCCCGCGCCACGTCGTCGGGCATCCCGGCGCGGGCGAAGGTCCGCAGGCAGTCGCGGACCATCAGGTCGTACAGGACGCCGTGGACGGCGGGCCGCCCGGTGGTGAGGCCGAGGAGCGCCTCGTAGCGGTCGACCAGCGCGTACCGCTCGGCCGGCGTGATGGGCGGGAGGCTCTCGGGGCGCAGCCGGCGGTCCTCGTACGCCGGCTGCGGCAGGCAGGCGACGCGGTCGGCGAGCAGCAGGGCGGCGTACGCGGCGAACGGCTCGTCCTCGGTGGTCAGGAGCCGTTCGTGCCGTCGCCAGAAGCCGGCGCGCACGGCGCGGGTGCCGAGCAGCGGGGTCAGCCTGAGCAGCGCCGCGCGGTCGTCGAGGGCGACGCCGTCCGGGGCGCGGCCCGTGCGGGCGAGGCGGGGTCCGTCGGGGGAGGGCAGCCCGGAGACCCGCCAGGAGCTGCGGACGTGGTCGACGAGCAGGACGTCCACGGTGTCCGGGAGGCCGCTCACGTGCTCGGCGAGGGCGTGCGGGGCCCCGACCGGCAGCCCGTCCTTGGCGTGCACGAAGTGCAGCCACCGGCCCCGCGCCCGTGCCGCCCCGGCCGAGCGGGCCGCGGCGTCCCCCGCCCCGTCCGGGAGCGGCAGCACGGTGAAGGCGGGGGCGTGCCGCTCGGCCGTCTCCCGCGCCCAGTCCCCGACGGCGGCGACGATCACCTCGACGCCGGTGAGGGGGTGGGCGTCCAGGGAGTCGAGGAGGGCGGGCAGGTGGTCCTGGACGTTGCCGCCGTGGACGACGACGCTGAGGTCGGGGGCCGTCTCGGGGAACGGGTCGGGGACCGTCTCGGGCATCGCGGGGACTCCTTCGCCTCGGCCTTCGCTTCGTCGCTCCCTGAGCACTCCTGTGGGTCGGTTTCTATTCGGTCATAGTGACATCAATCGGGCAAAAGGATGAATCGGAAGGGCCGGGAGTACGCCGTCCGGGTGGGGCCCGCGCCGGGTGGGCTCACACGGCGGCCGGTGCCTTCGGCGCGGGCGCGGGCTCGGCCCGCGGTTCGGGTGCCGCGGCCTTGGGGGCCGACTTGGGTGCCGCCTTGGCCGGGCCGCCGGTGAACTTCTCGTACTCCTTCAGGACCTCCTCCGTCGGCCCGTCCATCCGCAGCTCGCCGCGCTCCAGCCACAGCACCCGGTCGCAGGTGTCGCGGATGGACTTGTTGCTGTGGCTGACCAGGAAGACCGTGCCGGCGTGCTCGCGCAGTTCCCGGATGCGTTCCTCGGAGCGCCTCTGGAAGGAGCGGTCGCCGGTGGCCAGCGCCTCGTCGACGAGGAGGACGTCGTGGTCCTTGGCTGCGGCGATGGAGAACCGCAGGCGGGCCGCCATGCCGGAGGAGTACGTGCGCATCGGCAGGGTGATGAAGTCGCCCTTGTCGTTGATCCCGGAGAAGTCGACGATCTCCTGGTACCGCTCCTTGATCTGCGCGCGGGACATGCCCATCGCCAGGCCGCCGAGGTAGACGTTGCGCTCGCCGGTGAGGTCGTTCATCAGGGCGGCGTTGACGCCGAGCAGGGAGGGCTGCCCGTCGGTGTGGATGCGGCCGTTCTCCACCGGGAGCAGGCCGGCGACGGCCTTGAGCAGCGTCGACTTGCCCGAGCCGTTGGTGCCTATGAGGCCGATGGCCTCGCCCCGGTACGCGACGAAGGACACGTTCTTCACGGCGTGCACCCGGCGCACACCGGCCGCCTTCTCGGTCTTCTTCCGGCGCAGGATGCGGTTGAGGGCGGCGGTCGCGGAGCCGCGGCCCGCGCCGGTGCCGTTGACCCGGTAGACGATGTCGACGCCGTCGGCGACGACGGTGGGGACGCGCTCGCCCGCTCGCTTGTCACTGCTGGTGTCGTCAGCCACGACCGTACGTCTCCTCGGCCTTCCAGAAGTAGATGAAGCCGCCGATCCCGGCGACCAGCGCCCAGCCCAGGGCCAGCGCCCAGACGTGGTCGGGCAGCATGCCGCCGCCGAAGCTGTCGATCAGGGCGAAGCGCATCAGGTCGATGTAGACGGCGGCGGGGTTGGCCTGGAGCAGCGGGCCGACCCAGGACGGCAGGTCGCTGTCCGGGCCGGTCACGTGCTGGATGCTGAACATGACGCCCGAGGCGTACATCCAGGTGCGCAGCAGGAACGGCATCAGCTGGGCCATGTCGGGAATCTTCGCGCCCACCCGGGCCATGACCATCGCCAGACCCGTGTTGAACACGAACTGCAGCGTCAGCGCCGGGACCGCGAGCACCCAGGACGGGGCGGGCGGCACGCCGAACGCGAGCAGGATCACGACGAGGGCGCCCATGGAGAACAGCAGCTGCTGGAGCTGCTGGAGGCAGAACGACACCGGCAGCGCCGCCCGCGGGAAGTGCAGGGCCCGCACCAGGCCGAGGTTGCCGGAGATGGCCCGGGTGCCCGCCATGAGCGAGCTCTGCGTGAACGTCCACACGAACACGCCGGTGACCAGGAACGGGACGAAGTCCGCCACGCCCCGGCTGGTGTTCATCAGCATGCCGAAGATGAAGTAGTACACCGCCGCGTTGAGCAGCGGCGTCATCACCTGCCAGACCTGGCCCAGCTTGGCCTGGCTGTACTGGGCGGTCAGCTTGGCGGTGGAGAAGGCGCCGATGAAGTGCCGACGCGCCCACAACTGGCGGACGTACGCGGGCAGGGAGGGGCGGGCGCCGCTGACCGACAGTCCGTGCCGGGCGGCGAGCGCCGCGAGGTCGTGGTCCCGTTCGGGGCCGGGGGTGGGGGTGGGGGCCGCCCGGGTCGGGGGCGGAGGGTCGAGGACCTGGCTCACATCCGGTGCTTTCGCTCGGGGGAGGGGGCGAGAGGGCGACGCCCGTCGTTCACCTGGGTGACCGTGCGTGTTCACCTACGTCGGGACGGCACCGTATCGTCGTGACGTGAGCGTAGGGCGTGGCGACGCCGGAACGCAACCGTTTCGTCGTGACGGCCTATGCTTGACGCGCATGACGACCAACGCCGCCGCCGACGACCCGACGCCGCGCCCGCGCCGCCGGGCCCCCGCCGGGGCGGCGGTGCTGCGCGAGGACGTGACGGAGGCCATCCGGGCGGCGGTCTTCGAGGAACTGGCGGCGGTCGGGTACGCCCGTATGTCCATCGAGGGCATCGCGCGCCGCGCGGGTGTCGGCAAGACGGCCGTCTACCGGCGCTGGCGCTCCAAGCTGCACCTGGTGCTCGACATCGTCTCCGCCCTCGCCGTCCAGGGCCTGCCCGCGCCGGACACCGGGTCCCTGGAGGGCGACCTGAGGCTGCTGTACGAGGTGACGTCCCGCGCGCTGCGCCACCCGGTGGCCTCGCAGATCATCCCCGACCTCCAGGCGGAGGCGGCCCGCAACCCCGACATCGCCGAGGCGCTGCAGAAGACCCTGCGCGAGGGCCAGGACGGTGTCGCCAGCAGGATCCTGGCGGCGGCGGCCGAACGCGGCGAACTGGGCCCGGACCTCGACACCGACCTCGCCCTGGACCTGATCTCGGGCCCGCTGTACTGGCGCTCGGTGGTCGTCCGCAGCCCGAAGCCGCCGAAGGGCTACCTGGGCTCGCTGGCCCGGGCCACGGCGGAGGGGCTGAAGGCGCTCGGAGGCGGGGCGGATCGTCGGTGAGCTGCTCCTCACCCGCGAGCGACCGACGAGGGCCGATAATGCCGACCGGAGCAGGCGGCCCGGCAGGCGGACCGCCGGATGACGGCGGGCCGGGTCCGCCATGACCGCGGGAGGGTGGGCATGAGACGGACGTGGACGGGGCCCGTGCTGCTGTTGATCGCCGGGGCGGGCGCCGCGACCGGGCCGCTCGTCCAGGGGCGTCCGGGGACGGCTGCCGTGCTGCTGCTGGTGTTCGTGCTGCTGGCGGGGCTGAACTCGCCGCTGCTGTTCCCCAGGCCGATCGGCGCGCTGGAGGCGCAGCGGCGCAGTGCCGTCGACGGGCGGCCAGTCGTGTTCTGGCGGCCGGGCTGCACCTACTGCATGCGGCTGCGCATCCGGCTGGGCCGCAGGGCCCGGCGGTTGTACTGGGTCGACATCTGGCGGGACGAGGCCGGGGCGGAAGTGGTGCGAGGGATCAACGACGGCAACGAGACCGTGCCCACCCTGCTCGTGGCGGGCCGGGCCCACACCAATCCGGACCCGGCGTGGGTGCGCGAACAGCTCTCCTCGTCCCGGTGATCCGGAGATCTCCGGTCCGGTGACCGGGTGACCCGGCGTCGGCGCCCTCCGTGACGGCGTCGGAGGGCGCGCCCGGGGTCAGTCCCGCGCGGCCTCCGGGTGGAGCCGTACCCAGCCCGCCCACGCCGACGTGATCATGTCCTCGACGTCGTACTTGGCCTTCCAGTCCAGCTCGACGGCGGCGCGGTCGGCCGAGGCGACGACGCGGGCCGGGTCGCCGGGGCGGCGGGGGGTGACCGTCGGGGGCTGGTCGTGACCGGTGAGGGCGTTGATGCGGTCGATCATCTCGCGGACGGAGACGCCCTCGCCCCTGCCGATGTTGAGGGTGAGGCTGCGGCCGGGGGACGACTGCAGGGCGCGGGCCGCGGCCACGTGGGCCTCGGCCAGGTCGACGACGTGGATGTAGTCGCGCACGCAGGTGCCGTCCGGCGTCGCGTAGTCGTCGCCGAAGATCCGGGGGGCGGCGGACTCCGTCAGCTTCTCGAAGACCATCGGGACGAGGTTGAAGACGCCGGTGTCGGCCAGCTCCGGGCTCGCAGCGCCCGCGACGTTGAAGTAGCGGAGGGAAGCCGTGGCGAGGCCCGCCGCCTTGCCGGTGGCCCGGACCAGCCACTCGCCGGCCAGCTTGGTCTCGCCGTACGGCGACATGGGCACGCACGGCGTCTCCTCGGTCACGAGGTCGACGTCGGGCATGCCGTACACGGCGGCGGAGGAGGAGAACACGAAGGACGGGACCTCGGCCTTCGTGACCGCGTCGAGCAGGACGCGCAGGCCCTCGACGTTCTGCCGGTAGTAGTGCAGCGGCAGGTCCACCGACTCGCCGACCTGCTTCTTGGCGGCCAGGTGGACGACGCCGGTGACGGAGTGGTCGGCCAGGGCGCGCGCGACCCGCTCGCCGTCCAGGACCGAGCCCACCACCAGGGGAACGCCGTCGGGCACGCGGTCGGCGATGCCGGTGGACAGGTCGTCGTAGACGACGGCCTTCTCGCCCGCCTCGGTCATCGCCCTTACGACGTGCGCCCCGATGTATCCGGCGCCGCCGGTGATCAGCCAGGTCATTGCGGCCGTCCCCTTCGTTCGGTGGTCCTTGGTGCCCATGATCCGTCATCCCGGTGCCCGCCGGCACCGGCACCCGTCAGGACGGTGCGGGGGCCGGCTCGGTGCCGTACGCGTCCAGGGCGGCCGTGAGCCGGTCGAGACGGGCGCGCAGATCCTGGACCTCGGTGAGGTCGAGGCCGGTCGCCGCGGCGATCCGGCGCGGCACCCCGACGGCCCGCTCGCGCAGCGCCGTGCCCTCACCGGTCAGCCGCACCTCCACCGACCGCTCGTCGCGCGCGCTGCGCTCCCGCCGGACGAGGCCGGCCGCCTCCAGCCGCTTGAGCAGGGGCGACAGGGTGCCGGAGTCGAGACGGAGGTGCTCGCCGAGCCTCTTCACCGGCAGCTCGCCGTGCTCCCACAGCACCAGCATCACCAGGTACTGCGGGTACGTGAGACCCAGCTCCTTGAGGACCACGCGGTAGACGCCGCCGAAGGCGCGCGACGCGGCGTTCAGGGAGAAGCAGATCTGCTGGTCCAGGCGGAGCCAGTCGGTTGCGGGCGTGGTCATGTGTCCAAGGGTAGCGGACGGAATTTGCGCACAACTTAGTTGTGCACAATTGAATTGCGTGCTCTAATTGTGGGCACCGGGGGCCGCCGGTTCCCCGAGCCGGCCAGGCCCCGCAAGCCCGCACCAGAAAAGGACGGTCTCCCCATGGACGCGCTCTACACCGCCGCCGCCACCGCCACCCACGGCCGTGACGGCCGTACCGTCAGCTCCGACGGCAAGCTCGACCTCGCGCTCGGCGTCCCCGTCGAGATGGGCGGCAACGGGCAGGGCACCAACCCCGAGCAGCTGTTCGCCGCCGGTTACGCCGCCTGCTTCGGCAGCGCGCTGGGCGTGGTCGGCCGGGCGGCGAAGGTCGACGTCAGCGACGCCGCGGTGACCGCCGAGGTCGGCATCGGCAAGCAGGGCGAGGGCTTCGCGCTCGCCGTCACCCTCCGGGTCGAGCTGCCCGAGGGCCTGGACGAGGAGACCGGCCGCAAGCTGGTCGAGCAGGCCCACCAGGTCTGCCCCTACTCCAACGCCACCCGCGGCAACATCCCGGTCGACCTCGTCGTCGAGTAGTCCGCGGGGAGTGCTCAGCCGACCCGCGCCAGCACTTCGCCCGTCCGTTCGCTCCACGCCACCACCACCGCCTCCCGGGGCACCAGGTGCCAGCGGGTCAGCAGCAGCCAGCGGACGTGGTAGCGGCGGACGACGGCGGCACGCGCGGCGCGGGTCGAGTCCGGCGCGAGATACGCCCTGACGTCGGCCGCCCGCCGCCCGCGCTCCCGCTCGTCCAGCGACGGGTCCGGCCAGGCGGGCGCCGCGAGGTTCGGGCCGTACCCGGCGATGGCGTGCCCGGCGTAGTAGCCGTCGGTGATCACGACCTCGCCGGGGCCGATGTGCCGGGCGGCCCACTCGTACGTCGGCCACCGCGGCGGCTGCTCGAATCCGACCGGGTCGAGGGCGCGCGGCACCACCGCCCCCGCGTGCACCGTGAGGAAACCGAGCAGCGCACCGGCCGTCGCGGTCCAGCCCAGCACCGCCCGCCACCGCCCCCACGGCCGGGGCGCCGCCAGCTCCACCGCCAGGGCGAACTGCAGAGGCACCAGCGTGAGCCCGAGGATCCTGCCGTAGGTGTAGTGGCCGCTCAACCAGCCGTACGCCACCACCGCGCAGTCCAGCGCGAACATCAGCACCAGCGGGTCCCGGCGCGAGCGGCGTCCGCGCGCCCACAGCGCCGGCAGGCCGAGCAGCGCCAGCCAGAACTCCCCGGGCAGGTGGAGGTACAGGACCCGGTGCATCGCGTCCACGCTGTCGTCGCCGGCCAGCGCGAACACGTCGAAGTACGGCCAGGCCGCCGCCGCTCCCACCGCCACGGCGCCGGTCAGTGCCCAGCGCCCCACGACCGGCCCGCGCCACCCGCGCTGCCATCCGGCCACCAGCGCCACCGCGCCGAGCACCGCCGCCACCGAGGTGATCGGGTGGACGAGGAGGATCAGGCCGTACAGGGCGCCGAGGCCCGCGTACCCGGGCAGGCCGCGCAGCCCGCTCGGCCCCACGTACCGCACCCGGCGCGCGTCCCTCGCCCGCGCTCCCGTCAGCGCCCAGGCCCAGAAGGTGAGCCCGATCGCGAACGTCGACGGGTAGCCGAGGTTGCCCGTCATCGACATCAGCCCGAGGTAGCCGCTCCACCAGGCCCGCTCGGTGCCCCACAGCAGCGTCATCGCGCCCAGCGCGAGGACCGGGGCCCACGGCCGCGGGGTCAGCACCCGGACGAAGCGGTTCAGGCCGGTCAGCAGCACCAGCAGGTTCAGCGGCCCGGCGAGCCGCACCACCTCCCAGCCGCCCAGCCCCGTCAGCCGGGCGAACGCGCCCTCGGCCACCGCGTACGGCGAGTAGTACGCGCTGCCCGCGCCCGGCAGGTCGGCCATCGGGTGGCGGGGGTGGAGCAGGCCGGCCTTCAGGCGCTCGACGACGGCCGCGTGCTGGCCGGCGTCGCAGCACAGCGGCACCGCCCAGTACGCCAGCGTCATCACGAGGAAGAAGCAGAAACCGGCGGCCTGGTACGGGGTGGGACGCCAGGTGCGGCCGCCGCGCAGCGCCGTCGCGCCGCGAGCGGGCCGCCGGACGAGGACGCCGGCGCTCACAGGACGGTCAAGGAAAAGGGCATTCGGGGCATTTGCCGTATGTTCCCGATGGGGTCCGGCCCATGACCCCAAGTCACCTCAACGGGTGACGCTCAGCCGACCGCCCCCGCCCGCTCCGGCTGCCCCTGCGCCGGCAACGGCACCCGGCCGCCCCGCACCACCGGCTCCAGCAGCAGCGGCACCCCCACCACCGGCAGCAGCCACGCCAGCACGATCAGCCGCTCGCCCCAGATGTTGATGTCCGGATGCCCGGCCTGCGTCAGTACCCCGGTGAACGCCGCCGCGACCAGGAAACCGCCGACCGCGCCCCCGCGCCGCAGCGCACCCCACGCCCCGGCGGCCAGCGCCGCCGCGAACAGCGGCTGCCAGGCCTGCCGGCGCAGCCACTCCACCCAGAAGTTGCCCTGCAGCTGCCAGAACTCCGGCCACGGACGCGCACGGTCGGGACGGGCGTAGTGGTCGGTGAGCAGGTCCTGGAGGCTGTCCGCCTCGGAGGGGTAGTGCAGCAGCCGCGCCAGCAGCAGGGTGCCGGCCACGCCCGCCAGGCCCACGGCGGCGAGCGCCAGCACCTCGCGGGGCGCCGGACCGCCCGGCCGCCGGCGGCGTCGCCGGTGCCGGCGCAGGCCGATCACCCCGCCCGCCGCCGCCAGACCGAGGCCCAGGAAGAGCGCCTGGGAGTGCTTGACCGCGAACAGGGCGAGCAGCGAACCGGCGACCAGCGCGAGCCCGGTCCGCGGCCGCCCCGCCCGCAGCACCAGCGCGCAGCCCCAGACCGCCGCCAGGGTCAGCGCCATCAGCAGGCCCTCGGTCATCGGGCGCATCGCCGTCGTCCCGCACGGCAGCACGTAGTACAGCGCCTGCCCGGCCAGCGCGAGCGGCGCCGGCACCGCCAGGGCCCGCAGGATCAGGAAGACCAGGACGCCGCCCACGCCCGCGATCACCACCCCCGCCGCCCACAGGCCCCACGTCACCCCGAAGGCCAGGACGAACGGCACCAGGAACGCCGGGTAACCCGGGCGCGCCTCGAAGATCGCCATGAAGCGCTCCGACATGTACGGCACGGTGTGCCCGCCGGTCTGCCCGGCCGCCAGCCGCGGCTCGACCGCCGCCCACTCCTGCGCGCGGCACTCGGCCGTCACCTCGGCGGTGGGATCGGGGCGGTGGAAGCGGACCACGTGCACGCTCTGGTTGCGGCGGGCCTGCTCCGCCCGGCTCGCGCACACGTACTCGATGGTGGCCGTCGCCGCCCCGCGCTTGCTCTCACCGGCCAGGCTCAGCGCGTACGACAGGTAGTTCCTGGTGTCGGGGGTGTCCCGGCCGGTGACGTTCGCCAGCTGGAGCGCGGCGAACACGGCGACCAGCACCAGCCCGCCCGCGACCGGGCCGCGGGGTCTCATGTGGAGGGCAGCAGGTCGCGTCCGGACGGGACGCCCCGGGCGCCGGGGACGCCCGACGGTTCCGGGCCGGGCATCGGCTCGCCGAGGAGCAGCGTCCGCACCACCCGCTCGGCGGCCCGGCCGTCCTCGTACTCGCAGTACCGGGCCCGGAAGGCCGCCCGCAGCCGGGCCGCCTCCTCGTCCCGCCACGCCCCGGACGCCAGCAGCCACGCCAGCTCCCGGTAGGAACGCGAGACGTGACCGGGTGCCTCCTCGGTGACGTCGAAGTACGCGCCGCGGGTCGCCGTGTACGGGCCCCAGTCGTCGGCGTGGATCACGACCGGGCGGTCCAGGAGGGCGTAGTCGAACATCAGGGCGGAGTAGTCGGTGATCAGCAGGTCCGAGGCGAGCATCAGGTCCTCGACGTGCGGCTCGTCCGTCGCGTCGACCACCACGCCCCGCCGGTGCAGCTCCGACAGGCCCAGGCCGCGGGCCGGGCCGGTGGCGAGGGAGGGGTGCAGGCGGACCAGCAGGGTGTGGTCCTCGCCGAGGTCGGCGGCGAGCCGGGCCACGTCGAGGCGTTCGACGAGCCCGCCGCGCCGGTACTCGCGGCGGGTCGGCGCGTACAGCACGACGGTGTGGCCGTCGGGGACGCCGAGCCGCTCGCGGACCCGGCGGCCGTCCTCGGGACCGGCGTCGACCAGCACGTCGTTGCGCGGGCTGCCGGTGCGCGCGGACGCGAAGTGGCAGGGGTAGGCCCGCTCCCAGATCCGCTCCGCGTACCGGCCCGCGACCAGGCTGTGGTCCCAGCGGTCGGCCCGGCGCAGCATCTGCGGCACGTCCAGGCCGTGCCGGGCGCCGGGCCTGCCCAGCAGGTCGACGCCCATGTACTTGAGCGGGGTGCCCTGGTGGGTGTGGATGTGGACGCTGCCCTCCCGTTTCGCCACCGTGCCGGGCCAGTTGACGTTGTTGACGAGGAACGCCGCCCGCTCGGTCACCCGCCGGTAGGCGGCGCTGCCCAGGAGCACGTGCTCGGTGCCCGGCGGCAGCAGCGCGGGGTCGGCCGCGCACTCCTCGTCGCGCACCACCCACACCCCGCGCAGGTGCGGGGCCAGTTCCCGGGCCGCGCGGTGGATGGCCGCCGGGTCGCCCAGCACCCCACGGTGGGAGAACGCCGAGTACACGACGAGGTCCGGGTCGAGAGGACGGCGCACGTGCACGGCGCTCGCGGCCCGGCGAAGCCGCCCGGCGGCCGCGCCGCGCGCCTGCCGCGTCCGGCGCTCCAGCTCCCGGGCGGCCCGCCCGGACTGCCGGCGCAGCAGGTAGGCGGCGTACGGCCCCTCCAGCACCCGGAGTTCGGCGGGAACCGTGGCGCCCTTCGGCCGGTACGCGCGGAACATCCGGGCGGTGCGGTGGAAGAACTCGGCCCGGTCGGACGGCGGCAGCCGGTCCGGCTTGGACAGGATGTCCAGGCAGTGCTCGCCCATCTTGGCGTGCAGGAACGGCCGCCACCGGCTCGCCAGTTCCGGGCGGGCGTCGAGGAAGGCGAAGACCCGCTCGTACTGCGCGTGGACGTCGAAGTGCTTGCGGCTGGTGGTCGACAGGATGTTGCCCTGGCGGCGCTGCCGGTAGTTCAGGCAGATGCGGTCGAGCGCCGCGATCCGCTCCGCGCTGAACATGACCGGGAAGGTCCAGGGCGTGTCCTCGTAGTAGCCGGGCGGGAAGGTGAAGCCCTCCCGCTCCACGAAGTCGCGCCGGTAGACCTTGTTCCACACCACCATCAGCAGGTCGAGGATCTCGGGGTGCCCGGCCGCCGTGAACGTGCCGCCGCCCGCCTCCGCGAGCACCCGGGCCAGGACGTTGCGCCGGGTGCCGCCCCACCAGTAGGTGCGCGCGTAGTCGAAGACCAGCACGTCCGGATCGTCCGTCTCCGCGAGCCGGTCGGCCATGGCGCGCAGGGCGCCCGGGGTGAGGGTGTCGTCGCTGTCGAGGAAGAAGAGGTAGTCGCCCCTGGCGTGCGGCATCCCGGCGTTGCGGGCCCGGCCCAGGCCGACGTTCTCCTCCAGGTGCAGCACGCGCACCCGGTCGTCGCGGGCCGCGTACTCGTCCAGGATCGCCCCCGAACCGTCCGGGGAGCAGTCGTCCACGGCGATCACCTCGATGTCCCGGAAGCACTGGTCCAGGACCGAGTCGAGGCACTCGCGCAGGAAGCCCTGCACCTTGAAGCAGGGGACGATGACGCTGAAGCGGGGCACGGCGGGGTCAGCTCCTTACGAGGGTGGCGGCGGCGGGGGCCGGGACGCGCCGGGCGAGCGGGACCACGGGCGGCAGCGCCTCGGGCGGCTCGCCGAGCAGCACCCGGCGTACGACGCGCTCGGCGGCCCGGCCGTCGTCGAACTCGCAGAACCGTTCCCGGAAGGCCGCCCGCAGCGCCGTCGACTCGGCGTCCGCGTAGGTGCCGTCGGCGAAGAGGCGGGCCAGCTCCAGCGGCGTGCGCGCCACCGGTCCCGGCGGGGCCGCCATGAGGTCGAAGTAGACGCCCCGGGTCTCCCGGTAGACGTCCCAGTCGTCGGCGTACACGACGATCGGGCGGTCCAGGTTGGCGTAGTCGAACATGATGGAGGAGTAGTCGGTGACCAGGGCGTCCGCGGCCAGGCACACGTCCTCCGAGGAGCGGTGCGCGGTCACGTCGACGATCCGGCCGGTGCGGGCCCGCCGCCCGCCCCAGTCGTAGAAGTAGTGGGCGCGCAGCAGCACCACCACGTCCTCGCCGGCCGCCTCGCAGAACGCCTCCAGGTCCAGGCCGCCCGCGCCGAACCCGCTCTCGTAGTCCCGGTGGGTGGGCGCGTACAGGACCGCCGTCTTTCCCTCCGGGACGCCCAGTTCGCGCCGGACGCGGGCCACGTCCTCGGCGGTGGCCGTGCAGTAGACGTCGTTGCGCGGGTAGCCGTACTCCAGGTGCTCGTAGGAGCCGGGGAAGGCGCGCTCCCACATCTGGGTGGAGTGCCGGTTGGCGGACAGGTTGTAGTCCCAGCGGTCCACCCGGCCCAGGAGCTTGGTGAAGCTTCCGGTGGCCGCCGCCACCACCGGGTACGGCGACTGGTCCACGCCCATCGTCTTCAGCGGCGTGCCGTGCTGCGTCTGCAGGTGCACGCTGCCGGGGCGCTTGACGACGCCCTCGGCGAAGTTGGCGTTGTTCACCAGGTACGTGGCGCGGGCCAGCACCTCCCAGTACCGGTGGCTGCCGATGACGGCGTGCTCGACGCCCTCCGGCACGGTGTGCGCCTGGTCCGGCTCGACCAGGAACACCGACCTGAGGTGCGGGGCGAGTTCGCGGGCCCTGGCGTGGATCGCGGCGGGGTTGCAGGCGTAGCCGCGGCCCCAGTAGGCGCAGTACACGACGAGGTTCGGATCCAGCGGGCGGCGCAGATGGCGGCGGTAGCGCAGCCGGGTGCGCAGCCCGCGCGGCCACGGCAGGCGGCGCAGGACACCGGCCGCGGCCCGGTTGGCGGCGCGCAGGGCGCGGAAGCCGGTGTACGAGCCCGACGCCAGCAGCCGGTGCTGCACGCCGAGCCGCCCGCCCGGCGGCCGGAAGCCCGCGGGGCGGTGGCGCCGGTAGAGGCGGCTCGCCCGGCGGTAGAAGGCGCGGCGCCCCCGCCGGGGCAGGCGCCGGGGATGGGCGGCCGTCTTCAGGACCGCCGCGAAGAGCTGTTCGAACAGCGGACCGAGCCGCTGGACCGGCACACCTCGCTCGACGGCGTACGTGAGCGCCAGTTCGGCCTGGTCGAGCAGGTCCGCGTGGTGCTCGCCGGGCAGGTTCAGCCGGTTGCCCTGGCGTCGCACCCGGTGCCGCACGACCACGGAGCGCAGTACCGCCACGCGCTCGGCGCGCACCGCGACCCGGGCGCCGAAGCCGACGTCCGTGAAGTGCCCGTCGGTGAAGTCCAGCCCGCGCTCGGCGAGGAAGGTGCGGCGGTGCACCGCGCTCCACGCGGGCAGGTGCACGCCGGTCAGGTGCGGGGCGCGGTCGGGGGCGAAGGCGCCGTCCGGGGCCTTCGCCAGCAGCGGGGCGGCCGGGTTGGTGGTCTCGCCCTCCCACCAGGGCACGCGCTCGTGCTCGAAGTACAGGACGTCGACGCCGCCGGTGTCCGCTAGGCGCGCGTCGAGGTCCGCCAGCGCGCCCGGCACGAGGACGTCGTCGCCGTCGAGGAACAGCAGGTACGCGCCGGTCGCCGCCCGCATCCCGGCGTTGCGCGCGCCGGCCAGCCCGGCCGAGGGCGGCGAGTGCACGGGCGTCACCCGGGAGTCCCGCCCGGCGTGCTCCCCGGCGACGTCCGCGGCGGCGCAGTCCGGACCGTCGCAGACCGGGATCAGCTCGAAGTCGCCGAAGGACTGGCCGAGGACGGAGTCCAGTGCCTGGGAGAGCCGCCCCGCGACCCCATGGGACGGGACGATGATGCTGAAGCGGGGCATACTGCTCTTTCTCTTCTTTCGTGGTCCCTGCAGGTCGCGACGGCGGGCCCGGCCGCCCCGTCGGCCGCCACGTGGGCGGCCGGGTCGGAGTGGGCCGCGACGAACTGCGGGGCATGGGAACTCCCGTTGGGCAAACGGTGGTCAGAGGCTGTCGGTGACGGTGCGCGGCCCCGCGGGTTGCGGCACCGTGGTCAGCGGGGTGCGGACGAGGGCGGCCGCGGCCGAGGGGGCGGGGCGGCGTTCGGCGAGCGGCACGACCGGCGGCAGTCCGCTCTCGCCGAGGACGACCCGGTGTACGACGCGGTCGGCGGCGCGGCCGTCGTCGTACGGGCAGAACCGCTCGCGGAAGGCGGCCCGCAGCCGCGTGGACCGGGCCCCGCGCCAGTCGCCGCCCGCGAAGACGCCGATCAGCTCGTCCTCGTCGCGCGCGATGAGGCCCGGCGGGAAGGAACGCAGGTCGACGTAGGTGCCGCGGACCGCCTCGTACGCCTCCGGCTCGTCGGCGTGGAGCACGATCGGGCGGTCCAGGGCCGCGTAGTCGAACATCAGGGACGAGTAGTCGGTGACCAGGGCGTCCGAGGCCAGGCACAGCGTCTCCACGTGCGGGTGGTCGCCGACGTCCAGCACCCGGCCGCCGGAGGCCGTGAACGCCCCGCCGTGGGCGGGGTGGGCGCGGGCCAGCACCGTGAAGCGCGGGCCGAGACGGCGCACGACCCGCTCCAGGTCCAGGGCGGCGCGCTGGGTGCGCCGGTAGTCGCGGTGGGTGGGCGCGTACAGGATCGCGACCGTGCCCTCGGGGATGCCGAGGGTCTCGCGCAGGCGGGCCACGTCCGCCGCCGTCGCCCGCTGGAGGACGTCGGTGCGCGGCTGCCCGTACTCCAGGGTGGTCCAGCCGCCGGGGTGGACGCGTTCCCAGGTCAGGGTGGAGTGGCGGTTGGCGGAGACCACGTAGTCCCAGGTGCCGGCCTCCCGCAGCAGCCGGGCGAAGTCGGTGCCGCGGGCGGCGCCCGGGCGCTCCTGGAGGTCAAGGCCCATGTGCTTGAGCGGCGTGCCGGCCTGCGTCTGCACCAGGATTTGGCCCCGGCGCCGGACCAGACCGGGTTCGAAGGCCGCGTCGCACACCAGGTAGCGGGAGCGGGCCAGGGCCTTCCAGTGGGCGGCCGTGCCGGGGGTCAGGCGGCGCGTGTCCGGCGGGACGGTGTGGTGGTGTGCGGGGTCGGCGGCCCACGCCGTGCGCACGTGCGGGGCGAGGCGGCGGAACGCCTCCTCCAGCGCGCCCGGGTCGCGTCCGTACCCCCGGTTCCCCTCGACGGCGAAGACGGCGCGGTCGGCGCGCAGCGGCAGGCAGCGCTGGACGCGGTAGTGCAGGCGGAGGGCGCCGGTCCGCGCGGTGCGCAGGAGGGCCCGCGTGACCTTCGCCGTACGGCGGCGCAGGGCCGACGCGAGGCGCAGGGTGGCGTAGGTGCGGCGCAGGCCCAGGCGGAGCAGGGCGTGGCGCAGGCGGACGGGCAGCGGGGCGGGGGCGCCGGGGACCCGGTGGCGGCGGCAGTGGACGCGGGCCCGGCGCAGGAACTCGGCGCGCAGGGAGCGCGGGACGCGGTCGGGGTGGGTGTACACCGTCGTCAGGTGGTCGGCCATGCGGCGGTACAGGAGCGGCCGCCAGCGGGCCAGCTCCGCGGCGGACTCCGGGTGCGTCTCCACGCGCGCGTCCAGGAACGCGAAGACGCGGTCGTACTGCGTGAACACGTCCAGGTGCCGTTCGCTCGGCGTGCCGAGGATGCTCCCCCGCAGGCGCTGCCGGTAGTGCACGCAGACCCGGTCCAGGGTGGCGACGGACCCCGCCGTCATCAGGACCGGGTACGTCCACGGGGTGTCCTCGTAGTGGCCCGGCGGGAAGACGAGACCCTCGCGCTCGGCGAACTCCCGCCGCACCGCCTTGTTCCAGGCCACCATCAGCAGCCGCAGCAGCCCCGGCCGGTCGGCGAGCCGGAACGGCGCCGGGCCCTGCTCGGTGAGGTGCGCGGCGGCCTGGTTGCGGACCGTCTCGCCGGTCCAGTACGTGCGCGCGTAGTCGTAGACCAGGACGTCCGGCTCCCCGGTCTCCTTGAGCCGGTCCGCGATGCCCCGCAGCGCGTGCGGGGTGAGGGTGTCGTCGCCGTCGAGGAAGACCAGGTAGTCGCCGCCCGCCCGTTCCATCCCGGCGTTGCGGGCGGGCCCCAGGCCCTCGTTGCGCGGCAGGCCGAGGACGCGGACGCGCGGGTCGAGGGCCGCGAACTCGTCGGCGATCGCGCCGCAGGCGTCCGGCGAGCAGTCGTCGACCACGATCACCTCGAAGTCCGGGTACGACTGGGCCAGCACCGACTCCAGGCACGCGTGCAGGTACGCCTGCACCTGGTACGCGGGGACGATGACACTGAACCGGGGCACGGGGACATCCATGGGTCGGCGGGATCGGCGCGGGCGTTCTGCCCGGCAACGGCCCCCGGAGCGACTTGGTTACGGTCCCCGAGGCATTCGGGGGACGTTGTGCCCGTACGGATGAGGGGGCGCACCGGTGACCGGTACGCCCCCTCAAGGGTGGTGCCGCGGCGGTTACTTGACGGCGCCCGCCATGACGCCGGAGACGAACTGCCGCTGGAACGCGAAGAACACGGCCAGCGGGATCACCATGGAGATGAACGCTCCCGGTGCCAGCACGTCGATGTTGTTGCCGAACTGCCGTACCTGCGTCTGCAGGGCGACCGTGATCGGCTGGCTCCCGGAGTCCGAGAAGATCAGCGCGACCAGCATGTCGTTCCACACCCACAGGAACTGGAAGATGCCGAGGCTCGCGATCGCGGGCCCGCCGAGCGGCATCACCACCCGTGCGAACAGCCGCAGTTCGCCCGCGCCGTCCAGCCGGGCCGCCTCCAGCAGCTCCCTCGGGATCTCCGCGAAGAAGTTCCGCAGCAGGAACACCGCGAAGGGCAGGCCGAAGCCGACGTGGAAGAGGATCACGCCGAGGATCGAGCCGAACAGGCCGATCTTGCCGAAGAGTTCGGCGATCGGGATGAGGGCGACCTGCACGGGCACGACGAGCAGGCCGACCACGGCCAGGAACCACCAGTCGCGGCCCGGGAAGTCCATCCACGCGAAGGCGTATCCGGCCAGCGCCCCGATGACCACGACCAGCACGGTCGCGGGCACGGTGATCAGCGCGGTGTTGAGGAGGGAGGAGGTGATGTCGCCGTTCTTCAGCAGCTCCTCGTAGCTCTGGAAGGTCAGCTGGGACGGCTCGGTGAAGACCTTCCACCAGCCGCTCGCCGCCATGTCCTGGGGCGTGCGCAGCGAGGACAGCAGCAGCCCGATCGTCGGGACCAGCCAGAACAGGCCCACCACGATCAGGAACACCCGGACGAGCCCGCCGCTGACGGCCTCGGCGAGCCGGGACCCGAGCGACTGCTTCGCCCTGACGCTCCTGCCGGGCGCCGCGGCGGTGGTCCCGGTCCCGGGGCCGGGCCCCGGTCCGGTTCCGGTGAGGGAACCCGCGTCCGCGGTCATCGCCGCACCTCCCGCCTCAGTCGCCGTACGTTGAACCACATCACCGGGATCACCAGGAGCAGCAGGAACACCGCGATGGCGCTGGCGATGCCCGGCTGGTCGGAGGCGAATCCCTTGCGGTACAGCTCCAGTGCGAGCACGTTCGCGTCGTCCTGGGAGGAGCCCGGGGCGATGATGAAGACCAGGTCGAAGACCTTCAGCACGTTGATCATCAGGGTGACGACGACCACCGCGAGGACCGGTGCGAGCAGCGGCACCGTGACCCGTCTGAAGACCTGCCACTCGTTGGCGCCGTCCACCCGGGCGGCCTCCAGGAGCTCACGGGGCACGCCCGCCAGCCCGGCCGCGATCAGCACCATCGCGAAGCCCGCCCACATCCATACGTACGATCCGATGATCGCCGGGGTGACGAGGGAGGGGCCGAGCCAGTTCAGGCCGTTGTACGGCTCCTTGAAGTTGTCCGCGGGCAGTCTGAGCAGCGCCCCGTCGGCCGCGGCGGGCAGCGTGAAGGTGCCGTCCCCGGCCGCCCTGGTCGACGCGACGACCTTGCCGTCCTTGACCGCCTCGATCTTCATTCCGGCATAGCCCAGCTCGGCCGCGTCGACGGCGCCGAGCTTGCCGACGCCCTTGCCGCGGGTGAAGTCCTGCCAGGTGGTGCCGGTGACCTTGCCGTCCTCGGGCTCGGCGGCCACGGCGTTCTTCGCGGCGTCGGGCATCAGGTCGGGGGCGACGCCCACGAGGGGCAGGACGACGGGGGTGCCCGCGCCGACCGGCTGCTTCGTGATGAACGCGCCGCCGCCGGCCGCCTCCAGCGGCGAGTCCCGGCCCGGGTGCGCCTTCGGGAACGCGGACGACTCGGCGAACGTGTCGTGCACCCCCACCCACACCGCGTTGGCGACGCCCTTGTCCGGGTCCTGGTCGTACACCAGGCGGAAGATGATGCCGGCCGCGAGCATGGAGATCGCCATCGGCATGAAGACGACCAGCTTGAACGCCGTTCCCCAGCGGATGCGTTCGGTCAGCACCGCGAAGATCAGACCGAGCGCGGTGGCGACCGTCGGCGCGAACACCACCCAGATGATGTTGTTCTTCAGGGCGGTGCGGATGCCGTCGTCGGTGAACAGCGCCTCGTAGTTGTCGAACCCGGCGAAGGAGTCGCCGGACTGGTCGTAGAAGCTGCGGATCAGCGAGTACCCGATCGGGTAGACCACGAGCGCGCCGAGCAGCACCAGGGCGGGCAGCAGGAACAGCGCCGCCACGGACCTGCGGGTGCCGGTCACGCTCTTGCGCGACTTGGGTGACTTGGGGGCGGCGGGGCCCGGTGAGGCTCCCGCCGCCGTGGCCGACGTCATCGCGTCAGCCTCCGTAGGCGGCGGCCGCGTCCGCCTCCAGCTTCGCCTGGGCGCCCGCGACGTCCTTCGGGTTCTTCAGGAAGTCCTGCAGCGTCTTCCACTCGCCCTTGCCGGGGGTGCCGCCGAAGGCCTGCGGGGCCTGGTCCGACATGTCGAAGCGGAAGTCGTCACCGGCCGCGACCAGCGCCTCGGCGATCTTCTTCTGCACCTCGTTCGGGTAGGCCGATGCGTCGAGGCCCTTGTTCGGCGAGAGGAAGCCGCCGAGCTTCGCCTGGATCTCCGCCGCGTCCGGCGAGGCCAGCCAGGTGGCCAGCGCCTGCGCCGCCTTGGAGTCCTTGAGGACCACGGCCGCGTCGCCGCCGGACACCACCGGCGCGGTGTCGCCGACCGCCGGGAACGGGAACGCCTTCGCGTCCGTGCCGACCTTCGCCTCGGTCTCACCGATGTTGACCTGGACGAAGTCCCCCTCGTAGACCATGCCCGCCTTGGGCTGGTCGCCGCCGGTGAAGGTCTGCGTCACCGAGGCCGGGAACTCCGTCTGGAGCGCCCCGGAAGCGCCGCCCGCGACGAAGTCCTTCTTGCCCCAGACCTGGGCGAGGGTGGTCAGTGCCTGCTTGACGGACGGGTCCGTCCACTTGATCTCGTGCTTGGCGAGCCGGTCGTACTTCTCCGGGCCCGCCTGCGAGAGGTAGACGTTCTCGAACCAGTCGGTGAGCGTCCAGCCGTCCGCGCCGCCGACGGAGAACGGCGTGACACCCGAGTCGTAGACCGTCTGGGCCGTGTCGAGCAGCTCGTCCCAGGTCTTGGGCTCGGCGGCGCCCGCGTTCTCGAAGACCTGCGCGTTGTA
Organism: Streptomyces sp. NPDC093065; assembly: GCF_044754585.1. Taxonomy (NCBI): domain Bacteria; kingdom Bacillati; phylum Actinomycetota; class Actinomycetes; order Kitasatosporales; family Streptomycetaceae; genus Streptomyces; species Streptomyces sp. NPDC093065. The sequence goes on along the minus strand of NZ_JBIVPJ010000001.1, from coordinate 603,056 downwards.
CCAGATCAGCGACTTGTTGGCGGCCTTGTAGTACACGCCGTACTGCTTGCCGTCGACCTTGCCTATGTCCTGCCAGCCCTGCGAGTAGTTCTCGCCGAGCTCCTTGGTGGCCTCGGCGCCCAGCGGCTTGGCCCAGCCCTTGTCGACGGCCTGCTTGATGGCGCCGGGCTGGGGGAGCAGCGCCACGTCCGGCGGGGCGCCGCCCGCGATCTTCGAGCCGAGGAAGTTGATGATCGGGTCCTGGGCGGGCACGAAGGTCACCTTGACGCCGGTGCGCTTCTCGAACTCGGCGAGGACCTTCTTGAAGTTGTCCTGCTCGGCGCCGGTCCAGACGGCGGCGACCTCCAGGCTCTCTCCGTCCAGTTTCGGGAGGGTGACGGAGGAGGCCGGCTCCTTCCCGCCGTCGGCCTTGTCGCCGTCGCCCTTGTCGTCATCGCCGCCGCCGCACGCGGTGAGCGAGAGCGCGAGCGCTCCCGCGGCGAGGGTGGCGGAAAGCCTCGTGGCCCTCTTGACGGTTCTGCGTGTCCGGATGGTGCTGCTCGTGCGCATCACTGCCCCGTTCTTCGTTCCTCGTCGAACGCTCGGCGCTGTCCCGTGGGCTCTGGTGTACGCCAGGGGGATGACAGCGGCAAGGGCGCGTCCGTGGTCAACGGGGGGATCGTGACCGCGTCGTGACCGTGATCAGAAACCCGGAGTGGGCGCGGGCGGCGCGGGTGCGGCTGCCCCCGGCGCCCCGATTCACGCCTTGGCCACTGCGATCTCGCGTGCCCGTACGGACAGCTCCCGTACACTCCGGGTCTCGGCGTACGGCGTCAGGTCCTTCCGCTGGCCGCGACCCGGTGCGGGCTGACCGTGCCGCGGAGCGTCATCACGAACGATTCTGACGCGGCCCGCAGCTTCGCGAAGGACGTGACCGGACCGCTGATCTGCAAGCCCGTCCTCGGTGGCCGACTCGATGTCGGCGGGGAACGGCGCCTGATGGTGGCCACGCACCGCGTAGACCCGGCCGACTTCGACGAAAGCATTCGCGCCACCGCGCACTACTTCCAGGAAGACATCCCGAAGGCGTACGAGGTGCGGCTGGTCGCCGTCGGCGGACAGGTCTTCGGCGGCAAGCTGATCACCACGAGCGAGGCTGCCGGTACTGACTGGCGCACCGACTACGACCACATCGAGTACGACACCGTGGACGTTCCCGGCGACATCGCCACCGCAGTCCGTCGGTTCCTCGCCCACTACGGCATCGCCTTTGGTTCCTTCGACTTCGCCGTGACTCCTGCGGGACAGTGGGTGTTGGTGTTCTTCGAGAACAACCCATGCGGCACCTGGAGTTGGGTCGAGAACCGTACTGGCCTTCCGATCGCCGCGGCGCACGCGGAGTACCTGATGGGAGACACCGCATGACCTGGCCCGACGACGGCGCCTCCGCCGCGGCCCGCCACCAGATGGCCGCTGACCTCGCCCGCGGTGGCGAGAGCGATTGGATCGACGCGTTCACCGCCGTCCCCCGGCATGTCTTCGTGCCCCGCTTCTACCGTCAGGACGCCGCCGGAGCCTGGCAGTCAGTAACCTGGGAAGACCCCGGCTACCTGGAGACGGTCTACCGTGACGACGCGCTGACGACACAGCTCGACGATCACGGCGTACCCACCAGCTCATCGAGCCAGCCGTCGATCATGCTGCGCATGCTCGAGGCCTTGGACGTCGACGGCGGGGACCAGGTGCTCGCACCGGCACCGGCACCGGCTACAACGCGGCCTTGCTCTCCCGTCGGCTCGGTGCTTCGAACGTGACCAGTGTCGACATCGACACCGGACTCGTTGAGGCTGCAGCGCGGCACCTGGACACAGTGGGCCTCCGGCCGACCGTAGTAGCCGGCGGCGGGTCGCGGGGCTGTCCCAGCAGAGCGCCGTACGGCCGGGTCATCGTCGTCCCGCTCGGGTACGGACTTGTCCGAGTGACAGTCACAGGCCCGGGTCACGCGGTCGGCAGCTTCCTCGACACTCCGGCGTTCTTCATGGCCCGACGTGCCGATGGAGAACCTCCGCAGTTCGAAGAGGTCGCCCGACAACCGACGACCATCAGCCGAGTGCCACTCACAGACCTGCTCGGACGGCTCAAGTTCCCCGCATCGGTGGCCCTGCCCGGATACCACTCGTGCTCCTGGAACAACGCCGAGGGAGAACTCGAAACAGTGGGACTCTGGACACCTGACGGCTCAACGGCCACCGCGCACGTGTCCGGAGCCGTGCGCCAGTGCGGCCCCCAACGGCTGTGGGACACCGTCGAGGCCCTGGCAGAAGTCTTCGACGGCGAACCGGCCCGCGAGGACTTCCGGCTGACCATCACCCCTACTCGACAGGTCATGTCCTACAAGGGCCCACACGGGCCCAGCTGGGAACTCCCGCCTTCTCCGTAGCCCGGGTGGTCCATGTGGGCCTGCCGTCCGGCGTGGAGGTCAGGCGTCGGGGTCGACGTCGGGGTGCGTGAACCGCACGGGCTTGCCCAGCGACCGGGCGTAGGTGATTTCGGCTCGGGTGCTGTCTCCGATGTAGGGGCCGACCACGAGCACCTCATCAGCGAGCCTGATCTTCGCTCGGTGCAGATCGTCGAGTCGAGCCTTCAGCGCCTCGGCCTCGGCGGGAACGGACCAGAGTTGGTGCGGTGACTTCATGTCGCAGCCCGGCTTGACGACAATCCTTCCGGCGCTGGTCTCCCGCAGATCGGCCTCGGTCATCTCGGTCATGAAACGGGTGGAGCCGCAGATCACGATGATACGCGGGAGGCCCAACTGCTGTTTCGCTTCGGCGAGTTTCTGCTCGGGAGTGAGCGGCGGCGGGTATGGCACTGGTTCCTCCGTGTTCCATCCGGAGAGGGTCGCCGCCTTCTGGTGCGAGGTCCTGGGCTTCGAGGCGATCGACCGGAGCGAGGGCAGGGTCGAGATCGGCTCCTGAGTGCCGACCGTCGAGGATGTCCGGGCCCGCCAGATGCCGTCCACCCCGCAGTTCATCCGGGTGCCCGAGGGAAAGACCGTGAAGAACCGGCTTCACCTCGACGTCAGCCCGATCGACGGCAGCACCGAGGACGAGGTCAACAGATTGCCCGGCCTCGGCGCCACCAAGACGGACGTGGGCCGGGGTGCGGACCGGAACTGGGTGGTCATGGCAGACCCCGAGGGCAACGAGTTCTGCGTCCTGCGCACCCTGGCACCGCAGAACCAGGCCGCGAGCGGACAGCCGTACCGCCTGCCCGCCCCGTCCCATCGCCGGACCCGCGCGAAACCGGACGCGGGTCACAGGAGCGACGGGACCTCCGCCGCCGAGACCTCGCGGGCCGCCCGCTCCAGGGCGCTGGCCAGCAGGGCCAAGTCGGTCGGGCCGTTGCCCAGTTCGCGGACCGGGCGGCGGGTGGGCGGGTCGCCCATGCGGTGCCACTCCAGGGGGACCACCGTGGGGCGCAGGGTCGCCGTGCGCGGGATGCGGCCCGTGACGCGGCCGCCCTGGAAGGCGGTGGTGCGTCCGTCGGGGTGGGTCAACCGGCCGCGTCCGGGCATCGGTTCGTCCGGGCCCGGCACGGGTGTGTCCAGGGTGACGCGCAGAGTCGCGCGCAGGGCGGGCTCCGTGCTCTCCGTACGGCCGCCGGGAGCGGTGGCGGCCACCAGGTGGACGCCGAGCCGCTCGCCCTCCCGCGCGACGGCCTCCAGGGCGCGCATCACCGACCCCGCGGCGGGGCGCCCCGGGGAACCGAGCGGGGGAGTGACCAGGGCGTCGAGGTCGTCGACGACCACGACCAGGCGAGGGAGGGGAGGAACGGGTCCTGTGCGGCGTTCGGCGGCGGGCCGCAGGCGCAGGGTGGAGCTGGGCGGGGACTCGACGTCACCGGAGCCGGAGACCGGCGCGGGCCCCGCCGGTGTCGGCGTGCGCTGGGCGACCAGGCGGCCCGAGACCTCGCGGCCGGTGTGCCACTCGGCGAAGTCCGACCGTCCGAGCAGCTCGGCGCGGCGCTTCAGCTCGGCGCTCAGGGACTGGGCGAACTCCCGCATGCGCACCGGGTCGTTGGCGGTGAGGTGGGTGGTGACGTGCGGTACGTCCGTGCACACGCGCAGACCCTCGCCGTGGGCGCCGCCGGAACTCACGCTGTCGCGGCCGTCCATGAGGACGATGCCGAGCCGGTCGGGGCGTTCGGCCGAGGCGAGCGAGGCGACGAGCGCCCGCAGCAGCTCGGTGCGGCCGCTGCCGGGCGGGCCCTCGATCAGCAGGTGCGGCCCCTCGGCGACCAGGTCGGCCGGGACGGGACCGCGCGGACCGGCGCCCAGCACCGCCTGCGCGCGTCCCCCGAGGGACGCCGTGTCGTCGGCCGCGGCGGCCCAGCGGGCCATCAGGGAGGCGGGGGTGGCGCGGGCCAGGCCCAGTTCGTCCAGGAGCCGGGCCGTCTGGGGGAGCGGTGCGGACACGCGCGCGTGGTGCTCGCCGCCGCCCGCGGCGGTGTCCGCGCGCAGCGGGGCCAGGGCGCGCGCGAAGCGCTCGGCCCAGGGCAGGGAGACGGCGTCCAGCGTGCCGAGGGTGCCGTGCCCGACCGGTCCTGCGGGAGCGGCCGGGGCGCTCGTCTCCGGGTCCGTGCCCGCGTTCGTGCCGGTACGGGCGACGCGCAGCAGCCGCAGGGTCGTCGCCACGTCGCCGCTGAGCAGCGCCACGGCACCGCACTCCCGGAACACCGGAGCCACCGCGCAGGCGGCCTCGTACGTCCGCGCCACCGGGGACGTCGGGGAGGCGGCGGCCGTCTCGGCGAGGCACACGACGTGGACACCGGCGCGCGGCCCCTCCAGGGCCAGCCGCGTCACCGCCTCGCGCACGTCGGCACCGCCGGGGTCCCCGTCCACGACGACCACGGTGTACGGGCCGGTGCAGCCGCCGGCCGGGTCGGTCCCTTCGCCGGGGCGCGCCCAGGAGGGCTGCCGCCGGGCGGACCCGGCTGCCGTGTCCGGGTGGCCGGCCGAGTCCTGGGGGTGTGCTCCGGACCGGGCCGCGTCCGCGAGGCGGTCGTCCAGGCGGCGCAGGAGTTCGTCGGCGCGGGCCGTGGCCTGTTCGCGGTCGTGGGCGAGCAGCAGGCGGCAGTCCTGGCTGTGTCCCGGGCGCACCTGGGGCAGCCAGCCGAGCCAGGACCACTCGGCGGTCCGCTCGGCGAGCGGACGGGAGCGGTCCGCGCTGATCAGAACGATCTCCAGGGTGTCGGCGGAGTGCAGCGCGGCGAGCTGGGCCAGCACCGAGCGGGCCAGCCCGGTGAGCCGGTCCCGCGGGCCCGCGAGGCCGAGTGCGCCGACCTCGCGCAGGTCGGCGGTGACCGGCACCGCCGGCAGCGGGGCGTCACCGCCCGGCGCCAGCCGGTCGGCCGTACCGAGCCGCACGGTGAGCGCCTCCGGGTGCCCCGGGCCGCGCTCCCACAGCCGGGGGCCCGGCCCCAGCGCCGTCAGCAGCAGCGAGGCGGGGTCCGGCCAGGTCTCGGGGGCGTGCGAGGTGCCGGCCGGGGCCGCCGGTGCCGGTCCGGTCACCGCGTCGTCGTACGGGTGGGCGCCGGACGCGTCGGTCTCCGGAGCACCGCCCCGGCCGCCGGCCAGCCGCCGTGCCCACGCCCCTATCCCACCGCGCCTGCGCACTTCCTGCGGCACGTCGGTGCCGCGCAGGGGAGTCCCCTTGCGGCCGGTCCGTGCGCCCGGTGCGGTACCGGTGCCGCTTCCGGTGCGGTCGTCCGGCGCGGCGCCGCCTCCCCGGCCGCGAGTGCCGACGGAACGGCGGTCCGTCTCCCCGGCCGCGCCCGTACGGGAACCGCGCGCACCGGAGGGGGCAGCACCGGCCCCGCCGACGCCGTACCCGCGCGGTGCGGCGGAACCGGGGCCGTGCGTGTCCCGCTCGGGCGTGCCGGCGCGGGGCGTGCCCTCGGCCGGGGTGCCCGCGCCGTACCCGCCCGGCGCGGAAGCGTCCCGGCCGTGCCCGTCCCCGCCCGGCGTGCCCGGTGGGGGAGTGCGGTGCCCCGCCGCGCGGTGTCCGCCGGTCGCGTACGACCCCGCGCCCTGCGCGCCGCCGTGCGTCTCGCCCACGGCGGGGGACTGCCGGGGCAGGCCCGCCGTGGGGCCGGTGCCGTGGCTCTCGATGCGGGGCGCGCCGCCCTGCCCGGGGACCTGCGGCGACTCGGCGGGCGCCGCGTCCGCGCCGTACGGCGAGGTGCCGTACGCGTGGTGGGTCCGCCCCCCGGGCGCGGTGGTGCCGTCGGGCCCCGTGCCCCGGGTGCCGTGGGCGGTGGCGTCCGGCGCGGCGCCCGGCCCGCCGCCCGCCCGCGCGGCTCCGGACGGACCCGTCGCGCGGGAGCGGTCGCACGCACCGCCGGGTCCCCCCGCGCCGTCGGTCACGCGCGCGTGGACCACCGCGTCTCCGTCGCCCGCTTCGGGCGCCCGGTACCCGGACAGCCGTACGTGTCCCTCCCCGTCCGGCGTCGTCGCCACCCGCACCTCCGCCGCCGGCGGCACCGGCACGAGCCGCAGGGCCGACTCGCCGATCCGCAGCAGCGCGCCCGGCGCGAAGCGGACCGGGCGCTCGCCGACGCGGACGCCGTCAAGGGTGGTGCCGTTGGTGGAGCCGAGGTCGGCGACCGAGACGCGGGCGTCGGGACCGACGGTCACCGCGCAGTGCATGCGGGAGACGTCCGGGTCGTCGAGCGCGACGTCGGCGTCGGCGGAGCGGCCGAGCCGGATCTGGCCGCCGTGCAGGAGGTGGACGCCGCCCGCGTCGGGACCCGCGACCACGTGGAGCTGGGCGGGGACGTCCGCCGGCTCGGTGTGCGGGTCGGGCTCGCCCGGGGCGCCGAGGCAGAGCACGGCACCGTCGATCAGCGGGGGCTCGCCCAGGGTGCTGCGCTGGGCGTCGAGGCGCTGCGCACCCGCGTACAGCACCACCTGGCCGGAGCCCGCGCCCTCGCCGGGGAGTGTGGCGGCCAGCGCGGAGGCGACCGCGGCCAGGGCCGTGCCGGCCGGCGCGGTGACGAGCACGTCACAACGCGCGGCGCGGCCCCCCACCCAAGCGTTCGGAGCAGCCGAGTCGGCGGGAGCAGCCGGGGCATGCGGGCCCAGCGGGTCTACGACGGTCAGCCGGATCTGCATCGCCGTAAGCGGTCCCTTCGCGCGGGCGCCCGCACACCGGGACGGAAGCCGCCACCACGGTCCCCCACCGCGGACTTCCCCCACCGTCACACGAGCACGTCGGCCAGTACTGCAGGCATCCTCGCACCTGCCACTGACAACGCGCCCGCCGCCCGCCGCCAAATGATCTTGATTGGTCGGCTCTGCCCCCAAAAATGCCTGACGAGTGCGCTGCGGATGATCGAATGCCGTCCGCTTGAGATCGGTCACGTTCGGGCATCGGCAACCAAGGGACCGGGTCGCGCGTCTTTCCTTCGAACGTGGTCCGGAGGCGGCATTACAGTTGGGTCCGACTGGGACCGACCGATTCTGCGACAGTGGGTCCGAACAGCCAGCAAGCAACTAGGAGCGCATGACGTGCGGCCGGTAGGCAGCAAGTACCTCCTCGAGGAGCCCCTCGGCCGCGGCGCCACGGGCACCGTCTGGCGGGCCCGCCAGCGCGAGACCGCGGGCGCCGAGGCGGCCGTGGCCGGACAGCCCGGCGAGACCGTCGCGATCAAGGTCCTCAAGGAGGAGCTGGCGAGCGACGCCGACATCGTGATGCGCTTCCTGCGCGAACGGTCCGTCCTGCTCCGGCTCACCCACCCCAACATCGTCCGGGTCCGCGACCTGGTCGTCGAGGGCGAGCTGCTGGCCCTCGTCATGGACCTCGTCGACGGCCCCGACCTCCACCGGTACCTGCGCGAAAACGGGCCGCTCACCCCGGTTGCCGCGGCCCTGCTCACCGCGCAGATCGCCGACGCCCTCGCCGCCAGCCACGCCGACGGCGTCGTCCACCGCGACCTGAAGCCGGCCAACGTCCTGCTGAAGCAGACCGGCGGCGAGATGCACCCGATGCTCACCGACTTCGGCATCGCCCGCCTCGCCGACTCGCCCGGCCTCACCCGCACCCACGAGTTCGTCGGCACGCCCGCGTACGTCGCGCCGGAGTCCGCCGAGGGCCGCCCGCAGACCTCCGCCGTCGACGTGTACGGCGCCGGCATCCTGCTGTACGAGCTGGTCACCGGCCGTCCCCCGTTCGGCGGCGGCTCGGCCCTCGAAGTGCTGCACCAGCACCTGAGCGCCGAACCGCGCCGCCCCTCCACCGTCCCCGACCCGCTGTGGACGGTCATCGAGCGCTGCCTGCGCAAGAACCCCGACGAACGCCCCAGCGCCGAGAACCTCGCGCGCGGTCTGCGCGTCGTCGCCGAGGGCATCGGTGTGCACGCGAACAGCGCGCAGATCGGCGCTGCCGAGAGCGTGGGCGCCCTCCTCGCTCCCGACCCGGCGCCCGCGCAGGTCCCCGGCGACCCCGGCGCCGCCTACGACCCGAACGGCGCGACCAGCGTCCTGCCGCACACCGGAGGGCCGGCGGGCGCCGCCGACCCCACCGCCGTACTCCCGCACACCGGGGCCGCCGACCCGACCGCGGTCATGCCTCCGGTGCCGCCGGGACAGCCCGGCGCCGCTGGACCGGGCGGACCCGAGGACCCGCACCCCTGGCAGAACCAGCTGCGCGCCGCCCGCGACCGCAACGAGCAGACGCAGGTCCAGTACCTCGACCCCAACCAGGACCCGCTGCGCCGCCGCCCCCAGCGGCAGGTCTCCCGCCCGCAGCAGCAGCCGCGCCAGGCCCCCCAGGGCCCGCCGCCCCAGCAGCCCGGTTACGGCTACCCGCAGCAGCAGCAACCGCAGCGCTACGCCACCCCGCAGCCCCAGCAGCCGCAGCGGTACGCCCCGCCGCCCGTGCCCGAACCGCAGCAGCCCCGGCGCGAGCCCAGGCCGCCGCGGCAGCGCAGCGCCAACCCCATGCGCATCCCGGGCCTCGGCTGCCTCAAGGGATGCCTGTTCACGATCGTCATCCTGTTCGTGGCCGGGTGGCTGATCTGGGAGCTGAGCCCGCTCAAGGACTGGATCGGCACCGGCCAGGGCTACTGGGACCAGCTCACCGACTGGTTCACCACCGTGACCGACTGGATCGGGGACCTGGGCGGCTCCGGACAAGGCTGAGTCCGGAGACTTGTCGACATCCGGAGGGTGATTTCCGCCTCCGCGGTGAAGGCCGGCTCCTCGGGCGCGTACTTTTAGGCGCAACACGCGTCGGTAGGAGCAGTCTTGGCACGGAAGATCGGCAGCCGGTACACCGCCCACCAGATCCTCGGGCGGGGCAGCGCCGGCACGGTGTGGCTGGGCGAGGGTCCCGAGGGGCCCGTCGCGATCAAGCTGCTGCGCGAGGACCTGGCGTCCGACCAGGAGCTCGTCTCCCGCTTCGTGCAGGAGCGCACCGCCCTGCTCGGGCTGGAGCACCCGCACGTCGTCTCCGTGCGCGACCTGGTGGTCGACGGCAACGACCTCGCGCTGGTCATGGACCTGGTCCGCGGCACCGACCTGCGCACCCGGCTGGACCGGGAGCGGCGCCTGGCACCCGAGGCCGCGGCGGCCGTCGTCGCCGACGTCGCCGACGGACTGGCCGCCGCGCACGCCGCCGGGGTCGTGCACCGCGACGTCAAGCCCGAGAACGTACTGCTCGACATGCAGGGCCCGCTCGGTCCCGGCGGCGCGCACCCGGCGCTGCTGACGGACTTCGGGGTGGCCAAGCTCATCGACACCCCCCGCCGCACCCGCGCCACGAAGATCATCGGCACGCCCGACTACCTGGCCCCGGAGATCGTCGAGGGCCTGCCCCCGCGCGCGGCGGTCGACATCTACGCGCTGGCCACGGTCCTCTACGAGCTGCTCGCCGGCTTCACGCCGTTCGGCGGCGGCCACCCCGGCGCGGTGCTGCGCCGCCACGTGACCGAGACCGTCGTCCCGCTCCCCGGCATCCCCGACGAGCTGTGGCAGCTCCTCGTCCAGTGCCTCGCCAAGGCCCCGGCCTCCCGGCTGCGCGCCTCCGAGCTGAGCACCCGGCTGCGCGAGCTGCTGCCGATGCTCGCCGGAATGGGCCCGCTGGACGTGGACGAGCCCGACGCCGAGCAGCAGGAGGACGACCCCGACGAGTCCCCGGCGTCCCCGGCCGCCCCCGCGTCCGGCGACGCCGGGGAGCCCGTACGGCGCCGGGGGGCGGTGCCCCTGGTGCCGGGGGCCAAGCCTGCCGACTCCAACCGCGACACCCACACGTCGATGCGCGTCCCCGCCCCGGACGAGCTGGCCGGCGGCGCCCGCGGCACCGCCCGCGCCCCGCGCGCGGCGGGCGCCCCGCGTCCCGGATCGGCCCGCAACCGTGCCGCCGCGCGGCGGCGCCGGATCGCGGTGGGAGCGGGCGCGGTCGCCCTGGTGGCGGCGATCGGCGTCGGTACCTGGCTGGCCACGGGCGGCGACGAGGACGGCACCGGACCCCAGGACACACGGAACTCGGCACCGGCCTCTCCCTGAGGCCCGGACCGCCCCCGGCGCCCCTGCCCGCACCCGCAGGGCATGGACCGCGGGCCGGAGCCGTTACGCTGGATGCGTGGCAGTCGTCGATGTATCCGAAGAGCTGAAGTCCCTCTCCTCGACCATGGAGTCGATCGAGGCCGTCCTGGACCTCGACAAGTTGAGGGCAGACATCGCCGTGCTCGAGGAGCAGGCGGCAGCGCCCTCGCTGTGGGACGACCCGGAGGCGGCGCAGAAGATCACCAGCAGGCTCTCGCACCTCCAGGCCGAGGTCAGGAAGGCCGAGGCGCTGCGCGGCCGGATCGACGATCTCGGTGTGCTCTTCGAGATGGCCGAGGAGGAGGACGACCCGGACACCCGTGCCGAGGCCGAGTCCGAGCTCACGGCCGTCCGCAAGGCGCTGGACGAGATGGAGGTCCGCACCCTGCTCTCGGGCGAGTACGACGCGCGTGAGGCGCTCGTCAACATCCGCGCCGAGGCGGGTGGCGTGGACGCCGCCGACTTCGCCGAGAAGCTCCAGCGCATGTACCTGCGCTGGGCCGAGCAGCACGGCTACAAGACCGAGATCTACGAGACGTCGTACGCGGAGGAGGCCGGCATCAAGTCGACCACCTTCGCCGTGCAGTCGCCGTACGCCTACGGCACCCTCTCCGTCGAGCAGGGCACGCACCGGCTGGTGCGCATCTCGCCCTTCGACAACCAGGGGCGCCGCCAGACCTCCTTCGCGGGCGTCGAGATCCTCCCCGTGGTCGAGCAGACCGACCACATCGAGATCGACGAGTCCGAGCTGCGCGTGGACGTGTACCGCTCCTCCGGTCCCGGCGGCCAGGGCGTGAACACCACCGACTCGGCGGTGCGCCTCACCCACATCCCCACCGGCATCGTCGTCTCCTGCCAGAACGAGCGCTCCCAGATCCAGAACAAGGCCACCGCCATGAACGTCCTCCAGGCCAAGCTCCTGGAGCGGCGCCGCCAGGAGGAGCAGGCCAAGATGGATGCCCTCAAGGGCGACGGGGGCAACTCCTGGGGCAACCAGATGCGTTCGTACGTGCTGCACCCTTACCAGATGGTCAAGGACCTGCGCACGGAGCACGAAGTGGGCAACCCCGAGGCCGTGTTCAACGGCGAGATCGACGGTTTCCTCGAGGCCGGCATTCGCTGGCGCAAGCAGCAGGAGAAGTAACGCCAGGCGGAATCGCCGCTTTGTCGACAAGGCAACTGCCGTCCCTCGGGCGGCAGTTGCCTTTTGTCTGCCCGCTGTTCGCCGGTGATGTCTGGGTTTTGCATCACACTCACACGCTTTGTGTCCGGCATACATCCCGTACCTGGACATCGCGTACGCAATGGCCTTGACGTTGCTTTGAACATTCGGAATGGTGAGGCGCGGCATGCGTATTTCTGGGGCGCATGTGAACCGGGGGGCTTGAGCACACATGCAGCCGCCCCCCGTCGATCACGGCCCCCGAGTGCGGCCTCACCGACTAATCGGCTACTGGGGGTAGCAACTACATGACGAAGAAGACGCGCATCCGTGTCGCGCGCATCGCGGCCGGCGCCGTGATCGCGGCCGGCGCCTCGCTGACCGCCGCGGGTGCCGCATCGGCGCTCGAGATTGGCGTCAGCGCGGGCTCCAGCGGCAGCGGTATCGGCCTCGGCGTGAGCGTCCAGGGAGACGACGACCCGACGGACGACCCCACCATCCCGACGGACCCGAACGACCCGACGGACGACCCGACGGATCCGACCGATCCCACGGACGACCCCACCATCCCGACGGACCCGACGGATCCCACGGACCCGACCGATCCCACGGATCCGACGGACCCCACCGATCCCACGGACCCGACCGACCCGGGGACGACCGACCCGACCGACCCGGGCACCACTGACCCGACGAACCCGACCGACCCGGGCAACGGCGGCGGCAACGGTGGCGGCGGCAACGGCGGGGGCGACAACACCTCCCCCGACGGTGGTGGCAACGACAACGTCGCCCAGGACCAGGGCTCCTCGGCCCTGACCGACACCGGCGAGCAGGCCCCGGCCTCCGACACCTCTGCCCAGGGCAACGGTGAGGAGCTCGCCGAGACCGGCGCCGCGGAGACCACGTTCCTGCTGGTCGGCGCCGCGACGATGATCGCCGGCGGCATCGGCTTCCGCTTCCTGCCGCGTCTGATGAACGGCCGCGGCGGGGCTGCTGCCTGACGGTAGTCGTCCGCGTACGCACCGCGCACGCAGACGAAGGGGCCCGGAGCGTCACCGCTCCGGGCCCCTTCCGCGTCTTCAGGGTCCGCGTCGTCCCCGCGAGTCCGTGTCCTGGGGGCGCTGAGGGCCGCTCCAGGCCCGTCAGGCGGCCCGCTGGGCCAGCAGGGCCACCGCCGCGACCAGCACCGCCAGCAGCGCGACCAGCGCCACCGGGTTCAGTCCCGCGAAGAAGTTGCTCTCCTGCTGCAGCCGCTCGCGATTGGCCCGGCACACCGGGCACCTGCCCTCACTCACGGGCGCCGCGCAGTTCGCGCACACCAACCGGTCGTACGTCATGCGCTCGCCCTCCTTGCCACCGGCTCCCTCTGAACAACGCCCGCGACGGTACGAACGTTCCCCTTCCACTGTGCCAGGTTCCATGGGGCCCCGCGCGCCCTCCCGTGGGGACAAAACACGCAACTGATACGCAACCCCGACCGGTGACTGCGGTCGGCTCCCCGGTTCGCGTATGGTCACGCACATCTACCCCCGGCGACCCGTGGTGCATCCGTGATCCGATTCGACAACGTCTCCAAGGTCTACCCCAAACAGAGCCACCCAGCCCTCAGGGATGTCTCCCTGGAGGTCGAGAAGGGCGAGTTCGTCTTCCTCGTGGGATCCTCCGGTTCGGGAAAGTCCACCTTCCTGCGGCTGATCCTCCGCGAGGAGCGGTGCAGCCACGGACAGGTGCATGTGCTGGGCAAGGACCTCGCCCGCCTGTCCAACTGGAAGGTGCCGCAGATGCGGCGCCAGCTGGGGACGGTGTTCCAGGACTTCCGCCTGCTGCCGAACAAGACGGTCGGCGAGAACGTCGCCTTCGCGCAGGAGGTCATCGGCAAGTCCCGCGGGGAGATCCGCAAGTCCGTGCCGCAGGTCCTCGACCTCGTCGGACTCGGCGGCAAGGAGGACCGCAGGCCCGGCGAGCTGTCCGGCGGTGAGCAGCAGCGCGTCGCCATCGCCCGCGCCTTCGTCAACCGGCCCAAGCTGCTGATCGCCGACGAACCCACGGGCAACCTCGACCCGCAGACCTCCGTCGGCATCATGAAGCTGCTCGACCGCATCAACCGGACGGGCACCACCGTGGTGATGGCCACGCACGACCAGAACATCGTGGACCAGATGCGCAAGCGCGTCATCGAGCTGGAGAAGGGCCGCCTCGTCCGGGACCAGGCACGCGGTGTCTACGGCTACCAGCACTGACGACGAGGAACGAAAGGCTTAACGAGACGCCATGCGCGCCCAGTTCGTAGTCTCGGAGATCGGTGTCGGTCTTCGCCGCAACCTGACGATGACCTTCGCGGTGATCGTATCGGTCGCCCTGTCCCTGGCCCTGTTCGGCGGTTCGCTGCTGATGAGCGACCAGGTCAACAACATGAAGGGCTACTGGTACGACAAGGTCAACGTCTCGGTCTTCCTCTGCAACAAGAGCGACGCGGAGTCCGATCCCAACTGCGCCAAGGGCGCGGTGACCGAGGACCAGAAGAAGCAGATCATGTCCGACCTCGACGAGATGACCGTCGTCGACAAGGTCACGTACGAGTCGCAGGACGAGGCGTACAAGCACTACAAGGAGCAGTTCGGCGACTCGCCGCTGGCCAGCTCCCTCACGCCGGACCAGATGCAGGAGTCCTACCGGATCAAGCTCAAGGACCCGGAGAAGTACCAGGTCATCGCGACCGCCTTCGACGGCCGTGAGGGCGTGCAGTCCGTGCAGGACCAGAAGGGCATCCTGGACAACCTCTTCGGCCTCCTCAACGGCATGAACTGGGCCGCCCGCGCGGTGATGGCCCTCATGCTCGTCGTCGCCCTGATGCTGATCGTCAACACCGTGCGCGTCTCGGCGTTCAGCCGGCGCCGCGAGACCGGCATCATGCGCCTGGTCGGCGCGTCGGGCTTCTACATCCAGGCGCCGTTCATCATGGAGGCGGCGGTCGCCGGACTCATCGGCGGTGGTGTCGCCTGCGGATTCCTGGTGATCGCCAGGTACTTCATCATCGATCACGGACTGGCGCTGTCCGAGAAGCTGAACCTGATCAACTTCATCGGCTGGGACGCCGTCCTGACGAAGCTGCCGCTGATCCTGGCCACGAGTCTGCTGATGCCCGCGTTGGCGGCGTTCTTCGCGTTGCGCAAGTACCTGAAGGTGTGACACATACCAAGGGGGTCGCACGGTCAAGCGACCGTGCGGCCCCTGTGCGTTGTCCTAGACTCACCGGCATGTCAGGTCGTGACCTGTTCTGTCAGCCCCGTCGCGCACGCCACGGGGCCGCCCTGACCTTGGTGTTCGCGAGCGTGCTCGTCGCGGGCGGGGCCACCGGGTCGCTCCCCGGCACGGACCGCAAGTCCGAGCCCGGCGCCGCCCGTTCGGCCTCCCAGGCCGGCCGGCAGGCACCGCACGACGACGTCGCCCGCGCGGCGGCCGAGGCCATGGCCGACGGCAAGTCCCCCGTGGAGGCCGCCGAACGCGCGGTCAGCCGCAGCGGGGACCGCTGGGGCGCCATCTACTCACAGGGCGAGTACGAGGAGTTGGAGGACGCCCTCGACGGCCGGTACACCGGCGTCGGGCTCTCCGCGCGCCGGGAGCGGGACGGCCGTATCGAGGTGACCCGGGTGCGCACCGGCTCGCCCGCCGCCGACGCCGGAATCCGCGAGGGTGACCGCCTGCGCAGCGTGGACGGCGAGCGGGTCGACGGGCGGCCCGTCACCGAGGTCGTCTCCATACTCCGCGGCGACACCGAGCGGGAGCCCGCAGGCACCGCCGTCCGGCTGGGCCTGGAGCGCGGCACGCGCGCGTGGACCGAGACCGTGCGACGCGCCAGGCTGTCCACGGACCCCGTGAGCGTCCGCACGCTCGCCGACGGCCTCACCGTCGTCAAGGTCACCTCCTTCACCAAGGGCGTCGGCGCACAGGTGCGCGGGGCCGCGGCGCGGGTGCCGTCCGGCGCCGGCCTCGTCCTCGACCTGCGCGGCAACTCCGGCGGCCTGGTCACCGAGGCCGTGACCGCGGCCTCCGCCTTCCTCGACGGCGGCCTGGTCGCCACGTACGACGTCGACGGCGACCAGCGGGCCCTGCACGCCGAACCCGGCGGCGACACCACCAGACCCCTGGTCGCGCTCGTCGACGGTGGCACGATGAGCGCCGCCGAGCTGCTCACCGGGGCCCTCCAGGACCGCGGCCGGGCGGTCGTCGTGGGCTCCCGCACCTTCGGCAAGGGCTCGGTGCAGATGCCGAGCAGGCTGCCCGGCGGCTCGGTGGCCGAGCTGACCGTGGGCCACTACCGCACCCCGTCCGGCCGCGGCGTCGACGGCACGGGCATCACGCCCGACCTGGAGGCCGACCCGACGGACCCGGCCGCCCTCGAGCGGGCCCGGACGGTGCTGAGCGGGCTGGGGCGCGAGGCGGACGACCCCGCGTAATCGGCTTTCCGAAGGACCCCTCCGTAGTGCCAAAATGGACCGCACTATGGCTAAGGAAAAAGGGCGCAAGCTGATCGCGCAGAACAAGAAGGCGCGGCACGACTACCAGATCCTCGACACCTACGAGGCCGGCCTCGTGCTGTCGGGTACCGAGGTGAAGTCGCTGCGCCAGGGGCGGGCCTCGCTGGTCGACGGCTTCGTGCAGTTGGACGGTCACGAAGCGTGGCTGCACAACGTGCACGTGCCGGAGTACAGCCAGGGCACCTGGACCAACCACAGCGCTCGACGCAAGCGGAAGCTGCTGCTGCACCGCGTGGAGATCGACAAGCTGGAGTCGAAGTCCCAGGAGACCGGTCACACGATCGTGCCGCTGGCCCTCTACTTCAAGGACGGGCGGGCCAAGGTCGAGATCGCGCTGGCGCGCGGCAAGAAGGAGTACGACAAGCGGCAGACCCTCCGGGAGAAGCAGGACCGTCGCGAGGCGGAGCGGACGATCTCCGCGATCCGGCGCAAGCAGCGGGCCTGAGCCGCGGGAATAGGCTGGCACGTGCGTGCGTTGGTCACGTACGATGGCAAGCGCACCTCACAGCAGGTGTGACTGTGATTGAAAAATCAACATGGGGATGATCGGTTTCGACAGCGGCTGTCGAAGCAGGGGAAGCGTGTCGAGGAAGCGGCCATGATCTCGTAAACCACAGGCCGAAAAAAATAATCGCCAACACCAAGCGCGATTCCTCCCAGCAGGCCTTCGCCCTCGCTGCCTGATCTCAGGTAGCGAAGCGAGCCTCCTACTAAGGGAGTGTCAGCCCGGGGCTGTTCCCGACCCGGATCCTGGCATCAGCTAGGGGACTAAACCTTGATCCCGGTCACGGGGTGAAGAGGGAAACCAAACAGTGACTGGGCCCGTCGGAGACTTGTTCGCGTGATCTCCGGGGCCGAGAAAATCGAAGCGGACTGCACACGGAGAAGCCCTGGTTCCGCACCGTTGGACGCGGGTTCGATTCCCGCCATCTCCACGAGGTCGAGGGCGACGTGTGCTCGCGGTAAGCGCGAGCACACGTCACCCTCGACGTTTTTGCGCGGCTTCGCCGCGCGCCGCGGGGGCTCCGCCACCCGCACCCCCTTTACAGAGGGAAACCCCCTGGGTCACCGGCCACGTGCCGGCGGCCCGGGGGGTTTTCGCGTTCTACGGTGTCCGGCGGGTGGGCAGGAGGGCGAGGAGCAGGGCCAGTGCCGCCGCCGTGACCGGTACGCCGTAGGCGGCGGTGGGGGAGAGGTGCTCCACCGTCCAGCCGCCCGCCGCGCTGCCGCAGGCGATGCCGCCGAGCAGGCCGGTCACCGCGAGGGTCATGCCCTCGTTCAGGCGGCCCTCCGGGGTGCGGTGCTGGACCAGGGTCATCGTGGTGACCATCGTCGGGGCCGTCGCCATCCCGCCGATCAGGAGGGTGAGCGCCAGCAGGGGCAGCGAGCCGCTGAGGGAGGCCGCGAGCAGCGGCAGCGTCAGCAGGGCCGTCATCGCGGCCACGCACCACGGCAGGCGGTGCTCGGCGGGTCCGGCGGGCTTGACGGCGCCGTAGAGCAGACCCGCGGCGCAGGAACCGGCCGCCTGCAGGGCGAGGACCGCACCGGCCGCCGCGCGGTGGCCCTGTGCGTCCGCGAACGCGATGGTGGTGACCTCCATGGCGCCGAAGACGCCGCCCATCGCCAGGCACACCACCAGCAGCGACGGGATGCCCGGGGCCCGGAAGGGCGCCTTCGCCGTGGGGCGCGGGCGGGCCGGCGGCTCGGTCGAACGCCGGGCGGTGAACAGCAGCATGCCGGTCACCAGCAGCACCATGCCCACGAGCGTGCCCGCCTCGGGGAACAACGCGGTGCACAGGAACGCCGCGAGGACCGGGCCGAGCATGAAGCACAGTTCGTCCGTGGCCTGCTCGAAGGAGTTCGCGGTGTGCAGCGCGTCCGCGTCGCCCCTCAGCAGGTGGGACCAGCGGGCGCGGGCCATGCCGCCGGTGTTGGGCGTCGTCGCGGTCGCGGCGTAGGCGGCGAACAGGGTCCAGGCGGGGGCCCCGTACCGGACGCACAGCAGCAGGGCGACCGAGCCCAGCGCGGCGAACAGGGTGGCGGGCACGGCCACCCGGGCCTGGCCGTACCGGTCCACGAGCCGCGCGGTCCACGGGGCGACCAGCGCCGTGGCCGCCAGCCCGGTCGCCGTGACCGCGCCGGCGAGGGCGTACGAACCACGGGTCCCGGCGATCATCACGACCGCACTCACGCTGAACATGCCCATCGGCAGCCGGGCGACGAGAGTCCCGATCGTGAAGGCCCGGGCGCCGGGTGTGGAGAGGAGGCGCCGGTACGGCCCGGGTGGCCGGCGCCGGATGCGGGGGCGGAAGTCGGCCGCGACCACGGTGTCGGCGGTGACGGCCAGGAAGGGGGCGGGCGGAGCGGGGCGGGAGGGGCGCGGTGGGGTCGGCGTCGGCATGCGTCCACCGTCGCCCGGCGGTGATCAGGGGGTCCAACACCTGCTCCGTGGCCATTCACGCACCCTCGTTGTAAATTCGCCGGATGCCCGCACCCGCCCACCTCGACCCCCGCCTCCTGCGCGCCTTCGTCGCCGTCGCCGAGGAGCTGCACTTCACCCGTGCCGCCGCCCGTCTCTACGTCGCCCAGCAGGCGCTCAGCAGGGACGTGCGACGCCTGGAGCGTGAGCTGGGCGCCGAACTGTTCGTCCGGACCACCCGGCAGGTGACGCCGACGGCGGACGGCGAGCGGCTGCTCCCGCACGCCCGCCGGGTCCTCCAGGCGCAGGACGACCTGCTCGCCGCCTTCGGACAGGCCCGCCCACTGCTGGTGGACCTCAACTCCCCCGGGCTGGCCACCGGCCGTCTCGTCCTGGAGCGGGCCCGTGCGCTCGCGCCCGAGCAGGAGCTGATGGCGCGTTACGAGAGCGGGCTGACCCACGCGGCCGGCGAACTGGTCGCGGGCCGTCTCGACGCTTCCTTCGGCCGGTTCGCGGGCCTCCCGGCGGCGCTGCGGGCGGGGCTCGGCCACCAGCCGGTGCGCTACGAGCCCATGGCGGTCGTGCTGCCCGAGGACCATCCGCTGGCCCGGCTGGCCCGGGTGCCGCTCTCCGCGCTCGCCGGGGAGAGCGTGTACGCGGGGGCCGGCAACCCGCGCACGACGGAGTGGACCGACCTCGCGCACCGCCTGTTCGAAGGACGCGGCATCCATGTGGCGCCCCCCGCACCGCTGGCGGTCGGTGACGAGGAGTTCCAGCGCATCATGGACAAGACGCGCAACCCGGTCCTGGCCGTGCAGAGCTTTCCGGCCATGCCTTCGACCGTGGTGCGCCCGCTCGTCGACCCTGTGCCGCTGTCGCCGGTGTCACTCGTGTGGCGAAAGGGACTGGTGCATCCGGCGCTCGACGCGCTGCGCCGGGCTGCGTCCCAGGTCGCGACCGAAAAGGGTTGGCTCGGGGCCCTCGGCGGAGGGTGGATTCCGGCCGCCGACGCCGCTGTGATGTCCGTCCACAAGTGACACGCGACAACCACACATCCTCCGCGTGCGCTACATTCTTTGCCTGAGCACGGTGTGATACAGGGGGCGCTCGAACCTGGTGGGGGCCGGTTCGGCCGACGAGTGCTCGGAGTCGTATGCGCACCCGGAAGTGTCCGTGGGGGGAAGTGCGCGCGCGTGAAGAATTGGCAAAAAGACGCCCAACCGGAGTGGCCCGAGGTCGAGTCCGGGGCTCGTGATCTCTCGGAGGCAGGACGACATGCTGACGCCACCGAGGTGTTGCCCTCGACCCGGGTCCACCCGCAGGCCGGGGGGTCTCCGATGAGCGCGAGGGAGCCCGGTGGGGCCGAGGGGTCCACCGGATCCGGCCACACCGGTTCCTCCGGGCCGACGGATTCCTCCGGGTTCGCCGGGGCCGCGTCGGGTCCGGGGTGGTTCGGGGAATCCAGTGAGGGCCCGAGCGGCCACGGGGGTCCCGCCGCGGACCGGACGGAGGTCCTCGGTGCCCGAATAGGAGGCCACGGCCGCCGCGTTCCGGGCCAGGACCCGTCGGCCCAGGGCCGGATAACGTGGGGCACGACCGGCCCGGCCGGGGCGAACCCCGGCGCCGCCGCCCCGGACAACGTTCCGAACGCCGCCGCCGCGCAGGGGCCCGACCTGTTCGGCAAGGCTCCCTACGCCGCCCAGGCGCCCGGCGCCGGCGTTGGCACTGGCCACGCCCACGGCACCGGCAACGCCCCGGACCCCGACCGGACGGACGTCCTTCCGTCGGCCGGTCCCACCCGTGCCTTCACCGCAGCCGCGGCCACATCCCCGCCCGGCCCCGCCACCGCCGCGCTCCGCGACCCCTGGCAGGAACTGCCGGACACGGGCGGCGACGCGGGCACCGATGCCGCCGGTCACACCCACGACCCGCACGAGGTGACGGTCCAGCTCGACGCCGTCCACCTCGGCGACGGCATGGTCCTGCGGGCCGACGGCGGACACCGCAAGAGCAGCCCGGAGCCCTCCGAAGGACCCGTCTTCGTCGACGCGTCGGGCCGCCGCAGCCGCCTGTACCGCCGCATCGGCATCCTCGTCGGCATCGCCTGCGCGGTCTACGCCGTCGTCATCGTCTCCACGCTGCTCTCCGGCAACTCCGACGCGCCCTGGATGCCCGTACCGGGCCAGGAGGAGGGCGCACCGGCCGGGCAGGTCGACACCACCCCGCTGCCCTCGCAGTCGGCGCAGCCCTCCGGCACCGGCGCCGCCGTGCCGCAGACCAGCCCCTCGGCCGACGCCGGAGCGGCGACCGCACCGGGAGCCGAGGCACCCGCGCCCGGCACGTCCGGCACGACGGGCGGCACCGCGGTGCAGCCCGGCACGAGCGCCGGGCCCCGGTCCTCGGCGTCCGGGACCGGCCGGGACCCGGGCGGTTCCGGCGCGACCGGCCCCGACCCGGCCCAGTCGACGCCGGCCTCGCAGCCCGCCACCACCGACCCGTCGACCCCGGCGGGCGGCGGTGGGGACACCCCCGTCGGCCCGACCGAGCCCACCGGCGGCGCCACCACGGGCCCCGCCCCGGGCGAGGGCGGTGCCAACGCCAACGGTGCGGGCGACCCCGACCCCGTCGCGGGTCCGGCCGGCGCACCCGTCGTGGTCGCCGACCCCGCCGACACCTCCACGTC
The DNA here is from genome assembly GCF_044754585.1 of Streptomyces sp. NPDC093065. Lineage (NCBI taxonomy): Bacteria > Bacillati > Actinomycetota > Actinomycetes > Kitasatosporales > Streptomycetaceae > Streptomyces > Streptomyces sp. NPDC093065. The sequence continues at coordinate 581,669 of NZ_JBIVPJ010000001.1, read as the reverse complement.
CGCTTCCCTGTCCCCGGAGAACACCCTCTGATGGCATCCCGCACCCGCCGTCACGGGGCCGCGCGCAGCGTCCGTGAGGGCTCCCGCCGTCGCCTGCCGTTGCGCCTGCTGCTTCCGCTGCTCGTCCTGGTCGCCCTGGTGGCGATGCTGATGCTGCGCGGATACGTCCACAGCGAGATCCTCGCCGACCACCGCGTCCAGCCGCCCGCCGCGACCACCCACGTACCCGAGAAGATCCTCGAGGGCGGCCCGGTCATCGACGCGCGCGGCGGCCGCGCCGACAGCCTCAGCGTGCCCGACCACCGGCTCGTCCTCACCTTCGACGACGGCCCGGACCCGACCTGGACGCCGCGCGTCCTCGACGTGCTGAAGAAGCACGACGCGCACGCGGTCTTCTTCGTCACCGGCACCATGGCCTCCCGCTACCCCGACCTCGTCAAGCGCATGGTCGACGAGGGTCACGAAGTGGGCCTGCACACCTTCAACCACCCCGACCTCTCCTTCCAGTCCAAGAAGCGCATCGACTGGGAGCTGTCGCAGAACCAGCTGGCCATCACCGGCGCGGCCGGCGTGCGCACCTCGCTGTTCCGCCCGCCGTACTCCTCCTTCGCCGACGCCATGGACAACAAGTCCTGGCCGGTCACCGAGTACATAGGCAGCCGCGGCTACCTCGTCGTCGTCAACAACACCGACAGCGAGGACTGGCAGAAGCCCGGCGTCCACGAGATCATCCGGCGGGCCACACCGCACGGCGGCAAGGGCGCCATCGTCCTGATGCACGACTCCGGCGGCGACCGCCACCAGACCGTGCGGGCGCTGGACAAGTTCCTGCCCGACCTGAAGAAGAAGGGCTACGAGTTCGACAACCTCACCGAGGCCCTGGACGCGCCCAGCGCCATGACCCCGGTGACCGGCGCCGAACTGTGGAAGGGCAAGGCGTGGGTCTTCCTGGTCCAGGCCTCGGAGAAGCTCACCGACGGCCTGGTGGTGGGCCTGGCGATCATCGGCACGCTGGTCATCGGACGCTTCGTCCTGATGCTGCTCCTGTCCGGCGTCCACGCCCGCCGGGTGCGCCGCAGACGCTTCCGCTGGGGACCGGCCGTCACCGAACCGGTGACGGTGCTGGTCCCGGCGTACAACGAGGCCAAGTGCATCGAGAACACGGTCCGTTCCCTGATGGAGAGCGACCACCCGATCGAGATCATCGTCATCGACGACGGCTCCAGTGACGGCACCGCCCGGATCGTGGAAGGGCTCGGCCTGCCCAACGTGCGGGTGATCCGGCAGCTCAACGCGGGCAAGCCGGCCGCGCTCAACCGGGGCCTCGCCAACGCCCGTTACGACATCGTCGTGATGATGGACGGCGACACCGTCTTCGAACCCTCCACCGTCCGCGAACTCGTCCAGCCCTTCGGCGACCCGAAGGTGGGCGCCGTCGCGGGCAACGCGAAGGTCGGCAACAAGGACAGCCTCATCGGCGCCTGGCAGCACATCGAGTACGTGATGGGCTTCAACCTGGACCGCCGGATGTACGACGTCCTCGGCTGCATGCCGACCATCCCCGGCGCGGTCGGCGCCTTCCGCCGCTCCGCCCTGGAGCCCTTCGGCGGCATGAGCGACGACACGCTCGCCGAGGACACCGACGTCACCATGGCGCTGCACCGCGCCGGCTGGCGGGTCGTCTACGCCGAGAACGCCCGCGCCTGGACCGAGGCCCCGGAGTCCGTCAGCCAGCTGTGGTCCCAGCGCTACCGCTGGTCGTACGGCACCATGCAGGCCATCTGGAAGCACCGCCGCGCGGTGATCGAGAAGGGCCCCTCGGGCCGTTTCGGCCGCGTGGGCCTGCCCTTCGTCTCCCTGTTCATGGTCGTGGCCCCGCTGCTGGCCCCGCTGATCGACGTCTTCCTGCTCTACGGCCTCGTCTTCGGCCCGACCGGCAAGACGGTCGTGGCGTGGCTGGGCGTCCTCGCCATCCAGGCGGTGTGCGCGGCGTACGCCTTCCGGCTCGACCGGGAGAAGCTGACCCCGCTCATCTCGCTGCCCCTCCAGCAGATCCTGTACCGCCAGATCATGTACGTGGTGCTGCTCCAGTCCTGGATCACGGCGCTCACCGGCGGCCGGCTGCGCTGGCAGAAGCTGCGGCGCAGCGGCGGTGTGTCCGCGCCGCCGCCCGGTGCCGACGGCGTGCCGCCCCAGCGGCGCTCCGGTGCCATGGACGGGAGGCGGCCGGTCGGATGACCACCCCGTCGTTCGATCCGGCGCGGCCGACTCCCGCCGCGCACGTCCCGCCCCCAGCGCCCGCCCCGGCCGCCTCCGCGCCGGCCGCCACCCGGAGAGCCCCGAACGTGACCGCACCACCACCCTCGTATCCGCCCTTCGGCGCGGATCCGGCCGCCCCGTTCGCGCCGCCCGCCCCGGTCGAACCGGCCGTGCCCCGGCAGAAGCAGGCGCGGCGCGGACCCGTCCGCGACCGGTACTTCGACCTGCTGCGGGCGGTGGCCCTCTTCCGCGTGGTCCTCTACCACCTGATGGGCTGGGCCTGGCTGCCCGTGGTGTTCCCGTCCATGGGCGTCATGTTCGCCCTCGCGGGCAACCTGATGGCCCGTTCCCTCAAGCGCCCGGCCGTCCAGGTCGTCCGCAGCCGCATGCGCCGCCTGCTGCCGCCGCTGTGGCTGCTGGGCGTCGTGGGCGTGACCGGCATGGTGCTGCAGGGCTGGGGACCGAACGAGGACGGGCACCCCGGCTGGTGGTGGTTCCACCTCCTCTACTGGATCCTGCCGCTGAGCGACCCGCCGTTCGCCGAGAGCGTGCCGGGCATCCACGGCATCCTGGGCGAGGACTGGGCCGCGGAACTCGGCGGGCCGCTGTGGTACATCCGCGCCTACCTCTGGTACGTGCTGCTCTCCCCGGTCCTGCTGCGCGCGCTGCGTTCCCTGCCGTGGCTGACGATCATCGCGCCGCTCGCCCTGTCGGCCGCCTTCCAGTTCGGCTACCTCGAACTGCCGGGCGAGCGCTTCCCGTCCGCGCTCACGGACTTCAGCACCTTCGGCGCCTGCTGGATCCTCGGCATGGCCCACCAGGAAGGCGTACTGAAACGGCTGCCGCGCTACGTGGTGCCCTCGGTCGCCCCGGTGATCGCCGCACTGGGGCTGTGGTACGCCTTCAGGGAGGGCTTCAAGACCGGGTACGACCTGGACTCCATCCCCTTCGCGCAGGCCGTCTGGTCCTTCGCGACGGTGCTGCTGCTCCTGCACGTCAGCCCGTCGTGGTCCGAGTGGCCGCGCCGGCTGCGCCGCTGGGACCGGCTGATCACCCTGCTCAACTCGCGCGCCGTGACGATCTACCTGTGGCACAACGTCTGCATCCTGATCGCGGCCACGCTGTGGGACCAGCTGTGGGGCTTCGACGTCGTCTACGAGAACGTCCCGTGGCTGCTGGAGAGCCCCTGGCCGGTCCTGGTCCTCGCCTGGCTGCTCATCGGGAGCTGCATCGTCTGGTTCGGCTGGATGGAGGACGTGGCGGCCAAGCGCAGGCCGCAGCTGTGGCCGGACGGCAAGCGCCCGGCACAGAAGAAGCCCAGGGCCCGCGCGGCGCACCGGAGTTGACATCGCGGCGGAGGCGGCCTCCGCACCGGGGCTGACGTGTGTCGGCCCTCCGTGCGAGACTGCCCCGGTTGCGGGAGTGAACAGGGTGGCGTGAGCCGATCAGGGGGAGCAGCGGGATGAGCAAGCGGCAGACGCAGAAGATGCTGCAGTTGATGGCGAGCGGGGAGCCGGTCCAGCTCACCAGCCGGATGTCCTCGGTGAAGAAGCTCGCCAAGCTCGCCTTCGTCGCCCAGCAGTTCGGGTACGAGTACGCCGACGTCCGCCAGAGCGGCGGGAACAATGCCGCGCTCACCATGCTGCTGGTCCCCGACCCCGCCCCGCAGGCCCGCACCCGGGCCGCGCAGAACTGGGCGCAGTACCCGAACGCCGGCGACGGCGTGTCCCTGCCGCCGCTGGTGCCGGACGCCTTCGAACTCCTGAAGGCCCGGATCAACTTCGACCTCACCGGCAAGAACGCCCAGAAGAACATGGGCTACGGCGCGCTCGGCGGCACCGTCGCGTGTGTGGTCCTCGCCTACCGCGAGGGCGGTTCGTCCGACGACTTCGTCCTCTCCGGGATCATCTGGCTGGTCCTCATGGCGGCCCTGGGCATCGGCTTCCTCGTCACCCGGGGGCGCAACGCCAAGTTCGCCGCCCGGTTGCAGGCCGCCGGCTTCGTGCCGATGGCCGACGAGACGGGACGGGTGCGGTACCTGCCGCCCGGCGGACAGCTGCCGGGGCACGGCAACCCGTTCGGCGCCGCGCCCGGCGGCTACGGACAGCCGGCCCCCGGCCAGTACGCCGCCCAGCCGCAGCAGCCGTACTACGCACCGCCGCAGCCGCCGCAGCCGTACGCCCCGCAGCCCTACGCGCCCCCGCAGGTCCAGCAGCCCTACCCGCCGCAGCAGGCCCCGCAGCCGTACGCCCCGCAGCAGCAGCCGTACCCGCCTTCGCAGCCGCAGCAGCCGTACCCGCCGCAGGGGCACCCGCAGCAGAACCCGCACTGGCAGCCCCAGCCCCCGCAGGGCTGACCGCGATCTCTCACCCCGTGTCCGTGCCGGGTGAGAGCGACGTTCCCTCCCGGTCATCCACAGCCCCACCGGCCCGAAACGCGTCCTGCCTAGCGTCGCTGCCACCGAGCTGTGGAGCACCGTGGAGGCGCGATGAAAGCCCGTGGCGGACGCTGGATCGAGTACTGGGATCCCGAGAACGAGACCTTCTGGAAGGAGACGGGGCGGCGAACGGCCCGGCGGAACCTGCTCTTCTCCGTCCTCGCCGAGCACATCGGGTTCTCCGTCTGGACGCTGTGGTCGGTGCTGGTGCTCTTCATGGGCCCGGAGTACGGGCTGACACCGGCCGACAAGTTCCTGCTGACGTCCGTGGTGACCCTGGTCGGTGCCGTCGTGCGGGTGCCGTACACCTTCGCCGTCGCGGTCTTCGGCGGCCGCAACTGGACGGTCGTCTCGGCGGGCATGCTCCTCGTCCCGACGCTCGCGGCCTTCGTCGTGATGGAGCCCGGGACGTCCTTCTCGACGTTCCTGCTGGTCGGGCTGCTGGCCGGGATCGGGGGCGGCAACTTCGCCTCCTCCATGACCAACATCAACACCTTCTTCCCGCTCAGGGAGAAGGGGTGGGCGCTGGGCCTCAACGCCGGCGGCGGCAACGTCGGAGTGCCGGTCGTCCAACTCGTCGCGCTCGCGGTCATCGGGGCCTCCGGAGGCCCTCGGGTGCTGCTCGGCGTCTACATCCCGCTGATCCTCGTCGCCGTGGTCCTGGCCGCGCGCTTCATGGACAACCTCACCACCGTGAAGAACGACACCGGAGCGGCCAAGGACGCCGCCGGGGAAGCCCACACCTGGATCATGTCGGTGCTGTACGTCGGCACCTTCGGTTCCTTCATCGGCTACAGCTTCGCCTTCGGACAGGTACTGACGACCCAGTTCGGGCGGACGCCGCTCCAGGCGGCGTACCTCACGTTCGTCGGCCCGCTGCTCGGTTCCCTGGTCCGTCCCCTGGGCGGCAGGCTCGCCGACCGGTACGGGGGTTCGCGGATCACCCTGTGGAACTTCGTCGCGATGGCCGCGGCCACCTCGGTCCTCGTCGTGGCCGGCATGCAGAGGTCACTGGCCTTGTTCGTACCCGTGTTCGTGGCGCTGTTCGTGCTCAGTGGACTCGGGAACGGCTCGACGTTCAAGATGGTCCCGGGCATCTTCCACGCCAAGGCGCTGGCCCGGGGGCTGACGGACGAGGAGGCCGTGCGGCACGGGCGGCGCCTGTCGGGCGCGTCGATGGGGCTGATCGGTGCGGTGGGCGGTCTGGGGGGCGTCGGGATCAACCTCGCCTTCCGGCAGTCCTTCCTCTCCTCCGGCTCGGGCACCGGTGCCTTCGTCGCCTTCCTGGGCTTCTACGCCCTGTGCATCGTCGTGACATGGGCGGTATACCTTCGCCGTCCCGCCGTGCGCGGCGGTACGCGGGTGGGGGCGGCGGAGACGGGGAGGCGGCTCAGTCATGCGGAGGTGTGACGTAACACTGGTGACATGAGGTGGAACCGGGCCCGTCACGCACGGTTGACAGGCTCGGTCGCCACGTGACTGTGCACGTGGGTGCGAACGGAACGGAGCGCGGCGAGCGATGGACGACGTGAGCGACGTGGGCGACGCGGACGGCGGAGTGCGGCGGGCCGACCACGGGCCCCTGGCCGGGTTCACCGTGGGCGTGACCGCCGCCCGCCGGGCCGACGAACTGGGCGCGCTGCTCCAGCGGCGCGGAGCCGCCGTCCTGCACGCCCCGGCGCTGCGGATCGTGCCGCTCGCCGACGACAGCGAGCTGATGGCCGCCACCAAGGGAATCGTCGACCGGGCGCCGGACGTCGTCGTCGCCACCACCGCCATCGGGTTCCGGGGCTGGATCGAGGCCGCCGACGGCTGGGGGCTCGGCGGCGCCCTGCTGGAGCGGCTGCGCACGGTGGAGCTGCTGGCCCGCGGGCCCAAGGTCAAGGGCGCGGTGCGGGCCGCGGGACTGACGGAACGGTGGTCTCCCGCCTCCGAGTCCATGGCCGAGGTGCTCGACCGGCTCCTGGAGGAAGGCGTGGCGGGCCGCCGGATCGCCGTACAGCTGCACGGTGAGCCGTTGCCGGGCTTCGTGGAGGCGCTGCGGGAGGGCGGCGCCGAGGTGCTGGGGGTCCCCGTGTACCGGTGGCTGCCGCCGGAGGACCTCGGCCCCGTGGACCGGCTGCTGGACGCCGCGGTGTCGCGGGGCGTGGACGCCGTGACCTTCACCAGCGCGCCCGCCGCGGTCTCCCTGCTGGGCCGGGCCGGAGAGCGGGGCATGCTGCCGGAGCTGCTCGCCGCGTTCGGTCACGACGTGCTGCCCGCCTGCGTGGGACCGGTCACCGCGGTGGCGCTCCAGGCGCACGGCGTCGACACGGTCCACCCCGAGCGCTTCCGGCTCGGGCCCCTCGTCCAGCTGCTGTGCCAGGAGCTGCCGGCCCGCGCCGGTGCCCTGCCGGTAGCCGGGCACCGGCTGGAGATCCGCGGTCACGCGGTGCTCGTCGACGGGGAGCTGCGGACCGTGCCGCCGGCCGGCATGTCCCTGCTGCGCACCCTCGCCCGGCGGCCCGGCTGGGTCGTGCCCCGCGCGGAGCTGCTGCGCGCCCTGCCGGGCACCGGCCGCGACGAACACGCCGTCGAGACGGCCATGGCCCGCCTGCGCACGTCCCTCGGCACCCCGAAGCTGATCCAGACGGTGGTCAAACGCGGCTACCGCCTCGCCCTGGACCCGGCGACGGACGCCAAGTACACGACCGACTGACCCCGCCCCCCCCGTGCGGGCGCGGACGCATGAGCGGCGCGACGTCCACCACGAGACCGCGGCTCCCGGACAGCCCGGGTTGGGCGTGAGCGACGCGGTCTTCGGGTGCCGGGTGCCGGGTGCCGGGTGCCGGGTGCGTGGGCGGCCGGGCGGTCCCGGCTGCTCCCCGTGTTCGCGGCGGCTCTCTCCTGGTCGCCGTGCCGCTGCCGCGCACCCCCGTCCGGGCCACGGGGCGGCCGGTCGTCCGGCGGGTGCCCCGGCCCGGCGACGCCCTCCGCCGGTTCGCCGGTGCCGTGCGTGCGGGACGCCGGGTGTTCGCCGGCCGTACGGGTGCCCGGGGCCGGGGTGCGCCTGCCGGGGACCCGGCGTTCACCGGCCGGTCGGGTGGGGCGTCCCGTGCGACGCCGTAGGGCGTCGCGGCGGCAGCGGGGTCGATCGTGTCCGCCGTCCCCAGGGCGCCAGGCCCGTGGCCAGGCAGGCCGTCGCCACCGTCGACAGTACGGCGCGTACGACGTTCCAGGCCACCCACGCGTCCTCGAACCGTTCGCGCAGCGCCGCCGGATCGCCGGGCCGTGCGAGGGCGTCGTTGAGGGGCACGTTGCCGCCCACGGTGACCAGGAAGGCGAGCGCGTAGGCCGTCGCTCCCGCCCAGACCCACCAGCGGCCCGGCCGGCCGCGCGACTGCCACCCCGCGACGCCCGCGAGGACGAGCGCGCCCATGAAGACCAGCAGGAACACCGGGTTCTCGATCACGTCGTTGATGTCGCGCATCACGTCGACGTACACGCGGTTGTCGCTGCGCGCCAGCGCCGGCATCACGGCACAGGCGAAGACGTAGAAGGTCCCGGCCATCAGGCCCGCGGCGACCGTGGCCGCGACCAGCACTCCACCGGCGGTGCGGGACCGCCGTTCCCCGTTGATGTCTGTCATGCGTCCAGTCAACGCGCGCTGCGGCGCACCGGACATGGCCCGGACGCGCGGGCGCATGCGTGAGCGTCCACGCGGGAGCGGTACGAGGGGTTCCGGGCGCGGGGACGGGCAGGCACTGTAGAGGGAGCGGTTCCCCTGCTCCCCTCTCCGGCCCGCCCCACCGGGCAACTCAAGGCGGTGACAGGAACATGGCACTGGGCACGGCCACCGACCCGTACGAGCTGCGCTTCGACACCGGGCGGATCTGCCTGGACCTCATCGCCACCACCCACCCCGTGGAACGCCTCGGCTCGCTGGACGCGCTGCGCGCCTGGATCACCGGCTCCGGACTCGTCCCGCCCGGCACTCCGCTGGCCCACGCCGACCCCACCTGGCTGACCGGCTTCCGCGAACTGCGCGGCGAGACCGCGCGGTTGGTCCGCACCCGGCCGGCGCCCCCGGCCCGCGCGTACGACCTCGCGCTCGCCCGCGTCAACGAACTCGCCCTGGCCGCACCCCCCGCGCCCCGCGCGGTGCCCGGCGAGGACGGCGCACTGGTGCGGGAGCTGACCGGACCGCCGCGGTGCGCGGCGCTGCTCGGCGCCCTCGCCCGGGACGCGGTGGAACTGCTCACCGACCCCGTCGCGCGGGCGGGCCTGAGGCAGTGCGCCGGCGACAACTGCCCCATCGTGTACGTCGACACCTCCCGCGGCCGCCGCCGGCGCTGGTGCTCCAGCGAGGTCTGCGGCAACCGGGAGCGCGTCGCCCGGCACCGGCGCCGCGCCGCCCTGGCTCGGTAAGTACCCGTAGGTACCCTCGCGCCCCGTTCGTCACACCGCTCCGAGAAATCTTTCATCTCGTTTTGAACACGCCGCACTTCGCGTCCGTACCGAATGGGCGAGCGACCGACTGGGGGAACCCCCGGACATCGGAGGTGGGCGTGCGCAAGGATTCCGTCGTGGCCAATGAACGTGGTGCGAGGGCCCGACATCGCATGTCGCAGTCGTCCTCGGAACCCGACGAGGAGCTGATGCGCGCGCTGTACCGCGAGCACGCCGGCCCCTTGCTGGCCTACGTGCTGCGGCTGGTCGCGGGGGACCGCCAGCGCGCCGAGGACGTCGTCCAGGAGACGCTCATACGTGCCTGGAAGAACGCCGGTCAGCTCAACCGTGCGACCGGATCGGTACGCCCCTGGCTGGTGACGGTCGCCCGGCGCATCGTCATCGACGGCCACCGCAGCCGGCAGGCCCGGCCGCAGGAGGTCGATCCGTCGCCGCTGGAGGTCATCCCCGCGGAGGACGAGATCGACAAGGCGCTGTGGCTGATGACGCTGTCGGACGCGCTCGACGACCTGACCCCGGCCCACCGGGAGGTTCTCGTCGAGACGTACTTCAAGGGGCGTACCGTCAATGAGGCGGCGCAGACACTGGGCATACCCAGCGGCACCGTTCGCTCCCGGGTGTTCTACGCCCTGCGTTCGATGAAGCTGGCACTGGAGGAGCGGGGGGTGACGGCGTGATGAGCGAGTACGGGGGAACTCACGGATTCGGCGGGGGATTCGGCCCGGGGGACACGGGTAATCCTGTCCCCATGCAGGGAACACCGGCGCCGAACGAGCACGAGACCGTCGGCGCCTACGCCCTCGGAATCCTCGACGACGCCGAGGCGACGGCCTTCGAGGCACACCTCGCCACCTGCGAGTGGTGCGCCCAGCAGCTCGACGAACTGGCCGGCATGGAGCCGATCATGGCCGCGCTGGCCGACCTGCCGGGCACCGGTACGCCCGAGATCGCCGAGTCGCTCACCGTGAAGCCCGGCCCGCGGCTCTCGGAGAAGCTCGTCGACGAGGTCGCCGAACGCCGTGCGAGCAAGCGCCGCCGCAACTTCTACCTGGTGGGCACCGCGGCCGCGCTGATCATCGGCGGCCCGTTCGCCGCCGTGGCGACCACGGGCGGCGCGGGAGGCGGCGGTGACGACGGCGGCGGCCGCAGGGCCGAGGCGTCGCAGCAGGCCGCGAGCCCCGCGGAGTCCGCGTTCGCCGCCATGCCGGACCGGGTCACCGCCACCGACCCGGCCACGCAGGTCAGCGCGACCGTGGCGCTGGAGAAGAAGGCCTGGGGCACCGAGACGGTCCTGGAGCTGAAGAACCTCAAGGGCCCCCAGAAGTGCTCCCTGGTGGCCGTCGGCAAGAACGGCGAGCGGGAGACCCTCAGCTCCTGGACGGTCCCCGACTGGGGCTACGGCATCCCGGACGCCACCACGGAGAAGGCCAAGAAGCCGCTCTACGTGCACGGCGGCGCCGCCTTCGAACCCAACCAGATCTCCCACTTCGAGGTCATGACCTTCGACGGGAAGCGACTGGTGGAGGTCGACGCGTAGCCCGCTCCGGGCGCGCCGTGGCTTCCCGGGCCCCCTTGGCGTATTTTTGACGGCTGCCCAGCACGTCAGAAGGGGGCCCGGTGGCCGCACAGGCTCAACAGGATTCAGCGGTCGACTCGGAGCACGACCCCGTACGGGGGGACTCCGCGCGGGAGGACTCCGTACGCGACCGAGAGATCGACGTGGAACAGGCACACCTCGACCGGGTGTACCGACGCCTCGAGGAGAAGATCCACGAGGCGGAGTTCCTCATGCACGACGCCGCCCAGCGCGGCCACGTCGGCACGCCCGGCGCCCTCGCCGAGCGCGACGCGCAGGTCTTCCGGGCCGGCATCCACCTGAACCGCCTGAACAACGAGTTCGAGGACTTCCTGTTCGGCCGCATCGACCTGCTGCTCGGCAAGGACGGCAAGAAGGGCCCGGACGGCGCGTACACGGCGGTCGAGCCCGCCGAGGGCGCCCTCGGGCCCGACGGCACCGCCGACATCGCCGAGACCCTGCACATCGGCCGCATCGGCGTCCTGGACGAGGACTACGCCCCGCTGGTCATCGACTGGCGGGCGCCCGCCGCCGCGCCCTTCTACCGGTCCACGCCGGTCGACCCGGGCCGGGTCGTGCGCCGCCGGGTGATCCGCTCCAAGGGCCGGCGCGTCCTCGGCGTCGAGGACGACCTGATGCGGCCCGAGATCACGGCCCGCCTGGACGGCGAGGAGCTGGCCGTCGTCGGCGACGGCGCCCTGATGGCCGCGCTCGGCCAGGCCCGCACGCACTCCATGCGGGACATCGTGGCCTCCATCCAGGCGGAGCAGGACCAGGTGATCCGCGCCCCCGCCGCCTCCGTGACCTACGTCGAGGGCGGCCCCGGCACCGGCAAGACCGCCGTCGCGCTGCACCGGGCGGCGTACCTGCTCTACCAGGACCGGCGCCGGTACGCGGGCGGCATCCTCATCGTCTCGCCGACGCCGCTGCTCGTGGCGTACACCGAGGGCGTGCTGCCCTCCCTCGGCGAGGAGGGCCAGGTCGCCATCCGCGCGATCGGTTCCCTGGTCGACGGCGCGGAGGCCACGCTGTACGACTCCCCGGCCACCGCCCGCGCCAAGGGCTCCTCCCGCATGCTCAAGGTGCTGCGCAAGGCCGCGCGCGGAGCGCTCGAACCGGCCGGCTCGCCGACCCTGCTCCGGGTCGTCGCCTTCGGCCGCCGCCTCGAACTGGAGGCCGGGGAGCTGGACGGCATCCGCCGCACCGTCCTCGGCGGCACCGCGCCCGTCAACCTGCTGCGCCCCCGCGCCCGACGACTGCTCCTGGACGCCCTGTGGGAGAAGTCCGGCGCCGGGGCCCGGCACACCGACCCCGAGCTGGCCGCCGAGCTGCGCTCGTCCTTCGACGAGGACGTCAGCTCCGAGGACCCCTTCATCGCCTTCCTCGACGCCTGGTGGCCCGAGCTGACCCCGGGCGCCGTGCTGGCGGCCATGTCGGACGAGCGCCGCCTGGGGCGCTGGGCGCGGCGCGTGCTGAACGCGGGCGAGGTCCGCAAGGTGGCCCGTTCGCTGCGGCGCGAGGGCCACTCCGTGCACGACGTCGCCCTGCTCGACGAGCTCCAGGCGATCGTCGGCACCCCGGCCCGCCCCCGCAAGCGGCGCGAGCAGGATCCGCTGGACCAGCTCACCGGCCTGGAGGAGCTGATGCCGCAGCGCGAGGAGACGCAGTGGGAGCGTGCCGAGCGCCTGGCCCAGGAGCGCACCGAGTACGCCCACGTCATCGTCGACGAGGCACAGGACCTCACGCCCATGCAGTGGCGAATGGTCGGCCGCCGCGGCCGGCACGCCACCTGGACGGTCGTCGGCGACCCGGCCCAGTCCTCCTGGTCCGACCCCGACGAGGCCGCCGCCGCCCGTGACGAGGCCCTGGGCACCAGGCCGCGCCGCCGCTTCGAGCTGACCGTGAACTACCGCAACCCGGCCGAGATCGCCGAGCTGGCGGCGAGGGTCCTCGCCCTGGCCATGCCCGGCTCGCGGTCACCGTCGGCCGTGCGCTCGACCGGCGTGCGGCCGCGTTTCGCGGTGGTGGAGGACTCCCTCGCGCGGACGGTCCGCGCGGAGGCGGCCCGGCTGCTCGGCCTCGTCGACGGCACCGTGGGCGTCGTGGTCGCCATGAACCGGCGCGAGGAGGCCCGGCGCTGGCTGGCCGGGCTCGGCGACCGCGTGGTGGCGCTGGGCAGCCTGGAGGCGAAGGGCCTGGAGTACGACGCCACGGTCGTCGTCTCCCCGGCCGAGATCGCCGACGAGTCGCCCGCCGGACTGCGCGTGCTGTACGTCGCCCTGACCCGGGCCACGCAGCAGCTGACGGTCGTCTCCTGCGAGCGGGACGAGCCGGACGCCTCGGGGGTGCCCGACCTGCTGCGCGACTGAGCGCACGGGGTGCGAACGTGCGAGAGGCCCGCGCCGTCGGACGGCGCGGGCCTCTCCTCCCGTTCAAGTGGCACCGACCCGCCATGCTCGCCTCGCGGCAAGTGGTCGCTCGTAGCGACGATGGTTGGGCCCGGGGGCTTGGATCGAGCCGGTGCCACGTCCAAGGTAACAAACGATCCCCGCAAGACAATTCCCGTCCCGCGGGTTCCTCCGGCGATCGGAACCCGCCCCCTCCGTGTCTTCCGGTGACCCCTTCCCCCGACGGGCTCATTCTCGTATGGTGGAAGTCGTTTTCCGAAAACGGAGCGAACAAAAAGTTCGCAATCCGGGGCGGCTACCGCGTACTCGGTGGTAGGTGCGACGATCGGACGGCACAACCCAGTAACACGGTGAAAGCAGAGGAAGTCGGCCATGGCAACGGCGCCCAGCGTCTCCTACTCGATGACGGTCCGACTGGAGGTGCCCGCGGGCGGAACCGCCGTCTCGCAGCTCACCACCGCGGTGGAGTCCGCCGGCGGCTCGGTCACCGGCCTCGACGTCACGGCCTCCGGCCACGACAAGCTCCGCATCGACGTCACCATCGCGGCCGGCTCGACCTCCCACGCCGACGAGATCGTGGAGCAGCTGCGCGGCATCGAGGGCGTCAGCCTGGGCAAGGTCTCCGACCGTACCTTCCTCATGCACCTCGGCGGCAAGATCGAGATGGCGTCCAAGCACCCCATCCGCAACCGCGACGACCTGTCCATGGTTTACACGCCCGGCGTGGCCCGCGTCTGCATGGCGATCGCCGAGAACCCCGAGGACGCCCGGCGCCTGACCATCAAGCGCAACTCCGTTGCGGTCGTGACGGACGGCTCCGCCGTGCTGGGCCTCGGCAACATCGGCCCGAAGGCCGCGCTGCCGGTGATGGAGGGCAAGGCGGCCCTGTTCAAGCGGTTCGCGGGCATCGACGCCTGGCCGCTCTGCCTGGACACCCAGGACACCGACGCGATCGTCGAGATCGTCAAGGCCATCGCCCCGGGCTTCGCGGGCATCAACCTCGAGGACATCTCCGCCCCCCGCTGCTTCGAGATCGAGGCCCGGCTGCGCGAGGCCCTGGACATCCCCGTCTTCCACGACGACCAGCACGGCACCGCCATCGTCGTCCTCGCCGCGCTCACCAACGCCCTGCGCGTGGTGGACAAGCCGATCGAGAACGTACGGGTCGTCATGTCCGGCGCCGGCGCCGCCGGTACGGCCATCCTGAAGCTGCTGCTGGCCGCGGGCGTCAAGAACGCCGTCGTCGCCGACATCCACGGCGTCGTGCACGCCGGCCGCGCCGACCTGGTCGACGCCGCCCCGGAGTCCGCGCTGCGCTGGATCGCCGACAACACCAACCCCGAGGGCCTCACCGGCACCCTCAAGGAGGCCGTGCACGGCGCCGACGTCTTCATCGGCGTCTCCGCCCCCAACGTCCTCGACGGCGCGGACGTGGCGGCCATGGCCGAAGGTGCGATCGTGTTCGCGCTCGCGAACCCGGACCCCGAGGTCGACCCGGCGGTGGCCCGCGAGACGGCCGCGGTCGTCGCCACCGGCCGTTCCGACTTCCCGAACCAGATCAACAACGTGCTGGTCTTCCCCGGTGTGTTCCGCGGTCTGCTGGACGCCCAGTCCCGCACCGTCAACACCGAGATGATGCTCGCCGCCGCGCACGCCCTCGCGGACGTGGTGACCGAGGACGAGATCAACCCGAACTACATCATCCCGAGCGTCTTCAACGACAAGGTCGCCGGTGCCGTCGCGGGCGCCGTGCGGGAGGCGGCGAAGGCCGCCGGAGTGGTGGCGTAGTTTCCCCCGGCCGGGGAAGGCGGCTCGTGGCGTGGTGGTGAGGATCACCACGGCGGGCCGCCCCTCCGGCGCGTCGCGGGATGTCGGGCCTCGGATCGCCCTCTAGGGTTGCGCAAGGCTCAGGCCCTCTCGGCGTGTGACTCCCAAGGGTGTTCTCACGACCTCCTGGGGGTGCCGGATTGGCTTTACCGCCGCAGGTGGAGGCAGGATGCCTCCCTGGGCGCGAGGGCCTGACGACCGACCCGGGTCCGGGGAATGTCAGAGGGCCCTGGCAGCATCGGCATCGCTGTGCCCAATGTGCGGCTCCGCCGCGTGGCACGCCTCAACGGCAAGTAGAACACGGGAGTAACAACATGAACCGCAGTGAGCTGGTGGCCGCGCTGGCCGACCGCGCCGAGGTGACCCGCAAGGACGCCGACGCCGTGCTGGCCGCGTTCGCCGAGGTTGTCGGCGACATCGTCTCCAAGGGCGACGAGAAGGTCACCATCCCCGGCTTCCTGACCTTCGAGCGCACCCACCGTGCCGCTCGCACCGCCCGCAACCCGCAGACCGGCGAGCCGATCCAGATTCCGGCCGGCTACAGCGTCAAGGTCTCCGCGGGCTCCAAGCTCAAGGAAGCCGCCAAGGGCAAGTAATCGCTCCGCTTGGAGTGCCGGGGGCTGCGCGGATCGTTCGTTCGGGATGCGGTCGTTTCGCGGCTGCGGGCCGGGTGTGGCTGGTCGCGCAGTTCCCCGCGCCCCTTGCAGGGGCGTTCCACTCAACGCCGATGGGGCGGTCACCCGGACTCGGGTGACCGCCCCATCGGCGTTCTCGCAGAGGTTCAGCCCAGGGCCTTGCCCGGGAGCTCCACCTTCGCGCCGAGCTCCACGAGCTTGTCCATGAAGTTCTCGTAGCCGCGGTTGATCAGGTCGATGCCGTGGACCCGGGAGGTGCCCTGGGCCGCGAGGGCGGCGATCAGGTACGAGAAGCCGCCGCGCAGGTCGGGGATGACCAGGTCGGCGCCCTCCAGCTTGGTCGGCCCCGAGACGACGGCCGAGTGCAGGAAGTTGCGCTGGCCGAAGCGGCAGTCCGAGCCGCCCAGGCACTCGCGGTAGAGCTGGATGTGGGCGCCCATCTGGTTGAGCGCCGAGGTGAAGCCCAGCCGGGACTCGTAGACCGTCTCGTGGACGATGGACAGGCCCGTGGCCTGGGTCAGGGCGACCACCAGGGGCTGCTGCCAGTCCGTCTGGAAGCCGGGGTGCACGTCCGTCTCCAGGGCGATGGACTTCAGCCGGCCGCCCGGGTGCCAGAAGCGGATGCCCTCGTCGTCGATCTCGAAGGCGCCGCCGACCTTCCGGAAGGTGTTCAGGAACGTCATCATCGAGCGCTGCTGGGCCCCGCGGACGTACACGTTGCCCTCGGTGGCCAGCGCCGCGGAGGCCCAGGAGGCGGCCTCCAGGCGGTCCGAGAGGGCACGGTGGGTGTAGCCGCCCAGCTCGTCCACGCCGGTGACGCGGATGGTGCGGTCGGTGTCCATGGCGATGATCGCGCCCATTTTCTGCAGGACGCAGATCAGGTCCTCGATCTCGGGCTCCACGGCCGCGTTGGACAGCTCCGTGACGCCCTCGGCGAGCACGGCGGTCAGCAGGACCTGCTCGGTGGCGCCGACGGACGGGTACGGCAGCCGGATCTTCGTGCCGCGCAGCCGCTGCGGAGCCTCCAGATACTGGCCGTCCGCCCGCTTCTCGATCTTCGCGCCGAACTGCCGCAGCACCTCGAAGTGGAAGTCGATGGGCCGGCCGCCGATGTCGCAGCCGCCCAGACCCGGGATGAAGGCGTGCCCGAGGCGGTGCAGCAGCGGGCCGCAGAACAGGATCGGGATGCGCGACGAGCCCGCGTGGGCATCGATGTCGGCGACGTTCGCGCTCTCCACGTGGGAGGGGTCCATCACCAGCTCGCCGGGCTCCTCACCCGGCCGGACGGTCACCCCGTGCAGTTGCAGCAGTCCGCGTACGACCCGCACGTCGCGGATGTCCGGCACATTGCGCAGCCGGCTCGGCGCACTGCCCAGCAGGGCGGCCACCATGGCCTTCGGCACGAGGTTCTTCGCACCGCGGACCCGGATCTCGCCCTCCAGCGGGGTTCCGCCGTGGACAAGCAGTACGTCATCAGCGCCGTTGACGGTCATGAATCTCGCGTTCCGTGGGGTTGGGCAGGGGCCAGAAGGGAAAGGGTAATCGTCTTGTACCCCCCTTCATGGCGCCTCCGCACGGTCGGAGAACGTCATGGATTTGTCACAACACGCCGTGTTCACCGGCGCGTACAGGGGGTCACGATCCAAGAGCGTGCGCGGGTGCGTGTTCACCCCCGTGCCTCCGATTGCCTCCCCACGGGAGGGGAACATGCGGGATCATGTCTGGCATGACCGAGGTGTCCTCGCTCACGGGGCGGCTGCTCGTGGCAACGCCCGCCCTGGCGGACCCGAACTTCGAGCGTGCGGTGGTGCTCCTTCTCGACCACGACGAGGAGGGCTCCCTGGGTGTCGTCCTCAACCGGCCCACGCCGGTCGACGTGGGCGACATCCTGGAGGACTGGGCGGACCTGGCGGGCGAGCCGGGCGTCGTCTTCCAGGGCGGCCCGGTCTCGCTGGACTCGGCCCTCGGCGTCGCCGTCGTCCCCGGCGGGGCGTCCGGCGAGCGCGCGCCGCTGGGCTGGCGCCGGGTGCACGGCGCGATCGGCCTGGTCGACCTGGAGGCGCCGCCGGAGCTGCTGGCGTCCGCCGTGGGCGCCCTGCGGATCTTCGCCGGGTACGCGGGCTGGGGACCCGGCCAGCTGGAGGACGAGCTGACCGAGGGCGCCTGGTACGTGGTCGAGTCGGAGCCCGGCGACGTCTCCTCGCCGTTCCCCGAGAGACTCTGGCGCGAGGTGCTGCGCCGCCAGCGGGGCGACCTGGCGATGGTGGCGACGTACCCGGACGACCCGTCGCTCAACTGAAGCGTGTGAGCTTCAGTACCCTTGGCGGTTATGAGCACTCTCGAGCCCGAGCGCGGGACAGGTACGGGAACCCTCGTCGAGCCGACGCCGCAGACGTCCCACGGCGACGGCGACCACGAGCGCTTCGCGCATTACGTCCAGAAGGACAAGATCATGGCGAGCGCCCTCGACGGCACCCCCGTCGTGGCGCTGTGCGGCAAGGTCTGGGTGCCGGGCCGCGATCCGAAGAAGTACCCCGTGTGCCCCATGTGCAAGGAGATCTACGAGTCCATGAGCGGCGGCGGGGACGAGGGCAAGGGCGGCGACAAGAAGTAGCGCCTGTGTCCGTACGGACCTCTTAGAACTTCCCGAAGGCCCCCGGAGTGTGCCCGCGCGCACTCCGGGGGCCTTCGGGCGTCACGGCTGGTTGACGAAGAGGTTTACGAACTGGTTCAGACCTCTTGTGGACGGGTTCATGTCTCCCTACGCTCCTGGGTGTTGTGCAGAGCGAAACCGTCATTGCATATGTTGCAACGCACGCCCGGAGGAAAGACTCCATGAAGCTCGCCCCCCGCTTGGCCGTACTGCTGGCCGCGGCCGTCGTCGCCGCGACCGCCTGCGCACCCCAGACGTCCGACAACTCCTCCTCCGGCAAGGACGAGAAGAGCGGCACGCTGCGCGTCTGGCTGTTCCAGGAGGTCAACAACAAGCCGAAGGAGAAGGTCGTCGAAGCGGTTCTCGCCGACTTCGGGAAGGCGCACGAGAACACCGAGGTCACCGTCGAGTACATCCCGGTCGAGACCCGCGCCCAGCGCATCAAGGCCGCCTTCAACGACCCGAAGTCCGCCCCCGACGTCATCGAGTTCGGCAACACCGACACCGCCGGCTACGTGAAGGACGGCGGACTCGCCGACGTGACCGAGGACTTCGCCGCCTGGGACGAGGCCAAGGACGCGGACCCCACCGCCCGCCAGTCCGTCACCGTGGACGGAAAGGTCTACGGCGCCCCCTACTTCGTCGGCGTCCGCGCCCTGTACTACCGCACCGACGTCTTCGACGAACTGGGCCTCAAGGCGCCCGAGTCGCTCGACGGACTGGCGTCCACCGCCAAGCAGGTGCACGCCGCGAAGCCCGACCTCTACGGCATAGCCGTCGGCGGCGCCTACACCTACGGCGCGATGCCCTTCATCTGGGCCAATGGCGGCGAACTCGCCACCGGCAAGGGCGGCTCCTACGCCTCCGCCGTCGACAGCGCCGCCGCACAGAAGGGCATCAAGGCGTACACGTCCCTGTTCGGGGACGGCAACTGCCCCGCCGCCAAGTGCGCCGGCATGGGCGGCAACGACACCGTCACCGCCTTCGCGTCCGGCAAGGCGGCCATGGCCATCGGCGGCGACTTCAGCCACCAGGCCGTGGAGGCGGGCAAGGTGAAGGGCAAGTACGCGGTCGTGCCGCTGCCCGGCGTCGAGTCCGGCTCCATCGCCCCCGCCTTCGCGGGCGGCAACAACATCGGTGTTCTGAAGAGCACCTCGCACCGCACCCTCGCCGTCGACCTGATGAAGCGGCTCGCGTCGAAGAAGGCGCAGGGCGAACTGTTCGACGCGATGGGCTTCCTGCCGACCTTCGCGGACGTACGGCAGCAGGTCGCGGCCAGGGAGCCGTTCGTGAAGCCGTTCGTCGACACGCTCGCCGCGGGCACGAAGTTCGTCCCGGCCTCTCCCGCCTGGGCGACGATCGACTCCTCGCAGGTGCTGCCGACGATGTTCCAGGAGGTGGTCAGCGGCAAGAAGGACGTGGGCGCTGCCGCGGGGGACGCGGCCAAGAAGATGGACGACGCGTTCGGCTCCGCCGGATGACGGGTTCGCCTATGAGCTCGGGGGGTGCGGTTCGGTGGCGGGTGCGGCGCCGTCGTGGCTTGTCGCGCAGTTCCCCGCGCCCCTTCGGGGGCTCCTCCGCCACTCCTTGGATATATCTCGCGCCCGCTCTGGTCGTCCTCGGCGGGCTGCTCGTCTACCCCGTCTATCAGCTCGGGCTGATCTCCTTTCTGGAGTACACGCAGGCCCAGGTGTCCGGTGGGGAGCCGACGACCTTTCAGGGGTTCGGGAACTATGCCGAGCTGTTCGGGGACGGGGAGTTCTGGCGGGTGCTGCTCGCCACCGTCGTGTTCGCCGCCGCCTGTGTCGTCTCGACGCTGGCCGTAGGGTGTGCGCTCGCCGTGCTTCTCACGCGGGTGCGGGCCGTGCCGCGGCTGGCGCTGATGCTGGCGGGGCTGGGCGCGTGGGCGACACCGGCGGTCACCGGGTCGACGGTGTGGCTGCTGCTGTTCGACCCGGACTTCGGGCCGGTCAACCGGATGCTGGGCCTCGGCGACCACTCGTGGACGTACGGGCGCTACAGCGCCTTCCTGCTCGTACTGCTCGAAGTCGTCTGGTGCTCCTTCCCGTTCGTCATGGTGACCGTCTACGCCGGGATCCGGGCCGTGCCGTCCGAGGTGCTGGAGGCCGCCGCGCTCGACGGGGCGTCCCAGTGGCGGATCTGGCGCTCGGTGCTCGCGCCGATGCTCCGGCCGATCCTGGTGGTCGTCACCATCCAGTCGGTCATCTGGGACTTCAAGGTCTTCACCCAGATCTACGTCATGACCAACGGCGGCGGCATCGCCGGCCAGAACCTCGTCCTCAACGTCTACGCCTATCAGAAGGCCTTCGCGTCCTCGCAGTACAGCCTCGGCTCCGCGATCGGCGTCGTCATGCTGCTGATCCTGCTCGCCGTGACGCTGGTCTACCTGCGGCTGCTGCGCCGCCAGGGGGAGGAGCTGTGAATCTTCCGCGCGCGCGTGTGCGCCGTCCGTGGCGGCTCGCGGCAGAGGCGTCCGCGCTGCTGATCGCCGTGGTGGTCGCCTTCCCGCTCTACTGGATGGTGCTGAGCGCCTTCAAACCGGCCGGGGAGATCGAGTCGAGCGAGCCCCGGCCCTGGACGCTGACCCCCTCGCTGGACTCCTTCCGGCGCGTCTTCGAACAGCAGGAATTCGGCCGCTACTTTCTCAACAGCCTGATCGTCGCGGGATGCGTCGTGATCGCCTCGGCGTTCATCGCGTTCCTCGCGGCGACCGCGGTGACGCGTTTCCGGTTCCGATTCCGGACCACCCTGCTCATCATGTTCCTGGTGGCCCAGATGGTGCCCGTGGAGGCGCTCACCATCCCGCTGTTCTTCCTCATGCGGGACTTCGGCCAGCTGAACACGCTGGGTTCGCTGATCCTGCCGCACATCGCCTTCTCGCTGCCGTTCGCGATATGGATGCTGCGGGGCTTTGTGAAAGCCGTGCCGGAGGCTCTGGAGGAGGCCGCCTACATCGACGGGGCGAGCCGGGCGCGCTTTCTGTGGCAGATCCTCTTCCCGCTGGTTCTCCCGGGGCTGGTGGCCACCAGCGTCTTCTCCTTCATCTCGACCTGGAACGACTTCCTGTTCGCCAAGTCGTTCATCATCAGCGACACTTCCCAGTCGACGCTGCCGATGGCGCTGCTGGTCTTCTACAAGCCGGACGATCCCGACTGGGGCGGCGTCATGGCCGCCTCCACGGTGATGACGATTCCGGTGCTGGTCTTCTTCGTACTCGTACAACGACGACTCGTCTCCGGCCTCGGCGGAGCGGTAAAGGACTGACGTGACCGACGTTCTCCCCCAGCCACAGCAGGTCTCGTCCCAGGAGGACGCCTTCTTCGACCTCGGCCCGGACACCGCTCTGGTGGCCGGCGAGGGCACCGAGCGCACCGAGCGCTGGCTGCGCGCCGCACTGGGCGCCGCCACCGGTCTGCCGCTGGCGCCGGCGGCGGGCGGTGGTGGCGGGGCCGTCCGGCTGGCCCTCGACGCCGGACTGCCCGAGGAGGGCTACCGCCTCGTCGTCGCACCGGAAGGCGTGCACCTTACCGGCGGCGACCCGGCCGGCCTCTTCTGGGGCGCCCAGACCCTGCGCCAGCTGGTCGGCCCGGACGCCTTCCGGCGGGCACCGCTGCCCGACCGCCGATGGCGGCTGCCGCTGCTCCGCGTCGAGGACGCGCCCCGGTTCCGCTGGCGCGGCCTGATGCTGGACGTCGCCAGGCACTTCATGCCCAAGGACGGCGTCCTGCGCTACCTGGACCTGATGGCCGCGCACAAACTCAACGTCCTGCACTTCCACCTGACGGACGACCAGGGCTGGCGGGTCGAGATCAAACGCCACCCGAAGCTCACCGAGACGGGCTCCTGGCGGTCGCGCACGAAATACGGCCACCGCGCCTCACCGCTGTGGGAGGACAAACCCCACGGCGGTTACTACACCCAGGACGACATCCGGGAGATCGTCGCCTACGCCGCCGAACGGCACATCACCGTCGTCCCCGAAATCGACGTACCCGGACACTCGCAGGCCGCCATCGCCGCGTATCCCGAACTCGGCAACACGGACGTGATCGACACCACCGCGCTCTCCGTCTGGGACACCTGGGGCGTCTCCCCGAACGTACTCGCCCCCACGGAGGCCGTGCTGCGCTTCTACGAGGGCGTGTTCGAGGAACTCCTGGAGCTTTTCCCCTCGGAGTTCGTCCACATCGGCGGCGACGAATGCCCGAAGGAGCAGTGGCGCGACTCGGCCACCGCGCAGGCGCGCATCCGGGAACTCGCCCTGGCCGACGAGGACGAACTCCAGGCCTGGATCATCCAGCACTTCGACACCTGGCTCACCGGACGCGGGCGCCGGCTCATCGGCTGGGACGAGATCCTGGAGGGCGGACTGGCCAAGGGCGCGGCCGTGGCCTCCTGGCGCGGTTACGCCGGCGGGGTCGCCGCCGCGCGCGCGGGCCACGACGTCGTGATGTGCCCCGAGCAGCAGGTGTACCTGGACCACCGGCAGGCCCCGGGCGAGGACGAACCCGTACCGATCGGCTTCGTGCGCACCCTGGAGGACGTCTACCGGTTCGAGCCGGTTCCGGCGGAACTGACACCGGACGAATCCGGACACGTGATCGGCACCCAGGCGAACGTGTGGAGCGAGGTGATGGAGAACCAGGGACGCGTGGACTACCAGGTGTTCCCGAGGCTCGCCGCCTTCGCCGAGGTCGCCTGGAGCGCCCTGCCGGCCCCGGCCGACCGGGACTACGCCGCCTTCGAACGGCGGATGACCGCCCACTACCGGCGTCTCGACGCGCTGGGCGTCGGCTACCGGCCGCCCGCCGGCCCGCTGCCCTGGCAGCGGCGGCCCGGTGTGCTCGGCCGGCCGATCGACGGGCCGCCGCCGAACAAGTAGGAAAACGCCGAACGGTTGACGCACGACGAAACGACGCGCAACGAAACGCCGGATAACAAAACACAGAACGCGAAACGCCCCTAAACGTCACCGAAGAGTGGCAACTCGCGCGCACCGCGCGTAGCTCCGATCGTCGGAGATCCCGTGCGAAAACGGACCATCTCACCGACGAGGCGGGCGAATGCCTCCTAGCGGACCCGTGCGTTCGGGCCCTGCGAAGATGTGCCAGAGTTGCCACGTCCGCCCTGTCAGGTCGTACCGTACGGCCACATGGGCGGGACCAGGTGGGACAGCGGGAAGGGGCAGTCGGTTTGACCACGCACGCACCGCAGGGCGCGCAGGCCGTCACGCTGCCCACGACACTGGACGAGGCCGTGGCGGCGCTCGCGGCGATGCCCGCGGCCGTTCCGGTCGCGGGCGGCACCGACCTGATGGCGGCCGTCAACTCCGGCCAGCTCAGGCCCGCCGCGCTGGTGGGCCTCGGCCGGATCAGCGAGATCCGCGGCTGGCAGTACCAGGACGGGCACGCGCTGCTCGGCGCGGGCCTCACCCACGCCCGCATGGGCCGCCCCGACTTCGCCGCGCTCATCCCGGCGCTCGCCGCCGCCGCGCGCGCCGCGGGACCGCCGCAGATCCGCAACGCGGGCACCCTGGGCGGCAACATCGCCTCGGCCGCCCCCACCGGGGACGCGCTGCCGGTGCTGGCCGCGCTGGAGGCGACGCTGATCATCGCGGGCCCGGACGGGGCCCGGCGGGAGGTGCCGGTCTCGCACCTGCTGGCCGGCATGGAGATGCTCCGCGCGGGCGAGCTGATCGGTTACGTGCGCGTGCCGCTGCTGCACGCGCCGCAGGTCTTCCTGAAGGCGACCGGCCGCACCGGCCCCGGCCGCGCGACGGCCTCCGTGGCGCTGGTCCTCGACCCGGCCCGGCGCGGCGTGCGGTGTGCGGTGGGCGCCATCGCGCCGATGCCGCTGCGGCCCCTGGAGGCCGAGCAGTGGGTGGCCTCGCTCATCGACTGGGACAACGGCCGCGCCGTCGTCCCGGAGGCGCTGCAAGGCTTCGGCGAGTACGTCGCCGCGGCCTGCATCCCCGACGAGGCCCCGGCCGAGGACGGCTCCGTGCCGCCGCTGCCGCCCGCCGTACTGCACCTGCGGCGCACCGTCGCCGCGCTGGCCCGACGAGCACTGGGGAGGGCGCTGTCGTGACCGACGACCAGCACGGCGACGAGTACGGCGATCAGTACGACGCCCGGCACGACGACCGGCACGCGGGGGGCACGCCGCCGAGCGGCGGACGCTGGGACCCGCTGCCCCAGGGCGACTACGACGACGGCGCCACCGCCTTCGTGAAGCTCCCCGAGGGCGGCGTGGACGCGCTCCTCGCCTCCTCCGACAGCCCGCTCGCCGCACCCGGGCACGGCTACGTGCCGCCCCAGATCACGGTCACGTCCGCCACCACGGCGGGCACCGACCCGGCCGCCACCGGCTCCTGGGCGGCACCGTCGGCACCGTCCGCGCCCGTGGACGGCGCCCAGTGGCAGGCCCCGGAGGCGGGTCAGGAGCCCGGCGCCCACCAGGGGTACGACGAGTACGCCGCCCACCAGGACCCGTACGGCGGGACGGCGCCCTACGGGACGCAGGCCGGGCAGGGCGTCCCCGGGCAGGACGACCGGTTCGCCTACCAGCCCGGGGCCACCGGGCAGTGGGACTTCTCGCAGACTCCGCAGCATTCGCAGACTCCGCGGAGTCCGCAGGCCCCGCACGCCGAGCGGGGCGCCGAGGCGGGTCCGCCCGCGTCCGGCCAGGACGTGACGGGGCAGTGGTCCATCCCCGTGGCCGACGGCGACCTGCCGGACGAGTCGGGCGAGTTCACCACGTCGTCCCTGGCCGAGCAGTGGGGCACCGGTGCCCCGGCCACCCTCCCCGGCGGCGCTCCCGCGCCCTGGGCCACGCAGCCCGCCGGACAGCCGTGGGGCGACGGCCCCGGCGAGAGCGGGCCGGACTCCGGCGAACGGTCCCGCGAGGAGCGGCGCGCACCGTCGCCCCGTCCCGTCGGCCGGCCGTGGGACGACGCCGCGGCACGGCCCGTACCCGGCGGCGGGGAACACCCCTCCGCGCACCCGCACGCGTCCGGTCCCGCCGAGGGCCTGCACGCCCCCGGTTCTGACGGGGACGGGTACGGCCCGGGTCATGACGGGGGACCGCGTCCGCCCGGCTCCGCCGACGGTCCGTACCCGACCCGTCCCGCCGAGGGCCTGCACGCGCCCGGTTCCGCCGAGCGCCCGCACGCCCCCGGTTCCGACGGGGGGCCGCGCCCGCTGGGCTCCGCCGGCGGCGCTCCCGCGCCCACCCCCGACGAAGTCCCGTACCCCGCCGACCCCGCAGACGGCACGGTCGAGGCGGCCTCCGGGCCCGTCCGTGCGGCCGAGACGGTCACCGGCGAGCCCGTTGGTGCCGAGGAGGCCCCTGAGGGCCCGGCAGAGCGCCCTGCGCGCCCCGGCGAGGAGGCGAGAGGCGGATCCGGCCCGGAGGCCGCCGACGGCCCCGTGACGGGCCCGGCACCGACCGCCGGACCGGAGGGCGGGCCCGAGCCCGCGCGGGAGCCCGGACGCGAGCCCGGGGGAGGCCCCCGGCCCGACGCCCCGGCCGGCCACGGAACCGGCCCCGCGGACGCCGACCCGGACGCGGCCGACCTCGGTACCGGCCCGGACGACACCCGTACCGACCCCGACGACCCCGGGGCCGCCCCCGCCGCCGAGGAGCCGCCGGCCCCCGTCGGCCCGCAGGAGGAGCACCCCCTCGCCTCCTACGTGCTGCGCGTCAACGGCGCCGACCGGCCCGTCACCGACGCCTGGATCGGCGAGTCGCTGCTGTACGTGCTGCGCGAGCGGCTCGGCCTCGCGGGCGCCAAGGACGGCTGCTCGCAGGGCGAGTGCGGCGCCTGCAACGTGCAGGTCGACGGACGGCTCGTCGCCTCCTGCCTGGTCCCGGCCGTGACCGCGGCCGGCAGCGAGGTGCGTACCGTCGAGGGTCTGGCCGCCGACGGACAGCCCTCGGACGTGCAGCGGGCGCTCGCCCGGCGCGGCGCGGTGCAGTGCGGCTTCTGCGTGCCCGGCATGGCGATGACCGTGCACAACCTCCTGGAGGGCAACCCGGCCCCGACCGAGCTGGAGGCCCGCCAGGCGCTGTGCGGCAACCTGTGCCGCTGCTCCGGCTACCGGGGTGTCCTGGAGGCCGTTCAGGAGGTCGTCGCCGAACGCGAGGCGCACGCCGACGAGGCGCAGGCCGGCGCCGACCCCGACGAGCCCCGCATCCCGCACCAGGCCGGACCCGGCGCCGGCGGCGTCAACCCGTCGGCGTTCGGGCCCCAGCCACCGCCGGGAACACGGGACGCCACAGGACCGCACGACCGGCCGCCCTACGGCGACCACGGCACCCACGGCCGGGACGGAGGCCACGCGTGAGCAACGACGCCGCGACTGCGGAGGCCGAGGGAACCGCCGAGGCGGCCACCCCCGTCCCCGAGCCGCTCCCGCACGGCCTCGGCGCCTCCCTGCCGCCCGCCGACGCCCGCGCCAAGACCGAGGGCACCTTCCCGTACGCCGCCGACCTGTGGGCCGAGGGCCTGCTGTGGGCGGCCGTACTGCGCTCACCGCACCCGCACGCGCGCATCGTGTCCATCGACACCACCCACGCGCGCGAGATGCCCGGCGTCCGGGCGGTCGTCACCCATGAGGACGTGCCCGGCACCCCCCTGCACGGCCGCGGCGGCCACGCCGACCGCCCGGTCTTCGCCTCCGAGGTCGTACGCCACCACGGCGAGCCCCTCGCCGCCGTCGCCGCCGACCACCCGGACACCGCGCGGATGGCCGCCGCCGCCGTCATCGTCGAGTACGAGTTGCTCGACCCGGTGACCGACCCGGAGCAGGCCTTCGAGGCGGAGCCGCTGCACCCCGACGGCAACCTGATCCGGCACATCCCGCTGCGCCACGGCGACCCGGAGGCGGCCGGCGAGATCGTCGTCGAGGGCCTGTACCGCATCGGCCGCCAGGACCCGGCGCCCATAGGAGCCGAGGCCGGTCTCGCCGTACCGCGCCCCGACGGCGGCGTGGAGCTGTACCTGGCCTCCACCGACCCGCACGGCGACCGCGACATCGCCGCCGCGTGCTACGGCCTGTCGCCCGAACAGGTGAAGATCGTCGTCACCGGGGTGCCGGGCGCCACCGCGGACCGCGAGGACCAGGGCTTCCAGCTGCCGCTCGGCCTGCTGGCGCTGAAGACCGGCTGCCCGGTGAAACTGACCGCCACGCGCGAGGAGTCCTTCCTCGGGCACACCCACCGCCACCCCACGCTCCTGCGCTACCGCCACCACGCGGACGCCGAGGGCCGGGTCGTCAAGGTCGAGGCGCAGATCCTGCTCGACGCGGGCGCCTACGCGGACACCTCCTCCGACGCCCTGGCCGCCGCGGTGGCCTTCGCCTGCGGTCCCTACGTCGTCCCCAACGCCTTCATCGAGGGCTGGGCGGTGCGTACCAACAACCCGCCCTCCGGCCATGTGCGCGGCGAGGGCGCCATGCAGGTCTGCGCCGCGTACGAGGCGCAGATGGACAAGATCGCCAAGAAGCTGGGCCAGGACCCGGCCGAGGTGCGGCTGCGCAACGTCCTGGCCACCGGCGACGTGCTCCCCACCGGCCAGACGGTCACCTGTCCCGCCCCCGTCGCCGAACTCCTCCAGGCGGTCCGTGACTTCCCCCTCCCCGCCCTGCCCAAGGACACGCCCGAGGACGAGTGGCTGCTGCCCGGTGGCCCCGAGGGCGCGGGCGAACCGGGCGCGGTGCGCCGGGGCGTGGGCTACGGCATCGGCATGGTGCACATGCTGGGTGCCGAGGGCGCCGACGAGGTCTCCACGGCCACCGTGAAGGTCCAGGACGGCGTGGCGACGGTGCTGTGCGCGGCCGTGGAGACCGGCCAGGGCTTCACGACCCTGGCCCGGCAGATCGTCCAGGAGACCCTGGGCGTGGACGAGGTCCACGTGGCCCCCGTCGACACCGACCAGCCCCCGGCCGGACCGGGCTGCCGCGGCCGCCACACCTGGGTGTCGGGCGGCGCGGTGGAACGCGCGGCCAAGATGGTCCGCACCCAGCTCCTCCAGCCGCTGGCCCACCAGTTCGGCATGTCCACGGAGCTGCTCCAGATCGCCGACGGCAAGATCACCTCGTACGACGGCGTGCTGTCGACCACGGTCGCCGAGGCGCTGGACGGCAAGGAACTGTGGGCGACCGCCCAGTGCCGCCCGCACCCGACGGAGCCGCTCGACGAGGCCGGGCAGGGCGACGCGTTCGTCGGCATGGCCTTCTGCGCGATCCGCGCGGTGGTCGACGTCGACATCGAGATCGGCTCGGTCCGGGTCGTGGAGCTGGCCGTCGCCCAGGACGTGGGCCGCGTCCTGAACCCGGCCCAGCTGACCGCCCGCATCGAGGCGGGCGTCACGCAGGGCGTCGGAATCGCGCTGACGGAGAACCTCCGCACC
The DNA here is from genome assembly GCF_044754585.1 of Streptomyces sp. NPDC093065. Taxonomy (NCBI): domain Bacteria; kingdom Bacillati; phylum Actinomycetota; class Actinomycetes; order Kitasatosporales; family Streptomycetaceae; genus Streptomyces; species Streptomyces sp. NPDC093065. The sequence goes on along the minus strand of NZ_JBIVPJ010000001.1, from coordinate 552,993 downwards.
CCCCGCGGCCTGATCCGCCACCCCGACCTGACCGGCTACGCCCTCCCGACGGCACTCGACACCCCCGACATCCGGATCGTGAAGCTCGTCGAGGAACGCGACGTGGTCGCCCCCTTCGGCGCCAAGGCGGTCAGCGCCGTCCCGGTGGTGGCCTCCCCGGCCGCCGTCGCCTCCGCGGTACGCGCGGCCACCGGACGCCCGGTCAACCGCCTCCCGATCCGCCCGCAGGCAGCGGTGGCCACCGGCAACTGATCCGCTGCCCACGCGCGCGAGGCAACGCACGAGGGACCGGGCGCGTCCTACAGACCGAACGGGGTCCGTGCGCAGACGCGTTGTCAGTGGTGGCGCGTAGTCTCCGAAGGAGTGCGAACGACGGCCGTCGGCACACGGACGGCGATACTTTCCCGGGGGGACGATGCACGCGGTCACGGGCGGTACGAGGACGATGCGGGACGCGGCGGCGGACGTCCGGACGCCGGTCCCCTCGCTGCTGACCCGCGTCCGCCTCGCGACGTCGGTCGAGGACCCGCCGTGGACGCGCGGTGCCGCCCGGCGGTCCCCGGCAGGCTGCGAGCGGCCCTCCCTGTGGAACACGTCGGCCCTGATGAGCTGCCTGCTGCTGGCGGTCGGCCACGGCCCGGTGCCCGGCGCCTCCCACGACCTGCCGCCCCGTTTCCTGGACCGGGAGTTCGGCCGTCACGGGGTGACGCGCTTCGAGGACATCGACTTCCCGAGGACCCTCACCCACGAGCCCACCCGCCGCTTCCTGCGCGAGACGGGCCTGCCCGAGGACGCCCACCCCTTCCGCCTCGACACGGACGACCTGCCGTTGCCGACCCTGTCGGAGTACTGCGAGGACCACCCCGAGCACCCGGCCCCGCCCGGTGCGGACCACCTCGCACGCCTGGGCCGGCTCGCGGACGGCGCCCACGTGGTCGTCGACGGCACCACGGGCGCCGTCCTGACCTGGCGGGTCCCCGCCGGCACCCTCCACCCCCTGGTGGCGGACATCTCCGCTCTCGCCCTCACCCTCTGGGCACTGCGCCGTGCGGCACAGCTGGAGACCGTGGCGGGACTGGAACTCACGTAACCCCCGTAACGGGCGTCGCGGGTTTGCCCGGGCCGGGCGGAGTGCGGTCCGCGCCTAGGGTGGCCTGATGGGGGTTCGACTGCGGGAACGCTGGGGCGGGCAGCCGTTGTGGGCGAGATGGGCTCTTGCCGTATACCTGATCGGCTTCCTCGAAGGCTCCTGCGTTCACCTTTCCGACCTGGTGAGGGGCGGAATCCATGCCTACGCGTCGTTCCCGGAGGTTTCCTTCCAGGCGTTCTTCGTCAGCCTGGCGGCCCTCGATCCGCTGGTCGTCGTACTGGTCGTGCTCGTGCGGCGCGAAGGGATCTGGCTGGCGAGCGGCGTGATGGTGCTGGACGTCTCCGCGAACTGGATCGGTAGCCGGCAGTGGCTTCGGGACGATCCGGCGGAGCTGCTGCGTCCTGTCGGACTGCTGCCCATCACTCTCTTCGGCCTGTTCGTCGTCGCGTCCTTGGTTCCCCTGCACCGCACCACCGCGGTGGCGACGGTGCCGCCGGCGTGACTCTCGGCCTCGCCGACCGGACAGCCTGAGGGCGGTCAGGCAGTAAGAGGCCGTGGCGGGATTCGAACCCGCGTAACTCGCTTTGCAGGCGAGCCCCTGGGCCACTCGGGCACACGGCCGGGTCTGTGACTCGGTGACTCGACGGTAGGGCGGGCCGGGGGAGGCGCTCAAGGGATCCGGGCGGGCCGCAACACGACTGCCATACGCCGTTCACCAAGGGGCTTGTGGGTCGGCTCGTCGTGCGACCGAGGTCCCGGTCCCATTGAGGCAGGACCAAACGATCCTTCCGGTGCTGAGCAGGAACGGCCGGCACGACTGCGCGACCCGGGTGATGCAGGCCGCGCCCCGCGACTTCGGGGACCTCACCGAACCCGACGACTGGTGGGTGGCCCACCAGAAACCCGCCCTCGCCCGCCGCGGCGCCGACGACCTCGACCAGGCCCTGCACTTCATCGGCATCGCCTTCGGCCGTCGCGGCGCTCGGCCCGCAGGATGTGGCCGCCCGTATGCAGGCGCTTGCCTCGGAGCAAGGTCTTCCGGTGTCCGCTTCTTGACTCGGGGCGGCCGAGAAAGGGCTGGCGCGCCTTTCGCCAACGGCATCCCGGGCCGGGCGAGACGTACGACCAAGGTCCCGGTCCCGCACCGCCTCTGGACAGGGGTCAACGCGTGCTGTGGCCCTTACTCTGGCGACCATGACCGTCCCTGAGTCCCGCGACACCGATGTCGTGGCCCCCGCCGAGCCCTCCGTCGCCACTGCCGCCGATCCCGCGGAGACCGTGCTGAGCCGCGCCTACCGGGCGCTGAGCATCGGCATCGTCTCCGTCATCGTGCTGATCGCCTTCGAGGCGACGGCGGTCGGTACCGCGATGCCGGTGGCGGCGCGGGAGCTGGACGGGGTGTCGCTGTACGCGTTCGCGTTCTCGGGGTACTTCACGACCAGTCTGTTCGGGATGGTGCTCTCCGGGCAGTGGTCGGACCGGCGCGGGCCGCTGGCGCCGCTGACGACCGGCATCGCCGCCTTCGCGGCCGGGCTGGTGCTGTCCGGGACGGCGGGCGTGATGTGGCTGTTCATCCTCGGGCGGGCCGTGCAGGGGTTCGGCGGCGGGCTCGTGATCGTCGCGCTGTACGTCGTCGTGGGGCGGGCCTACCCGGAGCGGCTGCGGCCCGCGATCATGGCTGCGTTCGCGGCGGGCTGGGTCGTCCCGTCCGTCGTCGGCCCGCTGGCCTCCGGCGCGGTGACCGAGCACCTCGGCTGGCGCTGGGTGTTCGTCGGTATCCCGGTGCTCGTCGTCGTGCCGCTGGCCCTCGCGCTGCCCCAGATACGCAGCCGCGCGGCGGGTCCCGTCGGGGGAGGGGGCGCCCCGGCCTCCTTCGACCGCCGCCGCATCCGCCTCGCCCTCGCCATCTCGCTGGGCGCCGGTCTGCTCCAGTACGCCGCCCAGGACCTGCGCTGGGTGTCGCTGCTGCCCGGCGCGGCGGGCGTCGCGCTGCTCGTGCCCGCCGTGCTCGGGCTGCTGCCGCGCGGCACCTACCGGGCGGCGCGCGGACTGCCGTCCGTGGTGCTGCTGCGCGGGGTCGCCGCGGGGTCCTTCATCGCCGCCGAGTCCTTCGTCCCGCTGATGCTGGTCACCCAGCGGGGGCTCAGCCCGACCCTCGCCGGACTCTCCCTGGCGGCGGGCGGCGCGACCTGGGCCGGGGGCTCGTGGCTCCAGTCCCGGCCGCGCCTGGAGCCGTACCGGGAGCGTCTGATGGCCCTCGGCATGCTCCTGGTGGCGGCGGCCGTCGCGACGGCCCCCAGCGTGCTGATCGACGCCGTGCCCGCCTGGACGGTGGCCGTCGCCTGGGGCTTCGGCTGCTTCGGCATGGGCCTGGTGATCTCCTCCACCAGCGTGCTGCTGCTCAAGCTCTCCGCCCCCGAGGAGGCCGGGTCCAACTCCGCCGCCCTCCAGATCTCCGACGGCCTTTCCAACGTCGTCCTGCTGTCGGCCGGCGGCGCGGCCTTCGCGGCCCTCGGCGGCGGCACGGTCGCCCATACGGCCACCAAGGCCGGTGAGGTCACCGGCTCCCACCCGGCGGCCTTCGCGGCGGTGTTCCTGCCGATGGCGGCCGTGGCGCTGCTGGGAGCGTGGGTGGCGACGCGCCTGCGGGAGAAGTGAACCGGCCGAACGCCCGTGCGACGGATGGGGCGGCTGTGACGTCCGTCCCACCCGGGGGTGACCCGCCCCCGTGCGCGCGTCGATCGCCTCGGCCCGCCGGTAGGGTGGCCCGGTTGTCATACGTGGCCGAGCCGCTCTACCCCCTTCGGAGACCGTGACTACCACCGCCAGCTCCAGCACCTCGCACCACCTGTCCCCGGCCTTCCCCGGCCGTGCCCCCTGGGGCACCGCCGGCAAGCTGCGGGCCTGGCAGCAGGGGGCGATGGAGAAGTACCTCCAGGACCAGCCCCGGGACTTCCTGGCGGTCGCCACCCCCGGCGCCGGGAAGACGACCTTCGCGCTGACGCTGGCGTCCTGGCTGCTGCACCACCACGTCGTGCAGCAGGTGACCGTCGTCGCGCCGACCGAGCACCTGAAGAAGCAGTGGGCCGAGGCCGCGGCGCGCATAGGGATCAAGCTGGACCCGGAGTACAGCGCGGGCCCGCTCAGCCGCGAGTACCAGGGCATCGCCATCACCTACGCGGGCGTCGGCGTGCGCCCCATGCTGCACCGCAACCGCGTCGAGCAGCGCAAGACCCTCGTCATCCTCGACGAGATCCACCACGCCGGTGACTCCAAGTCCTGGGGCGAGGCCTGCCTGGAGGCCTTCGAGCCCGCCACCCGGCGCCTCGCGCTCACCGGCACGCCCTTCCGCTCGGACACCAACCCGATCCCCTTCGTCGCGTACGAGGAGGGCAACGACGGCATCCGCCGCTCCGCCGCCGACTACACCTACGGGTACGGCTCCGCGCTCGGCGACGGCGTCGTGCGCCCCGTCATCTTCATGAGCTACAGCGGCAACATGCGCTGGCGCACCAAGGCGGGCGACGAGATCGCCGCCCGGCTCGGCGAGCCGATGACCAAGGACGCCGTCAGCCAGGCCTGGCGCACCGCGCTCGACCCGCGCGGCGAGTGGATGCCGGCCGTGCTGCGCGCCGCCGACCAGCGGCTGACCGAGGTCAGGAAGGCCATCCCGGACGCCGGGGCCCTCGTCATCGCCGCCGACCAGGACTCCGCCCGTGCCTACGCCAAGCTGATCCGCGAGATCACCGGGAACAAGGCGACCGTCGTGCTGTCCGACGACGCGGGCGCCTCGAAGAACATCGACACGTTCAGCCAGAGCACCGACCGCTGGATGGTCGCCGTCCGCATGGTGTCCGAGGGCGTCGACGTGCCCCGCCTCGCGGTCGGCGTCTACGCCACCACCATCTCCACCCCGCTCTTCTTCGCCCAGGCCGTCGGCCGCTTCGTCCGCTCCCGCCGCCGCGGCGAGACCGCCTCCGTCTTCCTGCCCACCGTCCCGGACCTGCTCACCTTCGCCAACGAGATGGAACGCGAGCGCGACCACGTCCTGGACAAGCCCAAGAAGGAGGGCGAGGAGGACCCGTACGCCGAGTCCGAGAAGGAGATGGACGAGGCGAACCGGGAACAGGACGAGGACACCGGCGAGCAGGAGCAGTTCGCCTTCGAGGCGCTGGAGTCCGAGGCCACCTTCGACCGGGTCATGTACAACGGCGCCGAGTTCGGCATGCAGGCCCACCCCGGCAGCGAGGAGGAGCAGGACTACCTTGGCATCCCGGGCCTGCTGGAGCCCGACCAGGTGCAGCTGCTGCTCCAGAAGCGGCAGGCCAGGCAGATCGCGCACAGCCGCAGGAAGCCCGACGAAGAGGCCGACCTGCTCGAACTGCCCGCCGACCGCCGCCCGGTCGTCTCCCACAAGGAGCTGATGGAGCTGCGCAAGCAGCTCAACACCATGGTCGGCGCCTACGTCCACCAGAGCGGCAAGCCGCACGGCGTCATCCACACCGAGCTGCGCCGCGTCTGCGGCGGCCCGCCCAGCGCCGAGGCGACCGGCGGCCAGCTGCGTCAGCGCATCGCCAAGGTGCAGGAGTGGGCGACGCGCATGAAGTGACGTCGCCCGGGGCGTGTGCCGCACGTATAGGGACAAAAACAGGCAGTCGATAACGGTTGGCGCCCGGATTCTGGACGGAGCCTTCCGCTGAGCGAACCTGGTCGTTACTGTCCCGCTACGCACACGCCCCGTGGCAGCGCCGCCGCGGAGCGCAGCCGTGAAGCGACTGGGCCCGCGACAACGCCGGGCCGTCAGCCGATCGGCGGCCTCTCAAGCGCGTCGCTGACGGGACTCGGTGACGCACATCCGCGAGGAGAGCCGCCGACCTCACCACTAAGGAGTGGGCGTCGTGACCGCGGAGACCTCTCAGACGCTCGACCGGGGACTGCGGGTCCTCAAACTGCTGGCCGATACGGACCACGGGCTGACCGTCACCGAGCTGTCCCACAAGCTGGGCGTCAACCGGACCGTCGTGTACCGGTTGCTCGCCACGCTGGAACAGCACGCACTCGTACGCCGGGACCTGGGCGGCCGCGCCCGCGTCGGCCTCGGCGTGCTCGGCCTGGGCCGCCAGGTGCACCCCCTGGTCCGCGAGGCGGCGATGCCGGCCCTGCGGGCCCTGGCCGAGGACATAGGGGCGACGGCCCACCTGACCCTGGTGGACGGCGCGGAAGCGCTGGCCGTCGCGGTCGTGGAGCCGACCTGGACCGACTACCACGTCGCCTACCGCGCCGGTTTCCGGCACCCCCTGGAACGGGGCGCCGCGGGCAAGGCGATCCTGGCCGCCCGCCGGCCGCCCCAGCCCCCCGACGAGGACGTGGAGGCCCCCGGCTACACCCTCACCCACGGCGAACTGGAGGCCGGCGCCTGCGGCGCGGCGGCGCCCCTGCTCGGCGTCACGGGAGTGGAGGGCAGCGTCGGCGTGGTCATGCTGGCGGACGTGGTCCCGGAACGGGTCGGCGAACGCGTGATGCACGCGGCCCGAGAGGTGGCGGAGGCCCTGCGGTGACGCCGCCCCGTGCGCCGGGTGCGGGGGCCGTCGCCGGGCGGGTCCGGCTGCACGAGGTCATGGGACGGCTGCGCGGGCACAGGCCGGTCTTCCACTCGGAGGCCGACCTCCGGCACGCTTTCGCCCGGGTGCGGTGGGAGACGGCACCGGAGATCGAGTCCCGGCTCGAGGTTCCCCGGCGGAGGCCGGGGAGAGCCGAGTACCTGGATCTGCTGTGCATCGGGCCGGCCGCCCGAACCGCCGTCGAGTTCAAGCACTTCACCCGGGGCTGGACCGGCGCCGCCGGCACACCGGCCGAGGACTACCTCCTGAAGAAGCACGGCGCCACCGACCTCGCCCGGCTGCACTTCGTGCGTGACATCGCCGGACTGGAGCGGTTCTGCGGCCGGTCCGGGCCGAGGGCACGTACGAGCCGAACACCTGCACCCTGGCGGGCACCTGCCCCCTGGCCTGGGAGCCGTACTCCGCACAGGCCGGGACCGGCGGGGAGTTCCGCTGACGTTCCCCGCAGCCGGAGCGCGGCGGGCTCGCGTTAGATTGACTCCGTGCTCTCTCGTCTCACGCGTCCCCAGTTCCTCGCCGTCTGCGGTGTGCCCGTCGTGGCGCTGCTCGTGACCGCCGTGTTCGCGCCGCTGCCGTTCTCCGTGGCGCAGCCGGGGCTGACGGCGGATGTGCTGGGCGAGAACCGGGGGACCGAGGTGATCACGATCAGCGGAGCGCCGACGCACGACACCAGCGGCCAGCTGCGCATGACGACGATCGAGGCGACCGGGCCGGACGCGAGCATCCATCTCGGGGACGTGCTCAGCAGCTGGTTCGACACCGACCGGGCCGTCATGCCGCGCGACGCCGTCTACCCGAGCGGCGACGACGTGAGCGAGATCGAGGAGTACAACCAGGAGCAGATGAGGGAGTCGCAGGACTCGGCCACCACCGCCGCGCTCCGGTATCTCCGGTTGGAGAAGAAGGACATCGACGTCCGGCTCCGGCTGGAGGACGTCGGCGGGCCCAGCGCCGGGCTGCTGTTCTCGCTCGGCATCGTCGACAAGCTCGGCGCCGGTGACCTGACCGGCGGCAAGGTCGTCGCCGGGACCGGGACCATCACCGACGACGGCAAGGTCGGCGCCGTCGGCGGGGTGCCGCTCAAGACGCAGGCCGCGCGGCGGGACGGGGCCACCGTCTTCCTGGTGCCGAAGGCGGAGTGCTCCGACGCCCGGGCCGAGTTGCCGAAGGGGCTCCGGCTGATCCCGGTGACGACCCTCAAGGGCGCGGTCGACTCGCTGAAGGCGCTGGAGAGCGGGAAGGGCGGCGTCCCCGCCTGCTGAGCACCGCGGGCCCGCTCCCTACCCCTCCTTCACGAAGCCCTTCTCCTTCATCCAGTCCAGCGCCACCTGGTGGGGGTCCTCGCCGTCCACGTCGACCTTCGCGTTCAGGGTCTGCGCCACGTCGTTGGTCAGCGCCTTGGTGACCGGGTCGAGCACGGAGGCGATCGCCGGCCACTTCTTCAGGGTGGCCGTGCGCACCATGGGCGCCGCGTTGTAGTTCGGGAAGAACTTCTTGTCGTCCTCCATCACCACCAGGTTCATGGACTTGATCCGCCCGTCGGTGGTGTACACTTCGCCGTACGTGCACGCGCCCTTCGCGGTCTGGGTGTAGATGATGCCGGTGTCCATCTGCGTGATGTTCCCGGCGGGCAGCGACATGCCGTACGCCTTCTCCAGGCCCGGCAGGCCGTCCGCGCGGTTGGCGAACTCGCCCTCCACGCACAGCGTCACCGCCCCGGGGTCGGACTTCGCCAGCTCGGCCACGTCGGAAAGGGTCTTCGTCCTGTACTTCTCGTAGTTGGCCTGGTTCATCGCCAGCGCGTACGTGTTGTTCAGGCGGGCCGGCGGCAGCCACGTCAGCCCCTTCTTCGCGTCGGCCTCCTTCACCGCCTTCCACTGCTGCTCGGGGTCGGGGATCGGCTTGCTGTTGCCCAGGTACGTGATCCACGCCGTGCCCGTGTACTCGTACGTGGCGTCGGCGTCGCCGTTCTCCACCGCGGCGCGGGTGCCGACCGAGCCCTGGATGCCGGTGCGGTCGAGCACCTCCGCGCCCGCCGCCTCGAAGGCGATGCCCATGATCGCGCCGAGGACCAGCTGCTCGGTGAACTCCTTCGAGGTGACCGTGAGATCGGCCCCCTCCAGCGGCTTCCCCTTGCCGATGGAGCCCGGCTCCACGTCGTCGACCATCGGGGAGCCGCTGGTCAGACCGCACCCGGCGGAGGCCGTCAGGAGCGACACGGCCAGCAGCGAGCACGTACGCCGGCTCAGCCGAAGCCGTCCCGTCCGTCCCGGCCGTTCCAGCCGCCTCATGTGCCCACCTCCAGTCCCCGCGGCCGCAGCAGCAGTTCCGCCAGCGACGCCAGCCAGTCCACGAGCAGGGCCAGGGCGACGGTGAGGACCGAGCCCAGCACCAGCACCGGCATCCGCTGGCTGGTGATGCCGGTGGTGATCAGCACGCCCAGGCCGCCGCCCCCGCCGAAGGTCGCCAGCGTCGCCGTACCGACGTTCAGGACGAGCGCCGTGCGCACGCCGGCCAGGATGAGCGGGACGGCCAGCGGGAGTTCCACCCGGGTGAGGACGCCCAGCGGGGACATGCCGATGCCGCGGGCCGCCTCCAGGAGCGTCGGGTCGTTCGCCTTCAGGCCGGCGATGGTGTTGGAGAGCACGGGCAGGACGGCGTAGATGATGATGCCGATCAGGGCGGCCTTGCGGCCGATGCCCAGCCAGATCACCAGCAGCGCCAGCAGACCGATCGCCGGGGTGGCCTGGCCCATGTTGGCGAACGCCATCGCGAAGGGGGTGGCCTTGCGGAACGCCCTGCGGGTGAGCAGGATGCCCAGCGGGATCGCGATGATCAGCACGAAGAAGGTGGAGATCACCGTGAGCTGCACGTGCTGCCACAGGGCCTTGGTGACCTGGCCGTTGCCGAGGGCGTTGCGGCTGAGCGCGTCCAGGTCGGCCTGCCGGTACCACAGCCAGGTCGCCAGCAGTACGGCGATCAGGACGACGGGCAGGAAGGTCAGCTTGCGCCAGCCGACCCGGGGGCCCGCCGCCACCGGGGACGGCGGGGGAGCCTCGGCCTCCTCCTCGTCCCCGCCCTCGTCCCGGAAGGCGAGCCCCTTGACCTCGTGCTCCCCCGCGGGGCGGCGGCCGGGGGAGGGGCGGGAGGAGCCGCTCACGCGCGGCCTCCGACCCCGCCGAAGCCCTCCTGCTCGGTGTGCGTCTGCGTGGCCCGGGACTCCTCCAGGTCGTGCTGGTGCTCCAGCGCGTCGAGCCGGTCGGCCTCCAGCAGCTCCTGCACGGAGTTCATCAGCGTCTCCATGTCGACGACGCCCTCGTAGGCGCCGCGCCGCCCGGTAACCGCGACCCGCCCCGTGTTGTCGGTGAGCACCGCCTCCAGCGCGTCCCGCAGCGTCGCGTCCCGGGTCACCGTGTCGTGGACCAGCGTCCCGGCCCGCGCCAGCGAGCCCTTGGCCCGCATCAGGTCGCCGCGCCGCAGCCACTTGTAGGGGCGCCCGCGCCGGTCCAGGAGCAGGATCTCGTTGGTGCCGGACTCCCGCAGCCGGTCGAAGATGTGCTGCAGCGGGTCCTCCACGGTCACCGTCGGGTAGTCGGTGATGCCGACGTCCCGTACCCGGGTCAGGTTCAGCCGCTTCAGGGCCGCGCCCGCGCCCACGAAACCGGAGACGAAGTCGTCCGCCGGGTTGGTGAGGATCGCCTCCGGGGTGTCGAACTGCGCGATGTGGGAGCGCTCGCGCAGCACGGCGATCCGGTCGCCCAGCTTGATCGCCTCGTCGAAGTCGTGGGTGACGAAGACGATCGTCTTGTGCAGCTCGTGCTGGAGCCGGATCAGCTCGTCCTGGAGGTGGTCCCGGGTGATCGGGTCGACCGCGCCGAACGGCTCGTCCATCAGCAGCACCGGCGGATCGGCCGCCAGCGCCCGCGCCACACCCACCCGCTGCTGCTGGCCGCCGGACAGCTGGCGCGGATAACGGCCGTGGAACTCCCCGGCGTCCAGGCCGACCAGGTCCAGCATCTCCTCCACCCGCGACCTGATCCGCGCCTTCGACCAGCCGATCATCCTCGGCACCAGCGCGATGTTCTGGGCGACGGTCATGTGCGGGAAGAGCCCCGAGGACTGGATCGCGTACCCGACCTTGCGACGCAGCTTCACCGGGTCGATGTCGGTGACGTCCTCGCCGTTGATGCGGATGCGGCCGCCGCTGGGCTCGATCAGCCGGTTGATCATCTTCAGGGTGGTGGACTTCCCGCAGCCCGAGGGGCCGACGAAGATGACCGTCTCCCCGGCCTTGATCTCCATGGACACGTTCTCGACGGCGGGCTGCGGATTGCCCGGGTAGAGCTTGGTGAGGGACTCCAGCTCGATGGTCGCGCCGGTGGTGCCGTCGTGGCCGTTCCCCGCCACGGTCGCCGCTGTCTCAGACACGGATCCCCCTCGGAATGGTCAGCCGTCCCAGCAGCACGTACGCCGCGTCGAACAGCAGGGCCAGGACGATGATGCCGAGCGTGCCCGCGAGGACCTGGTTGAGCGCGTTCTTGCTGCCCAGCGAGGCGATCCCGCGGAAGATCTCGTTGCCGAGGCCCGGCCCGGAGGCGTAGGCGGCGATCGCCGCGATGCCCATCAGCATCTGCGTCGAGACCCGGATGCCGGTCAGGATCGGCGGCCAGGCCAGCGGCAGCTCCACCCGCAGCAGCCGCGCCGGACGCGACATCCCGATGCCCTTGGCCGCGTCCACCAGCGACGGGTCGACCCCGCGCAGGCCCACGATCGAGTTGCGCACGATCGGCAGCAGCCCGTACAGGGTCAGCGCGGTCACCGTCGGCGGCACACCGAGCCCGAGGATCGGGATGAGCAGACCGATCATGGCCAGCGAGGGGATGGTGAGGATGGCCGACGTGGACAGGGTCGCCACGTTGCCCGCCCAGTCGCTGCGGTAGGTGACGACGCCGATCAGCACCCCGAGCAGGGTCGCCACGACCATGCACTGGAAGACCGCGCTGGCGTGCTGGTAGGCGTCGGCGAGCAACTGCTGGTGGCGGCTGCCCAGGAAGTCCCAGAAGTTCACGTCCGCTCACCTCCGGGTTCGGGTCGGCCTCAGTCGTGTCCTTCGCTGTCCGCGGCCGCCTGCTCCACCAACGGGATGATCCGCAGCGGAACGGGGTTCTCCATGACGATCGCCGTGGCGGCCCGGACGATGCCATCAAAACCGACAACCCGGTCGATCACCCGCTGGAGATCGGCGTTCGAGCGGGCCACCAGGCGGCACAGCATGTCCCCGGTACCGGTCGTGGTGTGCAGCTCCAGGACCTCCGGCACCGTCGCCAAGTGCGCCCGTACGTCGGCCCCTTGACCCTGCCGGATCTCCAGCGTGGCGAACGCGGTGACCGGGTAGCCGAGGGCCGCCGGGTCCACTTCGGGACCGAAGCCGCGGATGACTCCGTTCGACTGAAGCCGGTCCAGCCGGGCCTGCGCCGTGCCCCGCGCCACCCCCAGCCGGCGGGACATCTCGAGGACCCCGATCCGCGGTTCCCGCGCCAGCAGACCGATGATCCGCCCGTCCAGCCGGTCGATTCCCGTACCCGCCACAACCCTCACCCTCCCGGCTGGTCATCCTGTACACATCGCCCGCCATGACCGGCGTTCCACTGGTCAGGTTGCCCAGTGAAAACGCAAACTATTGCGCACCTTGCGGACACGGGAGAACCTGCGGCTATGACGCAGACCACACACCACACTCCCGACACCGCCCGGCAGGCCGATCCCTTCCCGGTCAAGGGAATGGACGCGGTCGTCTTCGCCGTGGGCAACGCCAAGCAGGCCGCGCACTACTACTCCACCGCCTTCGGCATGAAGCTGGTCGCGTACTCCGGACCGGAGAACGGCAGCCGGGAGACCGCGAGCTACGTCCTGGAGAGCGGCTCCGCCCGCTTCGTGTTCACCTCGGTGATCAAGCCCTCGACCGACTGGGGCACCTTCCTCGCCCAGCACGTGGCCGAGCACGGCGACGGCGTCGTCGACCTCGCCATCGAGGTCCCGGACGCGCGCGCCGCCCACGCCTACGCCGTCGAGCACGGCGCCCGCTCGCTCGCCGAGCCGCACGAGGTCAAGGACGAGCACGGCACCGTCGTCCTCGCCGCCATCGCCACCTACGGCGAGACCCGGCACACCCTCGTCGAGCGCTCCGGCTACGACGGCCCGTACCTGCCCGGCTACGCCGCCGCCAAGCCGATGGTCGCCCCGCCCGAGCAGCGGGTCTTCCAGGCCGTGGACCACTGCGTCGGCAACGTCGAACTCGGCCGCATGAACGAGTGGGTCGGCTTCTACAACAAGGTCATGGGCTTCACGAACATGAAGGAGTTCGTGGGCGACGACATCGCCACCGAGTACAGCGCGCTGATGTCGAAGGTGGTCGCGGACGGCACCCTCAAGGTCAAGTTCCCGATCAACGAGCCCGCCGTCGCCAAGAAGAAGTCCCAGATCGACGAGTACCTGGAGTTCTACGGCGGCGCCGGCGTCCAGCACATCGCGCTGAACACCAACGACATCGTGTCGACCGTCCGCGCGATGAAGGCGGCCGGCGTCGAGTTCCTGGACACCCCCGACTCGTACTACGACACGCTCGGCGAGTGGGCCGGCGAGACCCGGGTGCCCGTCGACATCCTGCGCGAGCTGAAGATCCTCGTCGACCGCGACGAGGACGGCTACCTGCTGCAGATCTTCACCAAGCCGGTCCAGGACCGGCCGACCGTCTTCTTCGAGATGATCGAGCGCCACGGCTCGATGGGCTTCGGCAAGGGCAACTTCAAGGCCCTGTTCGAGGCGATCGAGCGCGAGCAGGAGAAGCGCGGCAACCTCTGACACCGGCTCCGCGGAGGCGGATCTCAGGCGGGCGGGCCCTCCACCGGGGGCTCGCCCAGCTCCGTCAGCGCCCGCTTCGCCTCCGGCACCCGCAGCGGCGAGAAGTACGGGTTGATCGTCAGCGCCTCCCGCAGATGCCGCCGCGCGGGCCCGGACCGCCCCAGCTCCCGCTCGATCGCGCCCCGGTGGAACACGTACAGCGCGCTGCGCACCCCGCCGCCCTTGTCGCCGTCGGTCGCGATCGTCGCGAACTCCAGCGCCTCCTGGTCCTCGCCGGTGCGGTGCAGCGCCCAGCCCAGCGCGTCGGCGACCGCGATCCCCGGCTGCCGCCCCCACTCCACCCGCAGCAGGCGCACCGCCTCGGCCGGATCGCCGTGGTCCGCCTCCAGCCGCCCCAGCATCAGCGCCTCGTCCGCCCCGGCCTCCTCGGCACCCCGCGCCCGCTCCCGCAGCAGGTCGTACTCCACCCGCGCCGCCTGCCCGAGGCCCAGTGACTCGTACAGCTCGCCCAGCTCCAGCGCGTACTCGGGGCCGGGCCGCTTGGCCAGCGCCGCCTGGTACGCGGACAGTGCCTCCGTCGTCCGGCCCAGCGCCGCCAGCGCCCGGCCCTGACCGGCCTGCGCGGCCCGCTGGTCGGGGTCGGTGCGCAGCGCCTCCTGGAAGAACCGCAGCGCCTCCTCGCGGTCCCCGCGCTCGAACGCCAGCCGCCCGGCCTGTTCCAGGTACGCCGCCCGCTCGGCCGGTGCCCCGGCGGCGGCCGCCGCGTCCGAGATCCGCGCCGCCGCGTCCTCCCGCCAGCCCCGGTCCCGGTAGACGGCCGCGGCCAGCGCGCCCACGGCCGGAGTCCCCGGGCGCAGCTCCATCACCATGTCCAGGGCCCGGCCCACGCCCTTGTCGTCGCCGAGCCCGGTGTACGCGTCGATCAGCACGGCGTGCGCCGTCCACCGCTTCGGCGCCGCCTTCACCGCGCTCTCGCCCCACTTCTTCGCCGCCGGGAAGTCCCGGCGCGCCACCGCCAGCGCCGCGAGCCCCTCCAGGGCCTGCGGGTTGCGCTTCGGCCCCGTCTTCAGCGAGGTGCGCAGCGCCCTCTCGGCCTTCGGCCAGTTCGCGCCGTCCGCCGTACGGCGGCCCTGCTCGACGTAGGCCGTGCCGAGCACCGCCCACGACGCCCCGTCCAGCGGATGCGCCCGCAGATGGGTCTCCCGGTCGCCGATCAGCGCCGCCAGGTCCGGCAGCGCGGCGGGCACTCCCGTGGTGACCGCACCCTGCGCCAGCGCGGCGGGCCCCGGCGCGGGCGGGGGAGCGTCGCGCCCGTCCCAGGGCGCCGGCAGGACCAGGGCCCCGCCGAGCACGGCGGCCCCGGCGACGGAGGCGATCAGCACCCGGCGCCCACGACGCGGCCGCCGTCCGCCTCCGGTGTGTCCCCGCGTGGTGTCCATCGCATGCGTGCCGTTCATGGCGCTCACTGTGCGCCAATACGACGATCACACCTGGCAGGCGACGGGTGCCGCCCACGGGGTTCACACCGATGGCCGTGGATGCGAACCTGTGATCATGAGCCGTATCGAAGCGCCTCGCGACGAAGACGACGCAGCCGCGACGGTCGACCGCACTCCGGGCGACCGGGGCGCCCCCGGCGACCCGAGCACCCTCGCCGACCGGCTGCTGGCCGGTCTGCCCGCCGGGTCCGTCCTCACCGACCCCGACGTGACGGCCTCCTACGCCAACGACATGGCGAGCTTCTGCCCGGCCGGCGCCCCCGCCGTGGTCGTCCTGCCGCGCACCGTGGAGGACGTTCAGCACGTCATGCGCACCGCCACCGAACTGCGCGTCCCGGTGGTCCCGCAGGGCGCCCGCACCGGCCTGTCCGGCGCGGCCAACGCCACCGACGGCTGCGTGGTCCTCTCCCTGACGAAGATGGACCGCATCCTGGAGATCAACCCGGTCGACCGCGTCGCCGTCGTCGAACCGGGCGTCGTCAACGCCACGCTCTCCCGCGCGGTGAACGAACACGGCCTCTACTACCCGCCGGACCCCTCCAGCTGGGAGATGTGCACCATCGGCGGCAACATCGGCACCGCCTCCGGCGGCCTGTGCTGCGTCAAGTACGGAGTGACCGCCGAGTACGTCCTCGGCCTCGACGTCGTCCTCGCCGACGGCCGCCTGATGTCCACCGGCCGGCGCACCGCGAAGGGCGTCGCCGGGTACGACCTCACCCGGCTCTTCGTCGGCTCCGAGGGCTCCCTCGGCATCGTCGTCCGGGCGGTCCTGGCGCTGCGCCCCAAGCCGCCCGAGCAGCTGGTGCTGGCCGCCGAGTTCGCCTCCGCGTCAGCCGCATGCGACGCGATCTGCTCGATCATGGAAGGGGGACACGTCCCCTCCCTCCTCGAACTGATGGACCGTACGACCGTCAAGGCGGTCAACGACCTCGCCCACATGGGTCTGCCGGAGAGCACCGAGGCGCTGCTGCTCGCCGCCTTCGACACCACCGACCCTGCCGCCGACCTCGCCGCCGTCGGCGCGCTGTGCGAGGCCGCGGGCGCCACCCAGGTGGTCCCGGCCGAGGACGCCGCCGAGTCCGAACTCCTCCTCCAGGCCCGGCGCCTGGCCCTCACCGCCCTTGAGGCCGTCAAGGGCACCACGATGATCGACGACGTGTGCGTGCCACGCTCCCGGCTCGGCGACATGCTGGAGGGCATCGAGCGGATCGCCGCGAAGTACGGCCTCACCATCGGCGTCTGCGCCCACGCGGGCGACGGCAACACCCACCCCACCGTCTGCTTCGACGCCTCGGACCCCGACGAGTCCCGGCGGGCCCGCGAGTCCTTCGACGAGATCATGGCCCTCGGCCTGGAACTCGACGGCACCATCACCGGTGAGCACGGAGTGGGCGTCCTGAAGAAGGAGTGGCTGGCGCGGGAGATCGGCCCGGTGGGCCTGGAGATGCAGCGGGCCGTCAAACAGGTCTTCGACCCGCTGGGCATCCTCAACCCGGGCAAGCTCTTCTGATCGGGTAAGCCGGACCGCCCGCCCCTCACCGGGCGAGCAACTCGGCCAGCCCGTCGTCGAGTCCGAGCCGCGCGCCCTCGGTCCCGGGCGGCACCGTCCTCAGGGTCCGCTCCAGCCAGGCCGACACCTGCGGGGTGGGCGCCTCCAGGAGGGCGTCGCCGTCCGGGCTGCTCAGTGCGATCAGTACGACGCTGCGGCCTTCCGTCTTCGACGGCCACACCCGCACGTCCCCGTGTCCGGACGGCCGGAAGACGCCCTCCACCAGCAGGTCGCGGGCGAACGTCCAGTGCACCGGGGTGCCGGAGTCGATGTGGAAGGTGACGTGGACGGCGTAGGGGTCGTCGGTGTGGTATCCGAGCCGGGCCGGCACCGGGACGCCGTGCTCGGGCGACAGGATGAGCCGCAGCTCCAGCTCGCGCTCCACGACGGTGGGTCGGGCGGGGCCGGTGGGGTCGGTGTGCATGGCGGGGTTCCTCTCCCGTGTCTCGTACGGTCCTTGCCCAGGGAGAGCGGCCGGAGGCCGGAGCATTACGCGGGTTCGCGGAACTTTATTCCCGAACCCCGGTCCGGGTGTGAAGGTCCCTGCACGAGGTTGCCCGGAAAGGGGTGGGTACGGCGGGACCGGCCGTGCGGATTGCGCCCGTCTGATAGATGTTGGAGCCCCCTATCAACCCCCGAGCAGATACGGGACGACGGACATGAGCGCCCCAACCCCGGCCCCCGGCGACGACAGGCCCCGCGAAGGGTATTACCCGGACCCGTCCATTCCCGGATACGTCCGGTACTGGAACGGCGCCTCCTGGGTGGCGGGCACGAGCCGGCCCGCCCCCAAGGACGGCGAGCCGCTCGCGCCTCCGCCCGGCGCGCGGCCCTCCGTCGAGGAGACAGGACCGCACTTCTTCGACGAGGACCCGGTCGAGGACCCGCCGCCCGCCGCCGCGTCCCAGCACGGCAGTCGTCCGGAGTCCGCCACGGCCTGGGGCGCCGACCGCTCCGGTCCCGCCGACGCACCGGACCAGCGAGTCGCCTGGCCGGGCACGGCACGGGGCGCGGACCCGAGGGTCCCGCACGCCCGGCAGGCGGCACCGTCCGCCGAGGGTGCCGCGGACGCGGGCGCCCGGGGCGACGCCGGGCCGGCCTCGGCTGCTGTCCCCGGCTCCGCGCCCGCTGCGGCCTCCGGTTCCGCCTCCGCTTCCGGTTCCGCCCCGGCTTCCGGTTCCGGCGACGCGGCGGCAGAGGCGGACGCGCAGGCCGGCAACACCTTCGTCTTCCGCCGCCCCGCGGTCGGCCCGCAGGGCTCACCGGCGCCGGGTGGCACTCCCGCCCGTGCCGAGGACGAGGGCACCATGACCTTCCGCGCGGTCACCCCGCGCACGCAGCAGCCCGGCGGACCGGGTGCCGCTTCCGGTTCCGGATCGGGTCCGGGCTTCGGGGCCGGCAAGGCGGCCGCCGCCAGGGCCGCCGCGGCACAGAATCCCGCGACCCCGACCGCTCCCCCCGCGCCCGCGGTTCCGCACCAGGCGCCCCCGCCGCAGGCGCAGCCCGCCCCCGCCGCACCGGTCGCGGCGGGCGGCCCGGGCGGCGGGCAGTCCTCCTGGGCGCAGCAGGTGCACCGGCTGGCCGGGGCGGGCGGGGACGAACAGCCCGTGGCGCCCTGGAAGCCGCCGGTCGAGGACGTGTTCCAGGCCGCCGCCCGGCGCCAGGCGTCGGCCCGGCCCGGCGGGCTCGGCAAGCGGCTGGCCGCCCGGCTGATCGACACGGTCGTCCTGGCGGGCGTCACCGCCGTGGCCGCCGTACCGCTCGGCGTCAAGGCGATCGACCACGTCAACGACAAGATCGACGAGGCCAAGCTCTCCGGCGAGACGGTCACGGTCTGGCTGCTGGACGGCACGACGTCCACGTATCTGGGCATCGTGCTCGCCGTCCTGCTGCTCTTCGGCGTCGTCTACGAAGCGCTGCCCACCGCCAAGTGGGGCCGCACCCTGGGCAAGAGGCTGCTCGGCCTGGAGGTGCGGGACATCGAGGCCCACGAGCCGCCGTCCTTCGGCGCGGCCCTGCGCCGCTGGCTGGTCTACAGCGTGCCGGGCCTGCTGGCCGTCGGCGTGGTCGGCGTCGTGTGGTGCCTGTTCGACCGCCCCTGGCACCAGTGCTGGCACGACAAGGCCGCCGGCACGTTTGTCGCGGGCTAGCTCGGCCGGGGGCGGGTAGGGGGGTGCCTGTTTCGCGGTCGGGTGCGGGTGGGCCGTGGTTGTTCGCGCAGTTCCCCGCGCCCCTTGTGGGGGGCGTCCACTGCACGTCCTGTAGGGGCGCGGGGAACTGTGCGACCAGCCCCCACGCACCCGCACCCGCCGACGTACCGTCAGCTCCCGCCCCGAGGGCGTCGGACCACGCACCCTTGCTACTCCGGACGGCCGCTCGCCGGATGCGAGGAGAGAGAGTCCGGGTTCGACTCGGGACATGAGCAGCGAACCGCCCCCCGGCTCCGGCGGGCAGCAGCCGCCGGACGACGACCCGCTGAGGAAGAACCCCTACGACAACCCGCCCCCGCCCCCCGGCGGAGGGGGCCCCTACGGCGGCACCCCGCCCCCCGGCGGCGGAGGACCCTACGGCGGCGGGCCTCCTCCGGGCGGCGGTGGTCCCTACGGCGGAGACCCGTACGGCGGTGGCGGTTACCCCGCCGACCCGCTGGCCGGGATGCCCCCGCTCGCCGACAGCGGACGGCGCACGCTGGCGCGGATCATCGACATGATCCTCGTGGGCATCGTGGTCTGGCTGCTCAGCTGGGCGTTCAACGTCCAGGAGTACCAGGTGGACGGTGACGACATCTCCGTCGGCAAGTCCTTCGGGCAGTCCGTGATCGCCGCCCTGCTGTACATCGCGTACGACACCTACATGACCACGAAGACGGGCCAGACCCTCGGCAAGAAGTGGCTGGGGATGCGGGTGGCCAACCTGGACAACGGGGCGACGCCCTCGGTGCAGACGTCGCTCGTCCGGGCCCTGGTGCTGTGGATCCCGTTCGCCTTCTGCTGCGCCTGCGTGTGGACGATCATCGCGGGCGGCTGGAGCTTCTTCGACAAGCCCTACAAGCAGGGCCTGCACGACAAGGCGGCCAAGACGGTCGTGGTCAGAACCCGTTGACGACCGAGGGCCCCGGCGGCACGGGCACCCGGAACGGCGCCGGATCCGGCCTCAGGCGGCCCGCCCGCGCCTCGCCTCGCCCGAGCCGGCGGAGACTCGGTGCGTCGCGGGCACCTGTGCCGGCTCCCGGTCGGTGACGAGCCGGTGGGGCGGCGCGGCGGTCACCGCGCGCGTCCCGGGCAGCGGGACGGTCATGGCGACCAGCAGCCCCAGGGCGAGTGCCGCGACGGCGATGAGAGCGACTCCGGGACCCGAACTCGTCCGCGACAGCAGCAGCATGGCGAGCGTCGAGAAGATCACGGTGCACGAACCGTAGGCGAACTGTGCGGCAGTCGGACGGGGCATGGCCATCGTGTCCTCGGAAGACAATCATGGGAGGGATGGGCTGTCGGCCTGGCTTTCCGCCGGTCTCCGGGCGTTCCGCCAAGCGACTCTAACCCGCTGTGTGCCCGAGTGGAACCAGAAGTAAGCACGACCTAACCGGCACGGCCGATGCACGGGGGGCGCACGGATTCATGACGTCCGGGAAGCGGACGGTCCCGCGCGCCCGCCGGATCCGGCCGGGAGTCCGGCGGACCCGCCGAAGGTCACGATCCGGTGTCCGCAAAGCGAACGGCGGCTCCGCATAGTGCACTTGTTCTGCTCAAGTCAAGGTCTGTCTTTTCCATCGAACCTCTAGTCAAATGTCGTCACTTGACTACACGCGTTGATCACGTGTGCGCGGACTTTGCTCTGTCCTTGTCCCCCCTTCCGCGCGCGTGGACGCGGGGGAGGAACTCAAGTGACCAGAAGATCCTGGAAGTTCAGAACGGCGGCGACCACCGTCGCACTCGCCGCAGCCACCGCGACGCTCTCGGCGGCCGGCGTGGCGCAGGCGGACTCGCCGTCCCGGCCGGATGCCGTCAACCGCCACGACCCGAGCCCGGACAAGACCGCGCGCTCCCACGACCTCAAGGGCCCCCTGAGCGACACTCAGGCCGCCCAGCGTGAGGAGGCCCTGAACCAGGTCATATCCGGCAAGGCCTCGGTGAAGAAGAAGGGCGGCTCCAACGTCGTCCAGCTCAAGAGCAAGAAGGGCGACGCCAAGTACGTCGAGCTGGGCCGGGAGAAGACCGACAAGATCTTCACCATCCTGGTCGAGTTCGGCGACAAGGTCGACAGCCGCTACGGCGGCGACGCCGGCCCGCTGCACAACGAGATCGCCAAGCCGAAGCGCAAGACGGACAACTCCACGGCCTGGCAGGAGGACTACAACCAGGAGCACTACCAGGACCTGTACTTCGGTTCCGGCAAGGGCGTCAACTCGGTCAAGACGTACTACGAGAAGCAGTCCTCGGGCCGCTACTCGGTCGACGGCGAGGTCTCCGACTGGGTCAAGGTGCCCTACAACGAGGCCCGTTACGGCTCCAACAAGTGCGACCCGGACAACTGCGCCTGGTACGCGGTGCAGGACGGCGTCACCGCCTGGGTCGCGGACCAGAAGGCGGCCGGCCGCACCGACGCCCAGATCAAGTCGACGCTGACCCAGTACGACCAGTGGGACCGCTACGACTTCGACGGCGACGGCGACTTCAACGAGCCCGACGGCTACATCGACCACTTCCAGATCGTGCACGCCGGTGAGGACGAGTCCGCGGGCGGCGGCGCGCAGGGCGAGGACGCCATCTGGGCCCACCGCTGGTACGCCTTCGGCACCGACGCCGGCTCCACCGGCCCCGCCGACAACAAGCTCGGCGGCACCCAGATCGGAGACACCGGCGTCTGGGTCGGCGACTACACCATCCAGCCGGAGAACGGCGGACTCGGCGTCTACGCCCACGAGTACGGCCACGACCTCGGCCTGCCCGACCACTACGACACCGCCGGCGGCGACAACTCCACCGGCTTCTGGACGCTGATGTCGTCCGGCTCGTGGCTGGGCACCGGCCGCAACGAGATCGGCGACCTGCCCGGCGACATGAACGCCTGGGACAAGCTCCAGCTGGGCTGGCTGAACTACGACACCGCCAAGGCGGGCGTCAACTCCTGGCACAAGCTGGGCCTGGCCGAGTACAACACCAAGCACAAGCAGGGCCTGGTCGTCGAGCTGCCGAAGAAGGCGGTCACCACCGAGATCGTCGCCCCCGCCGAGGGCGAGACCCAGTGGTGGAGCGGCAGCGGTAACGACCTCAAGAACACCCTGACCCGCAGCGTCGACCTCACCGGCAAGTCGTCCGCCTCCCTCACCCTGGACGGCTGGTACGACATCGAGGCCGACTACGACTTCCTCTACACCGAGGTGTCCACCGACGGCGGCGCCAACTGGACCGCGATCGACGGCACGTTCGACGGCCGGCCGATCCAGCGCGACGGCAGTGACAAGCCCGCCCTGAGCGCCACCGTGGACGCCTACGGCAAGCTGGTCTACCCGCTCGACGCCTACGCCGGCAAGAAGATCGACCTGCGCTTCCGCTACCAGACCGACGGCGGCCTGGCCATGAAGGGCTTCACCGCCGACGAGATCGCGGTGACGGCCGACGGCGAGACCCTCTTCTCCGACAACGCGGAGACCGAGGACGCCGCGTGGACGGCGAACGGCTTCACCCGCAAGGGCGCGTCCTTCACCAAGGACTACGCGCAGTACTACATCGCCGAGAACCGGCAGTACGTGTCGTACGACGAGACGCTGAAGACCGGCCCGTACAACTTCGGCTTCACGGAGCGCCCGAACTGGGTCGAGCACTACGCGTACCAGAACGGCCTGCTGATCTGGAAGTGGGACACCTCCCAGGCGGACAACAACACCAGCCAGCACCCCGGCACCGGCCTGGTCCTGCCGATCGACTCGCACCCGACCGCGCTGAAGTGGAAGGACGGCACGGTCATGCGCAACCGCTTCCAGGCCTACGACTCGCCGTTCAGCCTGTACCGCACGGACGGCATGACGCTGCACAAGGCGGACGTCGCGAAGTACGTCCCGGGCTCCAAGGGCGTCTCGGTCTTCAACGACCGCAAGAACGACTACTACGACCCGGCGAACCCGACCGGCGGCGTCAAGATCACTGACACCAACACGAAGATCAAGATCCTGAAGGAGGCCAAGAACGGCTCGACGATCGAGCTCGAGGTTGGCCCCGCGGGCAGGTAAACAGCATCTGCCCAGGTCAGAGCGTGATCGGCGGTGACCCCCTGGCGGGTCACCGCCGATCCGTGTTTAGGTGCGTCCTGTGGTTCTCTTATTGACACCGGGTCCGGCACCCGGACCGACCCAGGCTGACTCGGGGGTATGACCGCATGGCCGCAGGAGGCTTCTGCAAGCTGCCGAACGGCACGGTGGTGGTGGCACTGAACCTGCCCAGCCCCGCCGGGCCGGAGGCCGGGGGAGTGCGCTTCCTCGTCCACGCCCAGAACCGGGCGCGCGCCCTGACCAGGCTGCGCAACCTGGGGCTGCGCAGCGTCTACCTGCGGGGCAACGCGGCCCCGCCGACCCCGGACGAGGTCACCGCGGTCCTGCACCACCCGGACGGCCTGATATGGCGTACGGCACCGGTGACCGGGGCCGTGGGCGGGCCGGATCTGGTCCAGGAGCTGTGGCACCCGATCCGGGCCCTGCTCAGACGCCCGACCGCCCAGGCGTGACACCGCCCGTTACGCGACGGGCGCACCCGCCCTACTGGACGACCGGCTTCCCCGACAGCTCCACGCCCGCCTCCCGCAGCTCCTCCAGCGCCCGCTCGGTGGTCTCCACGGCCACCCCGGCGGTCAGGTCGAGCAGCACCTGGGTGCGGAAGCCCTCCCGGGCGGCGTCCAGCGCGGTGGCCCGGACGCAGTGGTCGGTGGCGATGCCCACGACGTCGACCTCGTCGATCTCCCGGCCCCGCAGCCACTCGGCGAGCGACGTGCCGTTCTCGTCGGCGCCCTCGAAACCGCTGTAGGCGGCCGAGTACGCCCCCTTGTCGAAGACGGCGTCTATCGCGCCGGAGGCGACGGCGGGCGCGAAGTTCGGGTGGAAGCCGACCCCCTCGGTGCCGGCGACGCAGTGCGCCGGCCAGGAGTGGACGTAGTCCGGGTTGTCGGCGAAGTGGCCGCCCGGCGCGATGTGGTGGTCGCGGGTGGCCACCACGTGGCGGTAGCCGGCGGGCGCCTGCCCGATCAGCTCGGTGATGGCGGCCGCCACGTCGGCACCGCCGGACACCGCGAGGCTGCCTCCCTCGCAGAAGTCGTTCTGCACGTCTACGACGATCAAGGCGCGGCGCATGGTCGGTGTCCTTCGACTGGGTCGACTGCGGGGTCGGTGTGCGGGTTGAGGGGACGGGCGGGGCTGATTCACGCGGGTGGTACGGGGCTCATTCGGCCCTTGCGGGGCCGCACCCCCTAGCTACCCGAGCCCCCGTGCGTGTACTCCGTCGGAATGACTGGTTCCCCTCGGGAGAGCTGGGTGGCGGACAGCGGAAGGTTGGCGCGGGCCGCCGCGTGCCGGTCCCGGACGGCGTCCAGCGGCTCGCGGGCGACGACCTCGCCGCCCTTGACCAGCTCGACCAGGAGCTGCCGGTCGGCCAGCGCGTCGGGCACCGGACCGGTGCCGACCACCTCGGCCTCGGCGTATCCCTCGGCGTCCAGACGGCGTGCCGCCCACTTGCGGCCGCCGATCGAGGTCTTGCCCCCGGTGGACTTCTTGGCCACCGGCACCAGCGGCGCCCCCTCCTCGCCGGACTCGGCGCGGGCGACCAGCTTGTAGACCATCGAGGCCGTCGGGTGCCCGGAGCCGGTCACCAGCTGGGTGCCGACGCCGTAGGCGTCCACGGGCGCCGCCGCCAGCGAGGCGATGGCGTACTCGTCCAGGTCCGAGGTGACGACGATCCTCGTCCCGGTGGCGCCCAGCTCGTCCAGCTGCTGGCGCACCCGGTGGGCGACCAGGAGCAGGTCGCCGGAGTCGATGCGCACGGCGCCGAGCCCGGGCCCGGCGACCTCCACGGCCGTGCGGACGGCCTCGGCGACGTCGTAGGTGTCCACCAGGAGTGTCGTGCCCGCGCCCAGGGAGTCCACCTGGGCGCGGAAGGCGTCGCGCTCGTTGTCGTGCAGCAGGGTGAAGGCGTGGGCGGAGGTGCCGACGGTGGGGATGTTGTAACGGAAGCCGGCGGCCAGGTCGGAGGTGGTCGCGAAGCCGCCGACGTAGGCCGAGCGGGCGGCGGCGACGGCGGCCAGCTCGTGGGTGCGGCGGGCGCCCATCTCGATCAGCGGCCGGTCGCCGGCGGCGGACGACATGCGGGAGGCGGCGGCCGCGATCGCCGAGTCGTGGTTGAGGATGGAGAGGATCACCGTCTCCAGCAGCACGCACTCGGCGAAGCTCCCCTCCACCCGCATGATCGGCGAGCCCGGGAAGTACACCTCGCCCTCGGGGTAGCCCCAGATGTCGCCGCTGAAGCGGTACCGGGCGAGCCAGTCCAGGGTGTCCCCGTCGACGATGTCCTTCTCGCGCAGGAAGCGCAGGACGTCCGCGTCGAAGCGGAAGTTCTCCACCGCGTCCAGCACCCGGCCGGTCCCCGCCACGACGCCGTAGCGTCGGCCGTCCGGCAGCCGCCGGGTGAAGACCTCGAA
Organism: Streptomyces sp. NPDC093065; assembly: GCF_044754585.1. Taxonomy (NCBI): domain Bacteria; kingdom Bacillati; phylum Actinomycetota; class Actinomycetes; order Kitasatosporales; family Streptomycetaceae; genus Streptomyces; species Streptomyces sp. NPDC093065. Next base: position 527,694 of record NZ_JBIVPJ010000001.1, on the reverse strand, counting down.
CACGCTCCGCCGCCCGGCCGTACCGGCCTTCAGGGCGGCTTGGAGCATGGTCAGCTCGTACTGGTCCGTGAAGAGCGCCGTCGAGGGGACGTCCACCGGCAGCCCAAGGTCCGCTGTGTTCATATGACGGATCGTACCCCCATTTCGTCACTCTGACGATTTCAAGGTCCGGCCGATGTGCGTGGCGCCCGCCACAGGCCCGTTTGTGCGGGTGCCCCCCTGTGGTGGCAGCATGGGCAGTGTGACGGCAGCCGCACCCATGGAGATCGAGAAGACCGAGCCGGCGGAGGAGGTCTTCGCCGTACCCGAGCCAGACGTGCCCTGGGTGACGATCGTCCACAACGATCCCGTGAACCTCATGAGCTATGTGACGTACGTCTTCCAGACGTACTTCGGCTACTCCAAGGACAAGGCCACCAAGCTCATGATGGACGTCCACCACAAGGGCCGGGCGGTCGTCTCCAGCGGCAGCCGGGAGGAGATGGAACGGGACGTACAGGCCATGCACGGCTACGGCCTGTGGGCCACCCTCCAGCACGACCGGAAATGACCCACGCCCGCCCGCAGGACGGAAGCAGCTGAATCGCCTTCATGCCCGGACAATTCGAACCGCTCCCCGGCGGCGGCGCGGCCGTCGCCCTCGACCACGTCGAGATCTCCATCATCCGCTCCCTGGCCGTGCAGCTCCTGGAGCTGATCGGCCCGGGCCCCGCCGAGGACGCCTCCGAAGACCCGCTCGCCGAACTCTTCGCCGAGGGCCCGAGCGAGCCGCCCTCCGACCCGGTGCTGCGCCGCCTGTTCCCGGACGCCTACGGCGACCCCGAGGGGACCCCGCAGGCGGCGGAGGCGGAGGAGGAGCGGGCGCACTCCGCGGAGTTCCGCCGCTACACCGAGAACGACCTGCGGGCCGGCAAGCGGGACAGCGCGCTCGCGGTCATCCGCGCCCTGGACACCGTGGCCTCGCAGTCCGCGGGCGAGGACGGGGCGGTGCTGAAGCTGTCGGCGGACGAGTCCCGGCAGTGGCTCGGCGCCCTGAACGACCTGCGCCTGGCGATCGGGTCCCGCCTCGAGATCGCCGACGAGGACGACACCGACCTGCTCTACCGGCTCCCGGACGAGGACCCGCGCAAGCCGATGGTGATGGCGTACCTGTGGCTCGGCGGACTCCAGGAGTCGCTCGTCGCGACGCTTATGCCCTGAACGGGACCGGTTCGCCACTCTCCGTGTTCGGATGTACCGCTCAGCGGAGCCTCAAATCCGGATAACGATCCCGTCAAAGCTGCGCCCCTTTTGCCGAAAAGGGGCGCGTTTTGTCCGGTTCTCCCTGTGTGACACGTCACAATCCACCCCTGTGATCGGCGTCGCGGTCGTGGTAAATCTTCACGACCGCCCGGCGAACACCACCCGAATGTTCGGCCGGGTGCGCCACCGAGCCGGCGGACCGCCGGCCAGGCACCGAGCGGGATGTGAGGCCTGCTCAGCTCCATCATCCGGGGGGATCGAGACCCGATCCGAGGCCGACTGAAGGCCCGGATCGGCATGGAGAAAGGCGCACCACACATGACCTCTGCGCAGGTCGACACGGACAAGGCCCCCGAAGAGGGCTACGAGCGCGGGCTCAACAGCCGCCAGGTCCAGATGATCGCGATCGGCGGCGCCATCGGCGTCGGCCTCTTCCTGGGTGCCGGGGCCAACATCGCCAAGGCCGGCCCCAGCATCATCCTCATGTACGCCCTCGCGGGTGTGATCATCTTCTTCATCATGCGGGCGCTCGGCGAGCTGCTCCTCTACCGTCCCGTCTCCGGTTCCTTCGCCGAGTACTCGCGCGAGTTCCTCGGCCCCTTCTTCGGTTACTTCACCGGCTGGACGTACTGGCTGATGTGGGTGGTCACCGGCATGGCGGAACTCACCGCCGCCGCCATCTACATCCACTACTGGTTCCCGGACATCCCGCAATGGGTCTCGGCCCTGGTCTTCCTGGTCCTGCTGTTCGTGGCCAACCTGATCTCGGTGAAGCTGTTCGGCGAGATCGAGTTCTGGTTCTCGATGGTCAAGGTCACCGCCATCATCGGCATGATCGTGATCGGCGTCGGCGTCCTCACCCTCGGCTTCAGCCAGGCCGGCGACACCGCCGCCGTCTCCAACCTGTGGGAGTTCGACGGCTTCTTCCCCAAGGGCATCGGCTCGTCCCTGATGACCCTCCAGGGCGTCATGTTCGCCTACCTCGCCGTCGAGCTGGTCGGCGTCACCGCCGGCGAGTCCGAGAACCCCGAGAAGACCCTCCCCAAGGCGATCAACACCCTGCCCTGGCGCATCGCCCTCTTCTACGTCGGCGCCCTCACCGTCATCCTGGCGGTGGTCAAGTGGACCGAGTTCGCCGAGGGCGTCAGCCCCTTCGTGGAGGCCTTCGCCGTCATCGGCATCCCGGCCGGCGCCGGCATCGTCAACTTCGTCGTGCTCACCGCCGCCCTGTCCTCCTGCAACTCCGGCATGTACTCCACGGGCCGCATGCTGCGCACCCTCGCGGACAACGGCGAGGCACCCAGGGTCTTCAACAAGCTGTCCTCGACGAAGACCCCGGCCATCGGCATCGCCGTCTCGGTCGTCTTCATGGCCATCGGCGTGGTCCTGAACTACCTCGTCCCGGAGAAGGCCTTCGGCTACGTCACCTCCGTCGCCACCGCCGCCGGCATCTGGACCTGGCTGATGATCCTGATCAGCCACGTGCTGTACCGCCGCAAGGTCGTCGCGGGCCGGCTGCCCGCCTCCTCCTTCCCGGCACCGGGCGGGTCGGTGTGCTCCTACATCGCCATCGCCTTCCTGCTCTTCGTCACCTGCCTGATCGCCTACGACGCCGACGCCCGCGTCTGCCTGTACGTGATGGCCGGCTGGGCCGTCGCCCTCGGCATCGGCTGGGCGGTGCTCAGGAGCCGCAACCCGCAGATCACCGAGCGGCCCGGCGAGCCGGAGTTCGAGAAGATCGGCTGACCGGACGGCCGGCCCCGACCAGCGCCTTCGCGCGCACTCCAGGACGTCCGGCCACCGGGGACACTCGTGGCGTCCCCACGGCCATCGCTCAGGATGTCCGGCATGCGGGCCCCTGCGTACCACCCATCGGTACGCAGGGGCCCGTCTGCTTATCCTGGCCGCATGCTGACCATCACACAGGCCCTGTACGACCAGATCGTCGCCCACGCGCGCGCCGACCACCCCGACGAGGCGTGCGGCGTGGTGGCCGGTCCCGTCGGCGAGGGCCGCCCCGAGCGGTTCATCCCCATGCTCAACGCCGCCCGCTCGCCCACCTTCTACGAGTTCGACTCGCAGGATCTCCTCAAGCTCTACCGCGAGATGGACGACCGCGACGAGGAGCCGGTGGTCATCTACCACTCCCACACCGCCACCGAGGCCCACCCCTCCCGCACCGACATCACCTATGCCAACGAGCCCGGCGCCCACTACGTCCTCGTCTCCACCGCGGACACCGACGGCGCCGGCGAGTTCCAGTTCCGCTCGTTCCGCATCGTGGAGGGCGAGGTCACGGAGGAGGAGGTCAAGGTCGTCGAGGCCTACTGATCTCGCTCACCGGACGGAAAGGGTCCATCAGGTGAGATCACACTCCGGAAGCCGGACCGGGAATCGATACGATGAGCCCATGGTTCTTCTCGACGTGAGCGAAAAGGCGCCGGGCACGCTGCTCGTGGCGCGGCTGCACGTCGACCTGTGCAGGCTGAAAAGCGCCATCTGTTGATCTTCGCCGCCGCCGTACGGCCGTGAGCCGCGGCGTGCAGACGTGTGCCGCCGCGCGCCCCACGAACCCACGACAAACTTCCGACAGGAGCACTCAGCCATGGCCATCGAGGTCCGCATCCCGACCATCCTCCGCCAGTACACCGACGGCCAGAAGGCGGTGGAGGGCAACGGGGACACCCTCGCCAAGCTCTTCGCCGACCTCGAGACCCGGCACACGGGCATCCAGGCCCGCATCGTCGAGGGCGAGCAGCTCCGCCGCTTCGTCAACGTCTACCTGAACGACGAGGACGTCCGCTTCCTGGACGGCATCGACACCAAGCTGTCCGACGGCGACAGCATCACGATCCTGCCGGCGGTCGCCGGTGGCATGGCCTGATCGCCGATGCGCTACGACTCCCCGCTGGCCGCGGTGGGCAACACCCCTCTGGTGCGCCTGCCGCGGCTGTCGCCGTCCGACGAGGTCCGCGTCTGGGCCAAGCTGGAGGACCGCAACCCGACCGGCTCGATCAAGGACCGCCCCGCGCTCCACATGATCGAGCAGGCGGAGAAGGACGGCCGCCTCACCAAGGGCTGCACGATCCTGGAGCCGACCAGCGGCAACACCGGCATCTCGCTGGCCATGGCCGCCAGGCTCAAGGGCTACCGGATCGTCTGCGTGATGCCCGAGAACACCTCCCGGGAGCGCCGGGACCTGCTCGCCATGTGGGGCGCGGAGATCATCTCCTCCCCGGCCGCGGGCGGCTCCAACACCGCCGTACGGGTCGCCAAGGAGCTCTCCGCCGAGCACCCGGACTGGGTGATGCTCTACCAGTACGGCAACCCGGACAACGCGGGCGCCCACTACGCCGGCACCGGCCCCGAGATCCTCGCCGACCTGCCGTCCATCACCCACTTCGTGGCCGGCCTCGGTACCACGGGCACCCTGATGGGCGTCGGCCGCTACCTGCGCGAGCACAAGCCGGACGTGAGGATCGTCGCCGCCGAACCGCGCTACGACGACCTCGTGTACGGCCTGCGCAACCTCGACGAGGGCTTCGTCCCCGAGTTGTACGACGCCTCCGTCCTCACCACCCGCTTCTCGGTGGGCTCCGCCGACGCGGTCACCCGCACCCGCGAGCTGCTCCGGCAGGAGGGCATCTTCGCGGGCGTCTCCACCGGCGCCGCCCTGCACGCCGCGATCGGCGTCGGGAAGAAGGCGGTCAAGGCCGGCGAGAGCGCGGACATCGTCTTCGTCGTCGCCGACGGCGGCTGGAAGTACCTGTCGACCGGCGTCTACACCGCCGAGACGACCGAAGCGGCCATCGAAACCCTGCACGGCCAGCTCTGGGCCTGACGGTTCCACGCGGGGAACCGCGCGGACAACCCCGACGCGCCCGCCACGCGGGCCCGTCAGTCCTCGGATCCCCGCCGGCCGCGCCCGCCCCGCCGGCCCCGGCCGCGGGGCCGGCGCCCCCGGCCCCAGCCGTCGACGACCGTGGCGACGAGCGCGAGCAGGACCACCGCCGCGAAGACGAGCCACCAGGACGTGTTCATACGCACGACCGTACCGGCGCACACCGCTGCAGCGCGCCCCTTCCACGGTCCCGCGCGCCCCACTTCCAGCCGAACCGGTGATCCCTCAGGTGAGTTCGCCCACAACGGCCCCTGGCGGAGGAGCGACCACAGGTTTTGCGCCTTACGCTCGACAAACCGCACGACCCCCGTCTCTCCACACGCGCCAGCGGAGGTTTCTGCTTCATGAAGCTCACCGTCGTCGGCTGCTCGGGGTCGTTCCCGTCCGCGGAATCGGCCTGCTCGAGCTACCTCGTCGAGGCCGACGGCTTCCGGCTGCTCCTCGACATGGGCAACGGCGCCCTCGGCGAGCTGCAGCGCCACTGCGGTCTCTACGACCTCGACGCGATCTTCCTCAGCCACCTGCACGCCGACCACTGCATCGACATGTGCGCCTATTTCGTGGCGCGCTACTACCGGTACGACGGCGGCCGCTGCGCCCCGCTCCCGGTCTACGGACCCGAGGGCACCGAGCACCGGCTGACCACCGCCTACGCCGACACCCCCTCCGCCTCCTCCATGAGCGAGGTGTTCGACTTCCACACGGTCAAGCCGTCCACCTTCGAGGTGGGCCCGTTCACCGTGCACACCGAGCGCGTCGCCCACCCCGTGGAGGCCTACGCCATCCGCGTCGAGCACGGCGGCCGCTCACTGACGTACTCCGGCGACACGGGAGCCACCCCCGTGCTGGACGAACTCGCCCGCGACACCGACCTGTTCCTGTGCGAGGCCGCCTTCACGCACGGCAAGGAGGACATCCCCGACCTGCACCTCAACGGACGCGAGGCGGGCGAGAGCGCCGCCCGGGCCGGCGCCCGGCGCCTGGTGCTCACCCACATCCCCCCGTGGACCGACCCCGAGGTCAACCGCGCCGACGCGCGCGGCGTCTACGACGGGCCCGTGGACGTCGCGGCGGCGGGCGCGGTGTACGAGATCTGAGCAGCCCGGGCCCCCGGACGGCCCCGGCACGGGGAAAGGCCCCGGAACCTCCGCGGTTCCGGGGCCTTCCTCATGCCGTACGCCGTGCACGCATGCCGTACGGCGAGGGCTCACGCCTTGGTGAGGTCCTCGACCTCCTCCTCGGGCTCGCGGCCCGGGGTCTTCAGGTTGAACTTGACGATCGCGAAGCGGAACGTCACGTAGTAGATCGCCGCGAACACCAGACCGATCGGGATGATCAGCCATGGCTTGGTCGCGAGGTGCCAGTTCAGGGCGTAGTCGATGGCACCGGCCGAGAAGTTGAACCCGGCGTGCACACCCAGGCCCCACGTGACGGCCATCGAGACGGCGGTCAGCACCGCGTGCAGCACGTACAGGACCGGCGCGATGAACATGAACGAGAACTCGATCGGCTCGGTCACACCGGTGACGAACGAGGTCAGCGCGAGCGAGACCATCATGCCGAGGACGGCCTTGCGGCGCTCCGGACGGGCGGTGTGCGCCATGGCCAGGGCGGCGGCCGGCAGGCCGAACATCATGATCGGGAAGAAGCCCGCCTGGAAGATGCCGGCGGAGGGGTCACCGGCCAGGAAGCGGGTGATGTCGCCGTGCACCACGTCACCGGCGGAGTTGGTGAAGTCACCGAGCTGGAACCAGGCCACCGTGTTCACGAACTGGTGCATGCCGACCGGGATCAGCGCGCGGTTCACGCCGCCGAACAGGGCGGCGCCGCCGGAGCCGAGACCGGTCATCCACTCGCCGAAGTTGGAGATGCCGGTGCCGATGGGCTCCCAGACCAGACCGAAGAACACACCCACCACGATGCCGACGAACGCCATGATGATCGGCACCAGGCGACGGCCGTTGAAGAAGCCGAGCCAGTCCACCAGCTTGGTGCGGTGGAACCGCTGCCACAGCACGGCGGCCAGCAGACCCATGATGATGCCGCCGAGCACACCCGGGTCGTTGTACGTCGCGGCGACGTCCTCGCCCTTCTGGACCACCGCCTCGGTGACGGGGAAGGCCTCGAGCACCTTGCTGTAGACGAGGAAGCCGACCACCGCGGCCAGCGCGGTGGAGCCATCGGCCTTCTTGGCGAAGCCGATGGCCACGCCTATGCAGAACAGGATCGGCAGCGAGCCGGTGAGGGCACCGCCCGCGTTGTTGAAGACGGCGGCGACCTTGTCCCAGCCGAGGCCGTCCTTGCCGAAGATGTCGTCCTGGCCGAGCCGGACCATGATGCCCGCCGCCGGCAGCACGGCGATCGGGAGCTGGAGGCTGCGTCCTACCTTCTGCAGCCCCTGGAAAAGACCAGATCCCCGCTTCTTTGCGGGGGCCGCCTTGTCGGTGGCGGTGCTCATACTTCCTCCATCGGGTGGTGGTCTACACCACTCAGTGGTGTAGACCTGTTGTAGCACGATGAAGGCCACGTAAGGAACCCGTGATTCCGCGACCGGAGCGCTACGCGCAGTGCCCGGCCAAGTCCCCTGCTCACAGGCGCGGGAGGGCGCGGAGAAGGCCCCCGGACCGACGGTCCGGGGGCCTTCGCGAGACCACCCTCAAAGGGTACGTGAGGTGGACGGGAGGTCTACACCTTGGTGACGTCCTCCACCTCGTCCTCCGGCTCCCGACCCGGAGTCTTCAGATCGAACTTCGTGATCGCGAACCGGAAGACCACGTAGTACACCACCGCGAAGCACAACCCGATCGGAATGATCAGCCACGGCTTCGTCGCCAGGTTCCAGTTGATGACGTAGTCGATCAGCCCCGCCGAGAAGCTGAACCCGTCCTTCACCCCGAGCGCCCACGTCACCGCCATCGACACACCCGTCAGCACCGCGTGCGCCGCGTACAGCACCGGAGCGATGAACAGGAACGAGTACTCCAGCGGCTCCGTGATCCCCGTCACGAACGACGTCAGTCCCACCGACAGCATGAGACCGCCGACCTCCTTGCGCCGGTTCGGCTTCGCGCAGTGCGTGATCGCCAGCGCCGCCGCCGGCAACGCGAACATCATGATCGGGAAGAAGCCCGTCGTGAACTGCCCCGCGTCCGGGTCGCCCGCCAGGAACATGTTGATGTCACCGTGCACCACCGTGCCGTCCGGCTTCGTGTACGAACCGAACTGGAACCACATCGGCACGTTCAGGAACTGATGCAGACCGATCACCAGCAACGCCCGGTTCGCCAGGCCGAAGACTCCCGCGCCCCACGCGCCGATCCCGGTCATCCAGTCGCTGAAACTCTCCAGCGCGTCGCCGATCGGCGGCCACACCCACAGACACAGCGCCGCGAACACGATCGCCACGAAGGCCATGATGATCGGCACCAGCCGGCGCCCGTTGAAGAAGCCCAGCCAGTCCACCAGCTTCGTCCGGTGGAACCGCTGCCAGAAGTACGCCGTCAGCAGCCCCATCACGATGCCGCCGAAGACACCCGGGTTCTGGAAGACGAACGCCGTCACCTCGCCGTCGCCGCCGGTCGGCTGGCACCCGACCTGCGGCACCGCCGTCGACCCCTCCGGACAGTCCTCCGGAAACTGCCGCAGCACGTTGAAGTAGACGAGGAACCCCGCCACCGCCGCCAGCGCCGTCGAACCGTCGGCCTTCTTCGCCATGCCGATGGCCACACCCACACAGAACAGCAGCGGCAGCCCCAGCGACCCGTCGAGCAGCGCACCGCCCGCACCCGTCATCACCTTCGAGACGTTCGTCCAGCCCAGACCGTCGTCCCCGAACACGTCCGGCTGCCCGAGCCGGTTGAGAATGCCCGCGGCGGGCAGGACCGCGATGGGCAGCTGAAGACTGCGACCCATCTTCTGCAGCCCCTGGAACGCCTTGTTCCAACGGACACGAGCGGGACTGACCGTGCTGTCGGCACTCATCCGGTCTCCATTCGGTCGCCGGTACACTGGTGTAGACCAGTAGACGGGACGGCTCCGTCCTCGTGACCGCCATCATTCGGTACCCACCGCATGACCGCTCGCGAAGATGGGCCAACTGTGGGTTACTGCGACAAAGCGGCTCGGATCAGGGAGAACGAACATGGCCAGCAAGGCTGAGAAGATCGTCGCCGGCCTCGGCGGCATCGACAACATCGACGAGATCGAAGGCTGCATCACCCGACTCCGCACCGAGGTCAACGACCCGGACCTGGTCAACGAAGCCGCCCTCAAGGCCGCCGGAGCCCACGGCGTCGTCAAGATGGGCACCGCCATCCAGGTCGTCATCGGCACCGACGCCGACCCGATCGCCGCGGAGATCGAAGACATGATGTGAACCACCGGTTCACCGGCAAGGGGCCTTTCCCACTGCGGGACAGGCCCCTTCCCCATGGGCCGCTAGGCTCACCCGCATGTCACGAATCGACGGCCGCACCCCCCAGCAGCTCCGCCCCGTCACCATCGAACGCGGCTGGAGCAAGCACGCCGAAGGCTCCGTCCTCGTCTCCTTCGGCGACACCAAGGTCCTCTGCAACGCCTCCGTCACCGAAGGCGTCCCCCGCTGGCGCAAGGGCAGCGGCGAAGGGTGGGTCACCGCCGAATACGCCATGCTCCCCCGTGCCACCAACACCCGCGGCGACCGCGAGTCCGTCAAGGGCCGCATCGGCGGCCGCACCCACGAGATCAGCCGCCTCATCGGCCGCTCCCTGCGCGCCGTCATCGACTACAAGGCGCTCGGCGAGAACACCGTCGTCCTCGACTGCGACGTCCTCCAGGCCGACGGCGGCACCCGCACCGCCGCCATCACCGGCGCCTACGTCGCCCTGGCCGACGCCATCACCTGGGCCCAGCACACCAAGAGGCTGATCAAGCCCAGCCGCAAGCCGCTCACCGGCACCGTCTCCGCCGTCTCCGTCGGCATCGTCGACGGCACCCCCCTCCTCGACCTGCGCTACGAGGAGGACGTCCGCGCCGACACCGACATGAACGTCGTCTGCACCGGCGACGGCCGCTTCGTCGAGGTCCAGGGCACCGCCGAGGCCGAGCCCTTCGCCCGCGACGAGCTCAACACCCTGCTCGACCTCGCCGCCGCGGGCTGCACCGAGCTCGCCGAACTCCAGCGCAAGGCGCTCGACGCGGCCCTCGAAAGGTAAAGCGGGTAAAGGAAACGCCAAAGGCGGCGCAACTCGGCCGCCCACCGGCGCGTCCCTAGCAGTACAGCACCACGGGCGCACGGCACACCTCGCCGTGCGCCCGACGCCGCACCGCACACGGGCCGCCCGGCCCTGTCCCAAGGGGAGGACCGAGACCCATGGCCGCGAGCCGCCACCGCAGCCTTCGCCGCACCGCAGTCACCGCCGCCACCCTGGCGACCGTCGCCCTGACGGCCGGACTCACCACCGGCTGCGACGCCGTAGACAAGGCACTCGACTGCGTACGCACGGCCGACGCGATAGCCGACAGCGTCACCGAGCTCCAGCAGGCCGTGGAGAACACGGACGACCCCACGCAGTGGGAGGAGTCCCTCGACTCCATCGACAAGAACCTCGACAAGATCGGCGACCAGACCGACAACGCCGACGTCAACCAGGCCGTCGACGACCTCGGCAAGGCCGTCGGCAACGTCCGCACCTCCGTGCGGAACGGCGACGAGACCCCCGACCTCAGCCCCGTCACCGACGCGGCGGGCGAACTGACCAAGGTCTGCACGCCGTAGCGAGGGCTCGGCCGGGCCGGGAGCGGGGTCCGGGATACTGGACCCCATGACCCGCCTGATCCTCGCCACCCGCAACGCCGGAAAGATCACCGAACTGAGGGCCATCCTCGCCGACGCGGGCCTGCCCCACGACCTCGTCGGAGCGGACGCCTACCCGGAGATCCCCGACGTCAGGGAAACCGGCGTCACCTTCGCCGAGAACGCCCTCCTCAAGGCCCACGCCCTCGCCCAGGCCACCGGCCTCCCCGCCGTCGCCGACGACTCCGGCCTCTGCGTCGACGTCCTGAACGGCGCCCCGGGCATCTTCTCCGCCCGCTGGGCCGGCCGCCACGGCGACGACAAGGCCAACCTCGACCTCCTCCTGGCCCAGATCGCCGACATCGCCGACGACCACCGCGCCGCCCACTTCGCCTGCGCGGCGGCCCTGGCCCTGCCCGACGGCACGGAGCGGGTGGTCGAGGGCCAACTCCGCGGCACCCTCCGCCACGAGCCCGCCGGCACGAACGGCTTCGGCTACGACCCGATCCTCCAGCCGGACGGCGAGACCCGCACCTGCGCAGAACTGACGGCACCGGAGAAAAACGCGATCAGCCACCGGGGCAAGGCGTTCAGGGCCCTGGTGCCGGTGGTACGGGAGCTGTTGAGCTGACTCAAGAATGAGGGCCCTGTACCTACGAAGCGTAGGTACAGGGCCCTGTGCGCCCGGTCGGATTCGAACCGACAAACACAACCACCTAAAGATTGCCGCTCGGCCTGTTGGCGTACGGGCGCTCGACCGGGCCTACTTTACTGGGCAGAGTATGCCGCCGTCGGCCGCCGCGGCACCAGGTGGCAGTGGCGGCGTGACAGTTGGGGCACAGTAACCGCAGGTTCTCCTGTCGATCGTCGCTCCAGTCCCCGTTGACGTGGTCCACTTCCAGAGTCAGGGGTTTGCCGAGCCACTCGGGGTCTGTACCGCACTCGTCGCATTTGTTGGGTACGTCAACTGCGCAGAGCGCCCGACGCAGCAATGCGGTCTTCGTTCGGCGTTCACCGGTGTGCTTGACCAAGATGTCCTCAGGCTGTCTGAGCGGGGTGGCCGTGCTGGGCCTGCCTCGTCGATGTGCCTGCCCCAAGAAGTGCGCTGTCGAAAGATGGTCGTCAGCGATCCATCGACGCAAGCGGGCGCGTTGCGCACCGCTGTCGGCACGCCCCAGTCGACGGAGCGCACTCGCGATTGAAACGGATTCGGCGACTGCGGCACGCAGTTCCTCACCAGAAGGCCGGTCACGTGTGTAGTGCGCGCCACTGCTCATCGGCTTGTACGCCCTTTGCCACGTCCCCGGTAAGTGTCCGTGATCGAGTGACAGTTCGGGCACAGGAGTCGGAGGTTCTCGATACGGTTGTTGCGCCAGTCACCGTCGATGTGGTCGACCTCCAAGGGGATCGGGCGTCCGTGCCACATGCCGTCGTTACCGCAGAGGGCGCACCGCTCGGATGCGCCCACGGCCGCCATCGCCCACTTGATGCGATCGCCGGGGATACGCCTCGCTTCGGCGGGCGCCTGCTCGACGAGCAAGCCTTCAGGCGTCCGGGGGCGCCAGGGTTTCCCCTTCCGGGCCGGCATCCGGAAGTGCGAGATGTCGATGTCGTAGGCCTTGATGCGTCGGCTGATGTGCGTGTGGTGTCCGCCGACTACCTCCAGTCCGAGATGTCGGAGTACCTCGCACATGTTCGTCGAAGCTGTGACTGCTTCCTGGAGAAGCTCCCGGGTCCACTTCACTCCCTCACGCTGGAAGTGGGAGGTGTCGACCTCCAGCCTCTTCATCCGCGCCAAGACATACCGCCGAGTCGAACTCTTCGGATCCACCCTCAGCCGCACCAACGCCTCCGACAACGTCCGCGCCCCCCGGGCCGCTTCCTCCAGGCGCTCTCGCGTGTACGCACTCGCCCCCATCGCACCCCTCCGTCCCGGCCACGCGTTCACGGCCTCGTACGGAGTAACGAACCGGTTATCGGACAGTCACGCACGGCATGCGGAAGGGCTCGTACCGGAAAGCTTCGGTACGAGCCCCGCCGAAAGGGAACTCAGATCCCCAAGTCCTTGATGATCTTGGCCACGTGGCCCGTGGCGCGGACGTTGTAGAGGGCGCGTTCGACCTTGCCGTCCTCGTCCACGACGACCGTGGAGCGGATGACGCCCATGTAGGTGCGGCCGTAGTTCTTCTTCTCGCCGAAGGCGCCGTAGGCGTCGAGGGTCTTCTTGTCCGGGTCGGCGAGGAGGGTGACCTTCAGGGACTCGGTCTCGCGGAACCTGGCCAGCTTCTCCGGCTTGTCGGGGGAGATGCCGATGACGTCGTACCCGGCGCCGGCCAGCAGCTCCAGGTTGTCCGTGAAGTCGCACGCCTGCTTCGTGCAGCCGGGGGTAAGCGCCGCAGGGTAGAAGTAGACGATGACCTTGCGGCCCTTGTGGTCGGACAGGGACACCTCGTTGCCGTCGGCGTCCGGGAGGGTGAAGGCCGGGGCCTGGTCCCCGGGCTGGAGTCGCTCGCTCATCGGGTCAGCGTAACGGGGGGTCCTGACAGTGCGAGCGGGCCTGGAGCTGACAGACTGTCCGGGACAGTGTCAGAGGACTTCGGAGGCGTACGGTGGCGGACACGTCGGACATCAGAACCCCGGCGCAGATCGAGGCGGACATCAAGCGCCGCCGCGAGGTGCTGGCCGAGACGCTCGACGAGCTCGGGATGCGGGTGCACCCGAAGACGATCGTCGACGACGCGAAGGCCAAGGTCGCCTCCAGCGTCGATCACACCCTTGGGCGGGCGTACGTCCAGGTCAACCGGGTGGTCAGCGATGTGAGGGCGCAGTTCGTGGACGAGCAGGGCGCCCCGCGGATGGAGCGGGTCGTGCCGGCCGCGCTGGTGGTGGTCGGGGTCGTGGGGCTGCTCGCGTTCGGCGGCACCCGGCGGCGCGGGCGCTGAGCGGGAGCAGGTAGGTTCGGGGCGTGAGCGCCAAGAGAAACGAGTCCGGTACCCAGGACGACAAGCTGCCCATCCGGATGCTGCACGACCGCGTGCTCGTGCGGCAGGACACCGGCGAGGGCGAGCGGCGTTCCGGGGGCGGCATCCTGATCCCCGCGACGGCGGCCGTCGGCAAGCGGCTGGCCTGGGCCGAGGTCGTCGCGATCGGGCAGAACGTACGGACCGTGGAGCCGGGCGACCGGGTGCTGTACGACCCGGAGGACCGTGCCGAGGTCGAGGTGCGGGGCGTGGGCTACGTGCTCATGCGCGAGCGCGATCTGCACGCCGTGGCGGCGGACCGGTTCGAGGGGTCGGAGGACTCCACCGGGCTGTACCTCTGAATCACGGGTCCGGGTCGGACTTCAGGGGCTGGTGATCAAGGTCACCAGCCCCTTTCTCCTGTCTTTGCTACCTTGGGAAGCACCCCGACGAGACGCGCCGTACCGGGATGAAGGAAAAGACGACGCACCCCGTTCAGTTCGTTCACGGAGGTGCCTGTCATGGCGTGGGTTCTGCTCTTCGTCGCCGGTCTGCTCGAGGTCGGCTGGTCGATCGGGATGAAGTACACCGACGGTTTCACCCGGCTGTGGCCGAGTGTGTTCACCGGTGCCGGGATCGTCGCGAGCATGGTGCTGCTGTCGTACGCCGCCCGGACGCTGCCCATCGGTACCGCCTACGGCGTGTGGGTGGGCATCGGCGCGGCCGGGGCGGCGGTGCTCGGCATGGTGGTGCTGGGTGAGCCCGCGACCGCCGCCCGGATCTTCTTCATCTGTCTGCTGCTGGTCGCCGTGGTGGGGCTGAAGGCGACCTCCGGTCACTGACGCCGGGGTGTGACGGGGATGCCGGCGATCGTGCCGGCGGAGGTGTCCGGGTCGCCGCCGCCGGCGCCGGTCGTGTCCCCGCCGCCCGGCCCCGTACCGCCGTTCGAGGAGTCGTCGCCGCCCGAGTCGCCGCCGCCCGTGGGGCCAGGCTCGGTGCTGGGCCCGCCCGTGCCGGGGGTGCCGCCGCCGGTCGACGGGGGGCCGGTGTCGGTGCCGCCGGAGTCGCCGGGCGGGGTGCTGCTGCCGGAGTCGCCCGGGGTGTCGCCGCCGTCCTCGTCGCCGGTCGACCGGTCGTCCGGGTCGCTGCCGCCGCTCTCGTCGCCGTCGCCGGGTTCGTCCGAGGCGTCGCTGCTCGGGGGTGCGGTGACGTCGGCGCCCGCCTGGAGCCGGAGGTCGAAGTCGGTGACCGGTTCGCCCTTGAGGGCGTTGCGGGTGTACTCGCTCCAGATCTCGGCGGGGGCGCCGCCGCCGTTGATGCGGGCGAGGCCCGTGGCACCGTACAGGGACTTGTGGGCGGCGGTCTTCGGGTCCTGGCCCATGACGGCGACGACGGTCGCGAGGTCGGGGGTGTAGCCGGCGAACCAGGCGGCCGTGTCCTCCTCGGCGGTGCCGGTCTTGCCGGCGGCGGGGCGGCCGGCGGCCTGGGCGGCGGTGGCGGTGCCGTTCTCGACGACGCTGCGCAGGACGGACGTGGTGGTGTCGGCGGCCTCGCGGCTGACGGCCTGGTGTTCGCGCCGCTCGGGCAGGTCGACCTCCTGCTTGCCGTCCTTCGTGACCTTCTCGACCAGCGTGTAGGTGCTGTGCCTGCCGTGGTTGGCGATGGTCGCGTAGGCCTCCGCCATGTCGAGGGGGCTGGCGGTGGCGACGCCGAGGGCGATGGAGGGGGAGGGGGTCAGCTCGGGGGTGTTCTTGGAGAGCCCGAGATCGATCGCGGTCTGCTTGACCTTGTCGGAGCCGACGTCGACGGCCATCTGGGCGTACACGGCGTTGATGGACTTGTCGGTGGCCTCGCGGACGGTGACGTGGCCGTAGTCGCGGTGGTCCTCGTTCTCCGGGGCGTAGCGGCCGCCGTCCCAGCCCTGGACGGGGCGTTCGCTGGTGCCGTCGTAGCGGGTGTTCGGGTTGATGGCGTTGCCGTCCTGCGTCTCGGAGTGGTTCTCGACGGCGGACGTGAACACGAAGGGCTTGAAGGTGGAGCCGACCTGGAAGTCGCGGCGGGTGGCGTTGGGT
The DNA here is from genome assembly GCF_044754585.1 of Streptomyces sp. NPDC093065. NCBI lineage: Bacteria > Bacillati > Actinomycetota > Actinomycetes > Kitasatosporales > Streptomycetaceae > Streptomyces > Streptomyces sp. NPDC093065. The sequence goes on along the minus strand of NZ_JBIVPJ010000001.1, from coordinate 511,746 downwards.
GTGTACTGCTTGACGTAGTCGATGCCGTTGTACATCGCGACGACCTTGCCGGTCTTCGGGTCGACGGAGGCGCCGCCCGCGCGGACGTAGGTGTCGACCTTGCGTTCCTTCTGGTCCAGCTGGGACATCAGCTTGTCGTCGACGGCCTTGACGAAGGCGTCCTGCCTGTCCTTCTGGAGGGTGGTGGTGATGCGGTAGCCGCCGCGGCCGAGTTCCTCCTCGTCGACGATGCCGTTCTCGAACAGGTATTTCTTGACGATGTTGACGACGTAGCCGCGCTGTCCGGACATGTTGGTGGAGACGGTGGACTGCTTGGGCTCGGGGAACTTCGCGGCGGCGCGGTCGGAGGCGCTGATCCAGCCCTTGTCGGCCATGCCGTTCATGACGTAGTTCCAGCGGGCCCGGGCTGCGGGCTTGTTCTCGGGGTGGGCGACGACGTCGTACTGGCTGGGGGCGTTGAGCAGGGAGGCGAGGTAGGCGCCCTGGGCGGCGGTGAGGTCCTTGGCGTCGATGCCGAAGTAGGCCTGGGCGGCGGCCTGGATGCCGTAGGCGCCGCGGCCGAAGAAGCTGGTGTTGAGGTAGCCCTCCAGGATCTCGCTCTTGCTCTTCTCGCGGTCGAGCTTGATCGAGATGAAGAACTCCTTCACCTTGCGGGTGACCGTCTGCTCCTGGCCCAGGTAGTAGTTCTTGACGTACTGCTGGGTGATCGTGGAGCCGGACTGCTTGCCCTTGCCGGTGGCGGTGTTCCAGCCGGCCCGGACCATGGCGCCGGGGTCGATGGCGGACTCGGTGTAGAAGTCGCGGTCCTCGGCGGCGAGCACGGCGTGCTGGGCGTCCTTGGAGATGCGGGCGAGGCCGACGCTCTCGCGGTTGACCTCGCCGTCACGGGCGAGGACGCTGCCGTCGGCGTACAGGTAGACGTTGGACTGCTTGGTGGCGAGCGCGTTGGCCGGCGGGATCTGCACGAGGTGGTAGCCGAGGAAGAAGCCGCCGACGATCAGCAGCAGGCCGACGACGACGGTGCTCAGCACGATGCGCCAGGTGGGGATCAGCCGGCGCCAGCCGGTGCGCCTCGGCCGCTTGGCCTTCTTCGTCTTCCCTGAGGCGTCCGGTGCTCCCGACGCCCAGCCCCGGTTCGGCTGCTGCGGCTGCTGCTGCGGCTGCGGCTCGTCGCTCATCTCGTGCACGGACTCCTGTTTCATTTCGTACGGTTTTCGTACGTCTGAGTTCTTCTGAAGAAGACTCTCGCACCGTGGGTTCCGTTCCCACTCGACGGCACACCCGTGAAATTCCGTGGCAGTGGCCTTGGCGGTCGCACTAGGCTCCTGCGCTTCGGTGCCGATCGGAGGGGGAGGGCTGTGGGTGCGGGCTCGTGGCGGTTGTACGTGGCCGTCGCGGCGGGTGGATTCCGACGGTACGCGACGTATCGGGCGGCCACTGCGGCCGGGGTGTTCACCAACACCGTTTTCGGACTCATCCTGGTTTACACGTATCTGGCGCTGTGGGACGAGAAACCGCAGCTCGGAGGGTACGACCAGGCGCAGGCGGTGACCTTCGTGTGGCTGGGGCAGGCGCTGCTGGCGGCCCTGGCGATCGGCGGCGGGGGGTTCGAGGACGAGCTGATGGAGCGCATCCGTACGGGTGACGTCGCGGTCGATCTGTACCGTCCGGTCGATCTTCAGGTGTGGTGGCTGGCGGCGGACGTGGGCCGGGCGCTGTTCCAGCTGCTGGGCCGCGGGGTGGTGCCGTTCGTGTTCGGATCGTTGTTCTTCCCGGTGGCGCTGCCGCGGGAGGCGTCCGTGTGGGTGGCGTTCCTGGTGACGCTGGTGCTGGCGATGCTGGTGGGGTTCGCGCTGCGCTATCTGGTGGCGCTCTCGGCGTTCTGGCTGCTGGACGGGACCGGGGTGACGCAGATGGCGTGGCTGGCGGGGCTGTTCTGCTCGGGGATGCTGCTGCCGCTGAACGTGTTCCCGGGGGCGCTCGGCGAGGTGGTGCGGGCGCTGCCGTGGTCGTCGCTGCTCCAGGCGCCGGCAGACGTGCTCCTCGGGGAGGCGGATCCGCTGGGGACGTATCTGTTCCAGGCGTCCTGGGCGGTGGCGCTGCTGGCGCTGGGGCGGCTGGTGCAGTCGGCGGCGACGCGACGGGTGGTGGTCCAGGGTGGCTGAGGTGGCCGGCACGGAGGTGCGGCGCGGGCGGGTCGTGGAGGGGGTGCGCGCGTACGGGCTGATCGCCGGGATGTGGATCAGGTCGACGATGGCGTACCGGACGTCCTTCGCGCTGACGACGTTCGGGAACTTCGCGATGACCGCGCTGGACTTCGTGGCGATCCTGCTGATGTTCTCCCGCGTGGACGCGCTGGGCGGCTGGTCGCTGCCCGAGGTGGCGTTCCTGTACGGGCTGTCCGGGGTGTCCTTCGGCCTTGCCGACCTGGCGATCGGCTCGATGGAGCGGCTGGGGCGCCGGGTGCGGGACGGCACGCTGGACACGCTGCTGGTGCGTCCGGTGCCGGTGCTGGCGCAGGTGGCGGCGGACCGGTTCGCGCTGCGCCGGCTGGGCCGGGTGACGCAGGGGCTGCTGGTGCTCGGGTACGCGCTGGTGGTCCTCGACGTCGACTGGACGGCGGGGAGGCTGCTGCTGATGCCGGTGGCGCTGCTCAGCGGGGCGGGGATCTTCTGCGCGGTGTTCGTGGCGGCGGCGGCGTTCCAGTTCGTGGCGCAGGATGCGTCGGAGGTGTCCAACGCGTTCACCTACGGCGGTACGACGATGCTGCAGTATCCGCCGACGGTGTTCGCGCTCGACCTGGTGCGCGGGGCGACGTTCGTGGTGCCGCTGGCGTTCGTGAACTGGCTGCCGGCGAGTTATGTGCTGGGGCGGCCGTATCCGCTGGACCTGCCGGAGTGGGTGGCCTTCACGCCGCCGCTCGCGGCCGCGGCCTGCTGTGCGCTGGCGGGGATCGCCTGGCGCGCGGGCCTGCTTTCGTACCGGAGCACGGGGAGCTGACGGAGATGGCGGACATGGCGGGGACGGCGGAGTCGGAGTCGGAGTCGGGGGAGGAGCCGGGGGCCGTGACGGTGACGGAGGCGGGTGCGGCGGCCTTCATCGAGCTGGACGGTGTGGAGAAGGTCTTCGACGTGCGCAAGAAGACCGGCTTCATGAAGCGGGAGCGGCGGCAGGTGCGGGCCGTGGACGGGCTGTCGTTCACGGTGTCACGCGGCGAGATGGTCGGCTACATCGGCCCGAACGGCGCCGGGAAGTCGACGACGATCAAGATGCTCACCGGCATCCTGACGCCGAGCGGCGGCCGGCTCCGGGTGGCCGGCATCGACCCGTCCCGGGAGCGGACCCGGCTGGCGCACCGCATGGGTGTGGTCTTCGGGCAGCGTACGACGCTGTGGTGGGACCTGCCGCTGATCGACTCGTACCGGCTGATGCACCGCATGTACCGCATCCCCGACGCCCGTTACCGGGAGAACCTGGACCGCTGTGTCGAACTCCTCCAGCTCGGGGAGCTGCTGGACGTGCCGGTGCGGCAACTCTCCCTGGGGCAGCGGATGCGCGGGGACATCGCTGCGGCGCTGCTGCACGATCCTGACGTGCTGTACCTGGACGAGCCGACGATCGGGCTCGACGTGGTCTCGAAGGCCAAGGTGCGCGGTTTTCTGCGGGACTTGAACGCGGAGCGCGGCACGACGGTGCTGCTGACCACGCACGACCTCCAGGACATCGAGCAGCTGTGCTCGCGCGTCATGGTCATCGACCACGGGCGGCTGATGTACGACGGTGCGCTGGAGGGCCTGCACGAGGCGGGGGAGAGCGAACGCACCCTGGTGGTCGACCTGGAACGGGAGTTGCCGCCGATCGAGGCGCCGGAGCCCGCGCGGGTGGTGCGGGTGGAGGGGCCGCGGCAGTGGCTGGCGTTCCCGGCGTCGGCGTCGGCGGCCGGGCTGGTGGCGCGGATCGCGGCCCGGTATCCGCTGGTGGACCTGTCGGTGCGGGAGCCGGACATCGAGTCGGTGATCGCGAAGATGTACGCGGAACGCGCGGGCGCGTAGTGTCCGGCGCGGTGACCTCGTAGGCTGCTGCACATGACCGACGACGCCCCGGAACTCCGCGCATCCGACGCCGACCGTGAACGAGTCGCCGAGGTCCTGCGCGACGCCCTCGCCGAGGGACGCCTGGACATGACCGAGTTCGAGGAGCGGCTGGACGCCACGTACCGGGCGCGGACCTACGGGGAGCTGGCGCCGATCACCCGTGATCTGCCGGTCGGCACGGTGGCCGCGGCACCCCGGGTGTCGATGACCAAGGAGCCCGAGCGGGACGGGGGCTGGGCGGGGCGGATCACCGGCGGGGAGGGCTCCTCGACCTGGGCGGTGGCGGTGATGTCCGGCTTCCAGCGCAAGGGGCGCTGGACGATGCCGAGGCGGTTCAACTGCTTCGCGTTCTGGGGCGGCGGGGAGATCGATCTGCGCGAGGCGGACTTCTCGGCCGGGGAGGTCGTGATCAACTGCGTCGCGATCATGGGCGGGATGCAGGTGATCGTGCCGCCGGGCGTCGAGGTGATCGTGCGCGGCATCGGCATCATGGGCGGCTTCGACCACCGGGAGGAGGGCGTCCCCGGCGACCCGGGCGCCCCGCGCGTCGTCGTGACGGGTTTCGCCTTCTGGGGCGGCGTCGGCGTGGAGCGCAAGGTGACGCGGGCGGAGCGGCAGCGGCTGAGGGAAGAGCGCCGGCAGGAGAAGCTGGATCGCAAGGCCGCCCGCAGGGAGCTGCACTCCGCCGTCCGGGAGGACGCGGAGGGGGCCCACCGCAGGATGCTGGAGGACCACCGCGACATGGTGCGCGAGCACCGCGAGGAACGCCGCGAGCACCGCGAACTGCGCCGCGAGGACCGCGATCGCCGCCACCGGGACGACGACTGACACACGGCCCGGCCCCGAGCACACGGCACCTGCCGGACCACGATCCGTGTACCGGACCGCCCGGGTCCGCCGGGCGCCGTGGGCGGTGACGGAAGGGTTGCGCGCGGCGCGAGGGCCGGACGTCCGCGATCGAGCGGGCGGAGCCAGCCGGACCAGGGGCCGACCGGACGCTGCACCGCCCGGGTTCCCCGGGTCGGGGGACGTGTGCCGGGCCGTTCCTCCAAGGGGTGAGTGGGCGGTTTCTCGGGTGCCGAGGGCTGGCGGTCGGCGCGAGCGGGCGGGGTTCGCGGGGCCGGGGGCCGTGGGTTGTGCCGTCTGGCGTGCCGGGTCGGGGCGTGCCCGCATCGCGCCTCGCCGGGAGCCGGGGGTGGGCCGGTCGGGCCGGGGTCCGTGTGCCGGACTGTCCGAGGTTCCCCGGGTCGGGGGACGTGTGCCGGGCCGTTCCTCCAAGGGGTGAGTGGGCGGTTTCTCGGGTGCCGAGGGCTGGCGGTCGGCGCGAGCGGG
>NZ_JBIVPJ010000001.1:238533-506223 GCF_044754585.1 Streptomyces sp. NPDC093065 | reverse complement strand
GGGCGGGGCCCGTGGGGGCCGGAGGCCGTGCGTTGTGCCGGCTCGGGGCGTGCCCGCACCGCGCCTCGCCGGGAGCCACGGGTGGGCTGGTCCGGCCGGGGTCCGTGTGCCGCACCGCACGGGGCCGTCGGGCCAGGGTCCGTGTGCCGGACTGCCCGGGGCCGTCGGGTGGGGGGGACGTGTGCTGCAGCGCACGGGGACGCCGGGCGCGGGGCGGTGTGACGCGCCGTGACCTCCGGTGGGGGTGCCGTTGCCTTCGGTGGAGCGGTGGTCGGGTGGTGTTCCTGGGGGTCCGGTCGGTCCCGGGGCCGGCCGGGCGGGCCTATGCCTTGACCGGGGCCGCGCCCTTCAGGGTGTCCAGGTCGAGGGTCCGGCCCATGCGGGCGTAGCCCTTGTCGCCGGGGTGCAGGTGGTCGCCGCTGTCGTAGTCGGAGCGCATCCGGCGCGGGTCGTAGGGGTCGCGCAGGGCCTTGTCGAAGTCGACGACCGCGTCGAAGACCCGGCCGGAGCGGATCTCCCCGTTGATCTCCTGCCGCATCGTCTCGCGGGCCCGGGTGTAGCCGCCGTAGCCGCCGAACGGAGTGATCGTCCCGCCGACGACCCGCAGCCCCCGGGCGTGTGCCTGGTCGACGAGGGTGCGCAGGCCGGTGAGGACGGCGTCGCGGTCGGCGAGTTCCGGGCTGTGCAGGATGTCGTTGACGCCGAGGAGGACGACGACGACCTTGACGTTGGTGCGTTGCAGCACGTCGCGTTCGAAGCGGCTCAGCCCGCTCGGGTTGTCGGCCGGCCGGCCCGCCCTGCCGGTCAGGATCCGGTTGCCGCTGATGCCCTCGTTCACGACGCTGTAGCGGGGCGTGTCCCGGCCGTCGCCGGCCGCGTCGTGCAGCCGCTCGGCGAGGACGTCGGTCCAGCGGTGGTTGGCGTCGACGCCGGCGCCGAGACCGTCGGTGATCGAGTCGCCGAAGGCCACGACCGTGCCGTCGGCCTCGTGGCTCAGCACGTCGAGGGCGGTCAGATAGCGCCAGTACGGCGTGGGGGTGGTGTAGGCGACGGCCGTGACGTCCGCCGTGCGGTCGCCGTCGGCGAGGTAACTGGTCTGCCGGGCCATCGGATGGTAGGTCACCGGTCCGGAGGGGATGGGGGAGTACGTGGTGACCAGCACGTTCGCCCCGTAGGGGATGGCGATGCGGGCGATGTCGCTCATCACCTGACCGCCCGCCGGGATGATCACCCGGGCGCTGCCGCCGAAGGTCAGCCGGCGCATGGTGTCGGCGATCGCGGCGGCAGTGTCGGGCCCCGCGGCCAGGGCTATCGAGGCGTGCGTGACGGTCAGCGGCGACTGCCCGTACAGGTTGGACAGGGTGATCCGCGCGCTGGTGCCGCCGACCGAGGTGTGCACGACGTTGCGCACGGAGCGGCCCGCCATGCCGGTCGTCTCGGTGCCCGGCTCGGCCGCGGCCGGCGCGGTGGCCCAGGCGCCCACCCAGGCGCCCGTGGAGGCGGGGGCGGCCTCTCCCCGTGAGAGACGGCCTCCGGCCTGCAGCGCGTGGTCCCTGGTGCCGTCGTCCGCGGACGCTCCGGCGTATATGGCCGCGGAGATCGCCACTATCAGGGTGACGATCGCCGCGAGCAGGGCACGGTGCTTGGTGGGAGGCGCCCCCGCACCCCCGTCACGACCCCGGGTCATGCTCTTCTGTTCTCCTCGGGCGAGGGGAGCCCCGAGGCTCCGGTCCGATGACCCCATGATGCGTCATGGGTGGGGGAAGTGCCGCAGGAGCCCCGGGCGTTCCCCCTCGGGGACAGACGCCGGGAACTTGTGTTCCGTTCCGGGAGTCGGTCAGGAAGGGACAATGTGTGAGGGACTTCTCAGCGAACGGTGGAGCGGATGGAACGCACGAAAGCGGAACTTCCTGAGGGTGCGGGGGCCACAGGTGGTTCCGGGGGCGCCGGAGGGGGCGCGGGGGCGGGCACCGGTGGCGCCGCCACGGGGGCGGTGCGCGACCGCGCGATGACGTCCTTCAGCCCGGCCGACGAGGAGAAGCGCCGCGGCGTGCGCCGGATGAAGCTCACCGCCACCGGCCTGCTGCTCTTCGTCGCCGTGGTCTACGTCCTGGCCGAGTGGGCCGCCCACCGGGGCGCGGGCGCCTGGGCGGGCTACGTGTCGGCCGCCGCCGAGGCCGGCATGGTCGGCGCGCTCGCCGACTGGTTCGCGGTCACCGCCCTCTTCCGCCACCCCCTCGGCATCCCCATCCCGCACACCGCGATCATCCCGAAGAAGAAGGACCAGCTGGGCGTCTCGCTCGGCGAGTTCGTCGGGGAGAACTTCCTCTCCGAGGCCGTCGTGCGCCAGCGCCTGCGCGCCGTCGGCATCGGCAGCCGCCTCGGCGCCTGGCTGGCCGTGCCCGAACACGCCGACCGGGTGACGGCCGAGCTGTCCGCCGCCCTGCGCGGAGCCCTCACCGTGCTGCGCGACTCCGACGTCCAGGCGGTGGTCGGCGAGGCGATCACGCGCCGGGCCGACGCGCAGGAGATCGCGCCCGGCATCGGGAAGATGCTGGACCGGGTCGTCTCCGACGGCGGCCACAGGCGCGCCGTCGACCTGATCGTCTCCCGCGCCCACGACTGGCTGATCCTGCACGGCGACTCGGTGATGGACGCCGTCCAGGGCGGGGCGCCCGGATGGACGCCCCGGTTCGTGGACCGGAAGATCGGCGACCGCGTCTACAAGGAGCTGCTGCGCTTCGTCACCGAGATGCGCGACATGCCCGCCCACCCCGCGCGCGGCGCCCTGGACCGCTTCCTCACCGACTTCGCCGCCGACCTCCAGTCCGACACGGAGACCCGCGCGCGGGTGGAGCGGCTGAAGACCGAGGTGCTGGGCCGCGGCGAGGTCCAGGACCTGATCGCGTCCGCCTGGACGGCCGTACGGTCCATGATCGTCTCGGCGGCGGAGGACGAGCGCAGCGAACTGCGGCTCAGGGTGCGCGCGTCGCTGCTCTCCCTGGGCACCCGGATGGCCTCCGACCCCAAGGTGCAGGGCAAGGTCGACGGATGGGTGGAGGGCGCCGCGGTCTACGTGGTGACCACCTACCGGCGCGAGATCACCTCCCTGATCACCGACACGGTCGCGAGCTGGGACGCCGAGCACACCACGAAGAAGATCGAGGCGAACATCGGCCGCGACCTCCAGTTCATCCGCATCAACGGCACGGTGGTCGGCTCGCTGGCCGGGCTGCTGATCTACACGGTCTCCCGCATCCTGGGGGCGTAGCACCCGGCGCGGCGGGCGTGTTCCCCGCGGCGTTGGGCACACGTGAGGCGTTCGCTCGGCGGAGAGCCCGACGGAGAGGGTGCCATGACAGCAGAAGCGTCGTCGTCGGGTTCGGTGCCCGCCTCCACCGGGACGGTCACCACGGCCGTACCGGCCCGCCTGGACCGGCTGCCCTGGTCGCGCTGGCACTGGATGATCGTGATCGGCCTGGGCACCGTCTGGATCCTGGACGGCCTGGAAGTCACGATCGTCGGCAACGTCGCCGGACGGATCGCCGAGGACGGCAGCGGCCTGGACATCAGCTCCGCCCAGATCACCGGCCTCGCCGCCGCCCTCTACGTGGCGGGGGCCTGCTCCGGCGCCCTGTTCTTCGGCTGGCTGACCGACCGGCACGGCCGCAAGAAGCTGTTCATGATCACGCTGGTGGTCTATCTGGCGGCGACCGCGCTGACCGCGGTCTCCTTCGAGTCCTGGTGGTTCTTCCTCTTCCGCTTCCTCACCGGCTTCGGCATCGGCGGCGAGTACGCGGCGATCAACTCCGCGATCGACGAGCTGATCCCGTCCCACTACCGGGGCCGCGTCGACCTCATCATCAACGGCAGCTACTGGCTCGGCGCGATCGGCGGCGCCCTGCTGTCCATCGTGATGCTGGACACCGACATCTTCGCCAAGGACGTCGGCTGGCGGCTCAGCTTCGCCCTCGGCGTGCTCCTGGGCCTGGTGGTGCTGCTGGTGCGGCGGCACGTCCCCGAGAGCCCACGCTGGCAGTTCATCCACGGCCAGGGCGAGAAGGCCGACAGACTCGTCGCCTCCGTCGAACGGGAGATCGAGCAGGAGAAGGGCGAGAAGCTGCCCCCGCCCGCCGGTGAGATCACCATCCACCAGCGCAAGTCCATCGGCTTCGGCCTGATCGCCAAGACCGTCTTCGGCCGCTACCCGCGCCGCGCGATCCTCGGCCTGTCCCTCTTCATCGGGCAGGCGTTCCTCTACAACGCCATCACCTTCGGCTTCGGCACCATCCTCATCACGTTCTTCGACGTGCCGACCGGCAGCACCGGCTACTACTTCGCGGTCATCGCCGCGGGCAACTTCTGCGGTCCGCTGCTGCTGGGCCACCTCTTCGACACCGTCGGCCGCCGCATCATGATCTCCGGCACCTATCTGCTCTCCGGCATCCTGCTGTTCGGCACGGCCTGGCTCTTCGACCGCGGCTCGCTCACGGCGACGACCATGACGGCCTGCTGGTGCGTGGTGCTGTTCTTCGCCTCGGCGGGTGCCTCCAGCGCGTACCTGACCGTCTCCGAGATCTTCCCCATGGAGACCCGGGCCATGGCCATCGCCTTCTTCTACGCCCTCGGCACCGCCGCCGGCGGTATCAGCGGCCCGCTGCTCTTCGCCGACCTGACCGAGTCCGGCGTGGTCGGCGACACGGTGCTGGCCTTCCAGATCGGCGCGGGACTGATGTGCGCGGCCGGCCTGGTGGCGGCGTTCCTCGCGGTGAAGGCGGAACGCCGCTCGCTGGAGGACATCGCCGAGCCGCTTTCGACGGCGTCGCCGGGAACGGCCGGCTCCGGCCGGGGGACCGCGTAGCGTCGTACCCGCCGAACCGACCCGGCACAGACGTCGAGGAGCCCCGATGAGCATTCGCAGGATCGTCCCCAACATCCACGTCGAGGCCGAGGAGCAGTGGACCACGAGCCGCGACTTCTACGGCCTGCTCGGCTTCGAGGAGGTCATGGACATGGGCTGGGTGACGACCCTGGCCTCCCCGTCCAACCCGACCGCCCAGATCAGCCTGTTCACCGAGGAGCGCACGGCGCCCGTCGTCCCCGACCTGAGTGTGGAGGTCGAGGACGTCGACGCCGTCTACGAGCAGGTCACCGCGTCGGGCGCCGAGATCGTACGGGAGCCGCAGAACGAGGAGTGGGGCGTACGGCGCTTCTTCGTACGGGCCCCGGACGGCCGGGTGATCAACGTGCTGACCCACCTGACCTGAGCGGCAGACCCTTTTTCAGGCGCGCCGGTCGGCGACCGCCCAGGAGGCCAGCGCCACCGCGCCGGCCACACCGAACACGGCGGGCCACGCGCCGACCTTCTTGGCCAGCGGGTGCGACCCGGCGAACCCGGCGACGTACGCCGCCGTCAGCGCGCCCGCGGCCCGCCCGCCGGCCCGCTCCCGCCACTGCTGCGCGGCGGCGGCCCCGGCGACGGCGAGCACGGCCCCGCCCAGCTGCCGCTTCTTCGTCCAGCGGGCCACGCCGTACCCGCCGACGAGACCGCCCGCGGCGACCACCGCGCTGGGAACCTTCGCCATGTCTGCCTCCTGCACTGCCGGACCGGTCCGGTCGAACCTGGTTCCGACGAACCGACTTGTCGGGTTCGAGGCTAATCCCCGCCCCTTTCGGCCGAGCACCGAGCCCTGATCGCGGCACTCGCGGGCATCCGCCCCGTCGGCAGCCGGCAGCCGGCAGCCGGCAGCCGACGGGCGACTGCGAGCCGGGGATGTTCGGCTGGAGCACCGGGCTCCGGCCGTCGACCCCCGGCTTCCCCGGCTCCCGGACCCGCGGCGCGCCGCTCAGCCGGCGTGCAGCAGTACCGGCAGCCGCTGGTGGCCGTTGCTGATCAGGGAGGGCACGGGCGGCAGCTCCTCGGCCGGATCGGCGAGGCGGATGTCCGGGAAGCGGCCGAAGAGGCTCTCCAGCGCCAGCGTCACCTCCATGCGGGCCAGCGGCGCGCCCAGGCAGAAGTGGACACCGTGACCGAAGGCCAGATGCTCCTTGACCGTGCGGGTGGCGTCGAAGGTGTCGGCGTCCTCGTGCCAGTCCGGATGGCGGTTGGCGGCGGCGTACGAGGCGAGGATGGCCTCCCCGCGGGCGATGGTCCGCCCGTCCGGCAGGGGAATGTCGGTGACCGCGAACCGCAGCGGCAGATGCTTGACCGCTGGTTCGTGGCGCAGCGTCTCCTCCACCACGTCCCCCCAGACGATCTCGCCCTTGCGGACCAGCGCCAGCTGGTCGGGGCGGGTCAGCAGGGTGTGCACGGCCTGGTCGATGACGTTGACGGTGGTCTCGTAACCGGCGCTGATCATCAGCAGCAGGGTGTCGCGCAGCTCCTCGGGCGAGAGGCGGTCGCCGTCCCCCTCGTCGTCCCGCGCGGAGATGAGCAGGGACGTCATGTCGTCGCCCGGGGTGGCGCGCTTGGTGGCGATGAGCTCGTCCAGGACCTCGTACAGGCGTGCGGTGTTGGCCTGTGCCTCGGCCTGGTCGAGGGTGGTGTCGAAGACGCCGTCCACGAGGGCGCGGAAGCCGTCGCGCCGGTCCTCGGGCACGCCCATGAGGTGACCGATGACCGCGATCGGCAGCGGGTAGGCCAGCTCCTGGCGCAGATCGACCGGCTCACCGGCGGGAAGCTCCGCGAGCCGGTCGACGAGCGTGGTCACCATCTTCTCGACGGCCGGGCGCATCGCGGCTATTCGGCGGGCGCTGAAGGCGGGCGCCACCAGCCGGCGCAGCTTGCGGTGGTTGGGACCGTAGGCGGTGAACATGTTCTCCACCGCCACCCACAGGGCGAGCGGCCAGGTGGAGACGACCTCGCCGAAGGCGGGCCAGTGCGCCCGCGCGTCCTTGGAGACGTCGGGGCTGGTGAGCAGGTGTTTGAGGAGGGCGGGGTCGCTCACCGACCAGGCCTGCACCCCGAGGACGTCCACCCGCGTGGCCGGGCCGCCCTCCCGCAGGGTGCGGTGCTCGGCGTGGTGGCCGGCGCCGGTGGGGTCGAGGACGAGGGCGGGCTGCTGGGTCGCCATGACCTGGCTCCTTAGTGTGCGGCGGGTTGCGCGGCGGGGAAGGTGACGGGCAGGGATTCGAGGGCGCGGTGGAACGGGCCGGGGCGCCAGGTCAGTTCGGCGGGCGGGCGGGCCAGGTCCGTCTCCGGCAGCGCGTCCAGGAGGTGGGTGACCGCGGTCTCGGCGATCAGGTAGGCGTGCGAGCGGGCGGGGCAGGTGTGCGGGCCGGTGCTCCACGCCAGGTGGGCGCGGTTGCCGCCGTGCTGTCCCTCGGGCACGCCCTCGGTGAGGGCCGGGTCGTTGTTCGCGGCCGCCATCGAGATCACCACCGGCTGGTCGGCGGGCAGCAGCACGCCCTCCACGTCGATGGGGTACGGCGGGTAGGAGATGCAGTAGTTCGCCATCGGCGGGTCGGTGTAGAGGACGGCGTCGAGCGCGTCGCGCACCGTGGAGAGCCCGGCGTGCAGGTCCGCGGAGAACTCCTCGTCGGTGAGGATCTTCAGGATCGTGTTGCTGATCAGGTTGGTCAGCGGTTCGATCCCGGCGCCGTAGAGCGTGACGAGCTGGTGGCTCATCTCCTCGTCGCTCAGCTCGGCGGAGTGCAGGGCCAGCCGGGACGTGATGTCGTCGCCGGGGTGGGCCCGCCGCAGGGCCACCAGGTCGGACACGGCGCGGGCGAGGATCAGGTTGCCCTGGTCGGCGTTGGTGGTGTCGAAGATCTTCGCCATGCCCTCGGCGATGCGCTGCCCGATCTCGTCCGGGCAGCCCAGCAGCGCGCTCAGCACGCTGAACGCGATGGGGAACGAGTACTGGGTGAGCAGGTCCGCCGAGCCGGCCGTGCGGAACCCGTCGATGGCGCCGTCGGCGACCTTCTCGACGAGGGCACGCAGTCCGTGCTGGTCGACCCTGTCGATGGCGTGGGTGTTGGCCGCCCGGTAGCGGGCGTGCTCGGCGCCGCCCGAGCGCAGCGCGTTGGGCCGCCACTCCATCATCGGCCGCACCGGGCAGGTCGCCGGGATCAGCTTCTCCCAGGCCCGGGGATCGGCCGGGAAGTGCAGCGGGTCGTTCAGGATGCGGCGGGCCTGGTAGTAGCCGATCACCAGGGTCGCGGGGACGCCGGGCGCCAGGTCGACCGGGACGAGCGGACCGTGGGTGCGGCGCATCCTCCGGTAGGCGGCGTGCGGGTCGGCGGCGAACTCCGGTGCGTACAGGGCGATCCGGCCCGGGGGACCGGCGGGCACGGACTCTGCGGAGGGCGGCGTCATCGGCGGGACTCCAGGAGGGCGGCCGAGCGGTGCTCGGAGAGGTACTCGGTGAGCGTGATCAGGGCGTGCAGGGAGGAGATGCGGTCGCGTGCGTCGCAGTACGTCAGCGGCGTCGCCGGCTCAAGGGCCAGCGCCTCGCGCAGCTCTGCCTCGGGATACTCCGGGGCGCCCGGGAAGGTGTTGATGGCGACGGCGTACGGGATGCCCGCGCCGTCGAGCAGGCCGAGGGCGTCGTGGGAGGCGTCGAGGTCACGGGTGTCCGCCAGGACGAGACAGCCGAGGGCACCCTCGGCCAGGTCCTCCCACAGCGGCTGGAACCGGGACTGCCCGGGCAGCCCGAACAGGTACAGCGCGAGCCGGCCGCCGGCCATGTGGATGCGGCCGAAGTCCATCGCCACGGTGGTCGTCGTCTTGTGCGGGGTGCCGCGCAGGTCGTCCACACCGGCGCTGGCCTGCGTGATCGGCTCCTCCATCCGCAGCGGCCGCACCTCCGAGACACTGCCGATCAGCGTCGTCTTGCCGACGCCGAAGCCGCCCGCGACCACGATCTTCGCCGACCGGGTCACCGTGGCGGGGACGTAGGTGACGGGCGGGTCGACCCGGCCGGACCGGTCGGCACCTCCGGCCCCGGCGGACGCCTCGGTCCGGTCGGCCCGGTCAGACCAGGGAGCGAAGTCCACGGAGTACCTCCTGCAGCAGGTCGAAGTCGGGCTGGTCGTCGATCGCGGCGACCGGGCTGGCGAGGTGGCCGGAGTCCATCAGGGAGGAGACGAGGATGCGCACCGTGGAGGGCGGCAGCTCCAGCGCGGCGGCGATGTCGGCGACGGCCAGGCCGCCGTCCGCGCCGCCGAACAGCCGCATCACCCGGCGGGCGTCCGGCCCGAGGGTGTCCGTGGGGCCGGTCGCGGCGATGACCACGCTCTCCAGGCGCACGTCCTCGCGCGCACGGATCCGGCCCTGGGTGCGGACGTAGGGCCGGACCATGTCGGGGTCACGCCGCGGCCCGCTCATACCGGTGAGCCGCCGTCCGCGACCGGCACGCGCTCCTCCGTGCCCAGCTCGTGCCCCACCCGGGTGGCGAGGCGCACCATGTGGTGCGAGATCAGGCCGACGTCGGCGTCGGGACCGGTCGTGCACACCGACAGCATGGTGTTCTTCGCGGCGGTGGTCGTCAGCCCGATGCAGCCGACCGACTCGATCAGCAGCTGCCGCATCCCCGCGCCGCCGGTGAACTCGTCCCAGGCCTTGCCCGCCGCGCGCAGCGCCGCCGTCAGCGCGGCGAACTTCTCCCCGTCGTCCTGGCCGATCGTCTCGGTGCGGGCCTTCAGCAGCCCGTCGCTGCTCATCAGCACGGCGTACCGGACGCCCTCGACGCTGCCGAGTTCCTGGTCCAGCAGCCAGCCCAGGCTGTTGGTGTGTGTGTCTTGCACGATCAGTGTCCTTCGTCGTCAGCGCCGTCATGGGGGGTGGGGTGAGCGGCGGCGGTGTGGATGGCGTCGGCGGAGGCGGGCGAGGGCCGCTCCCCCTCCCGGCCGCTGCGGGTGCCGGCCGCCCAGGCGGCGGCGACGGCGGGACGGCCGGGCTCGGTGTCGTCGGGGGCGGCGGGGCGGCGGGCCGGGGCGGGCGCGGGGGAGCGCCTGCGGACGGTCAGACCGCTGGCGGTGGTGGTGGCCGAGGGGGCGGGAGCCGAGAGGGCCGGCTCGGGGGCGGGTGCGGGTGCGGCGGCCGGGGCCGGCTCGGGTACGGCGGCCGGCGCCGGTTCGGGTGCGGGCGCGGCGGAAGACACGGCGGCCTCCTGTTCCGTCTCTTCTTCCGCGGCCTGCTCCGCGGTCGGACCGGTCGCCTCCACGGCCTTCGGCGGCAGCGACCGGGACACTGCCTGCGGCACCGGCTGGGCCGCCGACGGGTCGACGACCAGGTTCTTCGGCAGGACGACCATGGCCCGGGTCCCCTGGTAGATGTTGGGCGCGGTCAGCTCGACGCGGAAGCCGTAGTTCTCCGCCAGCAGGGACGCCACGCGCAGCCCGGTCTGGGGGTGGGCGCCCAGGCGGGTGATGTCGTCGCGCTGCTCGCCGGACATCACGTCGCTGGCCCACAGCAGCCGCTCGTCGTCCATGCGCAGACCGGCGTCGTCCACGATCAGGAAGCAGGCGTGGTGCCCCTGTTCCAGCGAGACGTGGACACTGGCGGCGGGCGGCGAGTAGCGCAGCGCGTTGTCCAGCAGTACGGCGAGCGCGTGCACGACCGCCTCCACGGCGCGGCCCTCGACCACCACGGACCCCATCTCGGGGTGCTTGATCCGCTCGTACCCCTCGATCCGGCCCATGGCCGCGCGCACGATGTCGGTCAGCGTGGTGGCGGGCCAGCGCCGGGACAGCTTGTCCCCGGCGAGCACGGAGTACCCGGACGCCGTGAGCAGCATCTGCTGCGCGAGGTGGTCGATCTCCACGAGCGTCGCGTACGCCTCGTCCGAGATGTGCCGCCGTACGCCCTGGCTGACGGCCCGGCCCAGCTTCGCCGAGCGGGCCACGACGTTGTTGGCGAAGCCGCGCACGGCGGCCCGGGCGACGCCGACGGACTCGTGCCGTACCTGCGCGATCTGCCGCTCGGTGTCCTGGCGCACCCGCTCGGCCGCGTGGGCCGCGGCCTGTTCGGCGGCCGCCCGCTCCTGCGCCCGTACGTCCGCCACCGCGGCGGCCACCGCGCCGGGCACGGCACGCAGCCGCTCGGCGAGCGGAGTCCCGTCGAGCTGCGCCGGTACGGGCAGCCCGCCCTCGGGCCCCGCGCCGCCGCGGCCGCCCGTCGCCGCCGCCGGGATCACGGTGGCGGCCAGGTGCCCCACGCACTGCTCGGCGGCGACGAGTTGCAGGGTGAGCCGGTCGGCGTGCTCGCGCAGCTGCTCGGCCCGGCGACGGGCCTGCTCGCCCTTGCGCCGGAAGTACCACGCGGCCCCGACTCCGGCCACCGCCAGCGCGGCGGTGACGGTCACTATCAGTTCAGTCATCAGGTCCTCACGGATCGGAAGCCGTCGGTGTGGGCGAGGTGGCCGAGGCGGGCCGGCGCACAGGGGCGGGTCGCAGCGGCGGGGGCGCGGGCCGGCCCGATGACGACCGGGCTCTCAACGGGCCCCGGCGGACCGCTGTCTTCCCTGGGCACCTCATGCCGCGAAGTCGGCAGCGGCGCGGGCGACGGCGAAGGCGCACGACATGGAACTCCAAGGAACACGCGAGGGCCGGTACGAGCAGGGGGCGCCGCCGGCGCGGACTCGAAACGGAACGGGAACGCGCATCCCCGGCCGCCTCGAACTCCCGTATCCGCGAACGGCGTTCGACGTACAGGAGGGGACACTACCGCTTGTGCTCACACGTCGTGTCAACCTCGTGACTGCGAGCCGGAACCGCCGGGGGTTTGATGCGAAAAATGCCCGGATGGCGGCTGAACGCCATTGGCCGAAAAGGGAGTTGGCCCGACGGGTGACCCCCTGGTAATGGCCCGGTCGGCTTCGGCGGGACGCCTCACGGTCACCTGCGGGGCGGCCGGCCCCGGTCTCTCCCCGTACCGCCTGATGCGCACCGTCGGGACCTGGGCGCGGACCCGCACGGACGCGGCGCCGGCCCACCGCGAGGCATACGACGGCCGCGCCGCCGCCCGTCCCGAACAGCCCGCATTCCGCCTCCCGGATCACCCGGAGGCCAGCTGCTCCGCGATCTCCTTGAGCCAGGCGCCCCTGTGCTCCGGGTCGTTGAGGCTCGCCTCCCACGCCGCCCGTTCCATCCTGTGCTGGTCGGGGCCCGCCTTCAGGGCGACGAGCAGCTCCCGGGCGGACTGCCGTACCTCGGGCGTCGTCTCGGCGCTCCCGGGGACGTCGGGACCCGCCGCCATCCGGTAGATCTTGTGCGCCATCAGCCGGCGCTCGTGCCGCGACACCTTCTTCCAGACCTTCAGGGAGTGCTTCAGCGACTCCCAGCCGGACTTGGCCGCCACCGCCTCCTCGCCCTCCGGCGTGTAGCGCTCGGGGTGGTGGGCCTCCTCGAAACGCTTCTTCGCCGCCCGGCCCCCCTTGTAGCCGGCGACGCCGAGGATGAGGCCCGCCCCCACGGCGGCGGTGATCCAGCCCGCTGGGTTGCTCCCCAGCGCCCCCGCGGCGGCGACCGTGGCCACGATGCCGCCGGCGGCCTTGGCGGGCTCGCCCAGCACACCGCCGACCGTCTCCTTGCCGATCTTGGTGAGCTGCTTCTTCTTCGCGTACTTCTGCGTCTGCCCCAGGGTCTCCACGTCCAGCTCGGCGCGCTGGTGGGCGGCATGGGCGTCACTGGCGCGGATGTACGCGGCGCCGAGGGCGTCGGCGGCAGCGGTGGCGGCCGGGTACCACAGCGCGGGCCGGCGGCCCCGGTTGGCCTCCACGACGGCCTCCAGGTTCGCGGTCAGCTCGTCGACCCGCTGGACCGCCGCGCCCACCTCGCCCTGGAGCCGGGCCAGCAGCTCCGCGTGGACGGCGCCGGCCTCCCCGAGGTTCTTGACCCGCCGGTACTTGCGGGTCGCCCCGCCGACCCGGCCCGCGGCACGGGCGCCCTTCCACAGGCCGGTGACGGCGCTGAAGACGCCGCTCACCTCGGCCGCGGTCGCGGTGTCCGCCACCGCCTGGAGCTTGACCGCGTCCTTGGCGACGGCGGCGCCGTACCCACCCGTACTGGCGGTTCCGACGACCGCGTCGGCTCCCTTGGTCTTCGACTTCTTCCTCGCCGTGTGGTGCGCGGCTCCGGTCCGGTTCTTCCTGGACGCCTTCAGGTTCTTGAGCGCGTCCAGGGAGTTGACCACGACGCCGGTCAGCTCGGTGAGGAGGTTCCACGAAGCGCCCGAGGTCCCCGAGGCGGCGGCGTCGTGCTTCAGGGCTCCGTCGCCCGACGCGGTGGCCGTCTGGCCGAGGCCGGCGCTGGTGGGGGACTGGGCGCCCTTGGCCAGGTTGTCCGTGGGTTCGAGGTTCCTCTTGAACCGCTCCAGCAACTCGGTGGCCTTCTTGAGGAGTTCCTCCCGGGCCCTAGCGTCGGTCTCCGTCCCGTCGGCTTCCGTCCCGTCGGCTTCCGGTTCCCGCGCCGTCACGAAGGTGTCAGGGGTGCCGGGCCGGGACGTGTCGTGGCTGTCCGGGGTGCCGGGCCGTGCGGTCACGAAGGTGTCCGGCGTGCCGGGCCGGGATGTCTCGTGGGTGTCCGGCGTGCCGGGCCGTGCCGTCACGAAGGTGTCAGGGGTGCCCGGCCGGGACGACTCGGCGGACTCCCGGGGCCGTTCCACGGTCGCGTTCCTGACGCGCTGCACCGCGGCGGTCGCGGCCCGGTTGCCCGCGGTGGACTGGAACTGGAGGAAGGCCTGCTCCGCCGATCTCCCGGACGGACTCCCGGTCCGGTTCCCGGCCCCTTGCCGACGCTGCCTGGCCGAGGTCGCCGTGGCCACGGACGGCCGGGTCGGGGTCTGCTGGACCGGGGTGCTCATGGGGACATACCTCTCCTGCGCAGGACCGGGCGACGTGAAGGTAGCCAGGCACGGCGAACAGAAGGGGTGCGGTGGGGAAACACTTCCCGCACGCGTGCGGAACGCGTCGTGGTCGCGGGGCACCGCCAGGAGACCGGCGCACACCAGGAGTCGGGATCAGTGACGGTCGGGCGCCGCGGTCACCCCCGGCGGGACGGGAGCGGCGCGGTCACTTCAGTGGGCCGGGAGCGGCGTGGCCGACGGCCGCCACAGCCGCAGCCGGGCGGTGTGCAGTACGGGCGTGACCAGGGACATGCACATCATCTCGCGCGCTTCATCTCGCGCCGTCACCCGTGTCGACGTCACGGCCCGACGGCCCCCTCCGCGGCGTCGAACGCGGGCGCGAGCGGGGCCAGCGCCGCACGGAGCCGGTCGGACAGCGGGCCGACGGGCACGACCAGCCCCCCGGAGTCCAGGCCCCCGTCGGCCCCCGCGTCCCCGGCCGGCCGCAGCCAGCCTTCCAGCGCGATGCGAACCGCCGCCGCCACGCTCGCCGCGAGAACACGGGCGGTGGGTGCTCCGGAGTCACCCAGGCGTTCGGCGATCACCGCCGTGAGAGGGGGTTCGATGCCGGCGGTGGTGTCGAGGAGCGCCTCGCGCAGCGCGGGCCGGCTGGTGATGAACAGCAGCGCCTCGGGGGCGCGTTCACCGGCGTTCGTGTACTGCTCGACTACCGCTTCGGTGACGGCTTCGGCCAGGCGTACCCCTACGGGCCGGGCCGCGACCGCCGCCGCGATCCGCGCCTCCCGGTCCGCGGTGACGGCGGAGACGATCGCCTGCTCGCGGCTGGCGAAGTAGTTGTTGTAGGTGCGCGGCGAGACCCCGGCCGCCTCGGCGATGTCCTCGACCCGCACCCGGTCGGGGCCGCGCTCCATGGCCAGACGCAGGGCCGCCGCACGCAGCGCCTCGCGCGTGGCCTGCTTCTTCCGCTCCCGCAGCCCCGGTGGTGTCGTCACGGTGCCAGCGTTCCACAGAAGGCTGCGCGCACGCAAACTTGCGTGCACGCACTTTTACTGCCAGCCTCACCCCACCGAGACCGACCGGGAGGACATCACCATGCGGGCAAGAGGAATGACCTACGACACCGGATTCGTCCTGCACGGCCAGACGGCCCGCGAGCACTTCGACCCCGAAGTGGTCCGGCGCGAACTCACCGTCATCCGCGACGACCTGCACTGCAACGCGGTCCAGATCATCGGCGGCGACCCGGACCGCCTGGAGCAGGCCGCCGCTGCCGCCGCCGAGCTGGGCCTGGAGGTGTGGTTCTCGCCGTATCCCCTGGAACTGGATCCCGGGCAGATCCTCACCCTCTTCCGCGACTGCGCCGAGCGGGCGGAGCGGCTCCGGCAGCGCGGGGCCGAGGTCGTGTTCGTAGCGGGGGTCGAGCTGAGCGTGATGAACCGCGGGTTCCTGCCCGGACAGAGCCCCGAGGAGCGGGTCGCGGGACTGATGAGCCCACCCGAGCGCCGGGCCGAGACGATTCGTGAACTCGGCGTACGCGTCAACGCGTTCCTCGGCGACGCGGCGGCCGCGGTCCGCGAGCGCTTCCAGGGTCGGCTCACCTACGCGGCCATCCAGTTCGAGCAGGTCGACTGGACCCCCTTCGACATCGTGACGTACGAACTGCTCCGCTCCGCCGAGGTCGCCGACCGGTTCCGGGACGCGGTGCGCACCCTGGCCCGGGGCCCGAAGCCGCTCGCCGTCACCGGGTTCGGCACCGCCGCCTACCGAGGCGCGGGGGACCGCGGCGGGCGGGTGCTGGAAGTGGTCGAGTACGAGCCGCGGACCAAGGCCCCCCTACGGCTGGACGGCGTCTACGAGCGGGACGAGGCCGGCCAGGCCGCCTACCTCAGCGAACTGCTGGAGATCTTCGAGACCGAGGGCGTGGACAGCGCGTTCGTCTTCCTGTTCGCCCTGCCCGGCTACCCTCACCGCCCGGACGGCGACCCCAGGGACGACCTGGACCGCGCCGGCCTCGGCATCGTCAAACTCCTCGAAGGACGCCGGGGGCAGACCTATCCCGACATGGACTGGGAACCCAAGGCCGCCTTCGCGGCGGTGGCGCAGCGGTACGGGAGGTGACGGGACGGTTCGGGGACGTTCACCCTGACTGGATCCTGACACGCTGACACGCGATCAGTGGCAGTGACCGGGCTCGGCCGCCGGGCCGGTGGCGGTGGCGCCCAGGTCGTCGGAGCGTCCGGCGTCGACGCGCGGCCACTGCGCTGTGGGACGTCCACCCGGCCATTCCCGCAGAGGGGGCCAGTCGGGAGCCCCGCCCAGGGTCCGCGAGGCGTGCCCGAGGCGCGGCCAGTTGGCCGGAGAGTCCTCCCAGGCCTCCTGACGCCCGAAGACCGTGAGATCCATGAGCG
Source organism: Streptomyces sp. NPDC093065 (assembly GCF_044754585.1). Lineage (NCBI taxonomy): Bacteria > Bacillati > Actinomycetota > Actinomycetes > Kitasatosporales > Streptomycetaceae > Streptomyces > Streptomyces sp. NPDC093065. The sequence continues at coordinate 490,008 of NZ_JBIVPJ010000001.1, read as the reverse complement.
CGTAGCTGTAGTCCACCGCCTCGGCCCCGCGACGCTTGGTCCAGTAGGTCTCGAAGACACGGTCGCCGTCGCGCAGGTAGCACACCAGGTGGAACAGGCCGAGCTCCCGGCCGGCAAGAAGCGAGTCGAGCGAGGGCTGGGCGGAGTACCAGGGCATCGCCCAGCCCATGAAGGCGCGGTAGCGCAGGCTCTCCTCGTACGACGTCCGCGCGTCCCCGAAGCCGTAGGCCGTGTTCCGCCCCTGACAGAACACGGCGAAGGTGATGTCGCGGGAGTGCAGATAGGCCAGCTCGCCCACGTGACTCATCACCCACGTACAGCCTTCGCACTGCTCGGCGGCCGGCCGGCCGGGCCACCACATGAAGTAGTAGGTGATCATCTGCCGTCGCCCCTCGAACGCGTCCAGGAGCGTGATGGGGCCGTCCGGCCCCAGCAACGGACTGTCCGCGGCCACCTCGACCATCGGGAGCCTGCGGCGCGCCGCGGCGATCGCGTCACCCTCCCTGGTGTGGGCCTTCTCCCTCGCCCGCAGCCCTTCCAGCTGCTGCTCGAACGTCGCGCGGTCGACGACCGGCGGTTGCGCCTCGCTCGGATTCCCGGACATCAGCGGCTCCCGGCATCGCTTCGTCGCGACCACGGGGCCTCCTCAGCAACGCAGCCGCCGGTCGGGATCGCCGTCATACGCGATCCCACCTGCCTCCATCGTCTCCGAACCTGCCGACGACCGCTGGGTGGGCGTATCGATTCCAGTCCCCCGCGTGCTTCCGTGAGGGCGCCCTTCTCTGTTCATCAGTCCCCTGAGGGAAGCCGCAGCTGCGGCACCTGCGTGTGCAGCAGCCGTTGGCCGTCACCGTCCACCCGCAGGGTGTACGTCTCCGGTCCCGGCCGCCCCGCCGCGTCGAAGGCGTCGACGAAGTCCTCGATCCGGCTCCACAACTTCACCGGTCCGCTTTCCCGGACACCCCAGTACCCGTCCTCGGGCGTGAGCGTGGCGACGGCCCCGGAGACCACGTCGATGAGGTGCAGCACCCCGCCGACGGTGACCATCTGCGCGTCGGGTACGGCACTCTGGGCGAGGAACCGCAGGTGGAAGGCCTCCTCGGTCGCGGCCGTAATCCGCTCCGGCGCGTGCCGCGCAGACCGGGGCCGCACCTCGTGCAACCCTGCGGCCCAGTCCGCGGGATTCCCGTACGCCGGTGCCGCATGGGTGCGGGCGGGCATGAAGGAGATGGTGCCGGGCAGCAAGGGCCCCTCGGCGGTGCCGTCCCCGGCGACGGTGAGCAGAACGCGGGCGTTGCCGTAGAGCCACCCCGACAGGGGGAGCAGGAGCTTGCCGCCGGGCCGGGTCTGGCTGAGCAGAGCCGACGGCGCGGAGCGGAAGGAGCAGGCGGCCACGATCCGGTCGAACCAGGCCTCGGGCCAGTAGCCGTACGACCCGTCGGCCCGGCCGAGCGTCGGCGTGTAGCCGCAGCCGTACAGGGCGTCGGCCGCCGCCTCCAGCCTCACGGCGTCGACCTCGACGCTGGTCACATGGGACGACCCCAGCCGTTCACAGGCCAGCGCCGTCGAGTATCCGGTCCCCGTCCCGATCTCCAGGACCGTGTGCTCCTCGGCGACGTCCGCGTCCGACCACATGCGCAGGACGAGTGAGGGCAGCGTCGACGACGAGGTGGGCGCCCCTCCGTGCCGGACGGCCGGCTGCCGCCAGTCGGTCTCCTCGCCGTCGAACTGCGTGATGAGTGTGGTGTCCGAGTACGAGGCGGCAAGCCAGCGCCCGTAGTCGGACTTCGACGTCACCGGCTCCCACACGGTCGGCCCGTGCGCGTCGGGTTCGTCGGAGGGGAGGTAGAAGCCGGGCACGAACGCGTGACGCGGCACCTTCTCCGCGGCCGCGAGCCAGGCCGGGTGGACCGGGAGCCCGGCATCGGGGTCGACTTCGGAGAGGCCCTTGACCATCGCCGCGCGCAGTGCCCCGGCGTCGTTGTCGAGGTCCGCGGGCAGAGTCATGAGCTGCCGGTTCCTTTCATACTCGATGCTTGCGCGTAGTCGGAGCCGAATCAGGCGACGGGGGACATGAACCGCGGTACGACAGAGCGATTCGGCCAGTCGTCAGGACTTCGTGATTGGCGAAGAGCATGCCGAGTTCGAAGCGTCGGCCGATGTGGGCAGTCCACTTCACGCTGCCCACATCACCGGAGTTCACGATCCGGGCACGAACCGCCTGAGTGAGGATCCATCGGGCCTGCTCCTCCGGGGTGCTACGGCCGCCCAGGTCCCGGGACAGGTGCCAGAGTTCGTCTCCATTGCTGTTGGCATCCACAACGGCGACAAGCCCAATGTCGCCCAACTCGCGCTCGTCAGTGGAACGAGTGGTGTACGCGACGGGGAGGCGATCGAGCGAGAAGAGGGTTACACGGCTGCTGGCTCTGAGTTCAGTTGGAGGCATGGAAGGGAGCCCCTCGGGACGTGGGGGAGGGCAGGGCGGTTCCAGGAGTAGACCGGCCTGCCCTCTGAGAGACGGAACGGGTGTGCGTCAGCAGCAGGGGCCGTCGCCACAGCACGTGGGAGCGTTGCATTCCGAGCTCGTGCCCCACAGCCGGTCGTCGACTTCGAACCCGGCCGATCGGATCCTGCCGGTGACGGAGGTCATCAGCCCGCGCGAACGGAGCTTGCTGTTCGGCTGGTGGTGGAGGAAGTAGCCGAAGTGCCTCTGACACCAGTCGGCGTACCAGTCGGTGTGCAGGATGAGTGTGTGCCACCCGGGGTCGACGAGTTGGGACGGCGCCATGACGGAACCGGAGCGGGTCGTACCCATGACATAGGTCAGGGCGAGGGCCTGATCCACGACCTGGTTGGCCACGCATCGTTCCAGCCCGTACTCGTCGGCGCAGAACGCGGCGAGCATGTCGAACTCTTGCTCCGTAATGAGCGAGCGTCCTGAGCGCTTGCCGACGGCGACGGCGGTGGTGGTCATCGGGCGACCTCGCTCTCACGCCCACCACTCATGGGCGGTACTGGACCTGGAGGTTTCTCAGGCCCCGGCCCCGGCGGGCTGGATCGGAAGAGTGCTTTCACTCGGCTGACCTCCTCAAGGGTTACCCACCGACGTCCCAAATCCGGAGCGAGCGGTGAGGCCGGCTGTCACAGTCCGAGACGCTAGAGACGCGAGGCTCACCCTTCCAAGGGATGTGCATATTTGTGCAGCCGGCAGCCCGTACAGACCATTTCGTCGGCGCCCTCTTGACCCGGGGCGCAGTTGCCCATGACTGTGGTGCACACTGCCGCACATCCCGTCGCCGTCGGAGGTTCCCATGCCCCTGCTGTTCATCGGGATCGACCCGAACACCGGAGATCACGAGAGTCCGACTGTCTGGGTCGACCAGGACAACAAGGAACTCGTCATCCAGGGTTGGAAGCCTGATGCGGGTCTGGAAGCCGAGTGCGCCGCCTTCGAACTACCGGGCCATGCCAGGGGCATCCCGGAGAGCGAAGCGGTGATCCGGGTCCCCGCCAGGATGGTGTCAATGATCAGGGAGGCGTGCGATGTCGTCGAACGTGCCAGCGACGTTCACTGATCTGCTCGCACGCTGCACCCACTCCGCCGTGCACCTGGAGTTGCGTGACTCCTACGCGGTGGACTACGAACACGGGCCCTTCGCCGACTGGCGAGCCGGGCACCGCCACCAGCCGGACGACCGGGCTTCTTGGTGGCGACCGTGGCTCGACATGGTCCAGGAGACCGTGAACCGTGGCGTCGCCATGCGACGGGCGCGGATCGTGTCCGAACCGGTCAGTGAATACACCCAGTTCCTGTACGACGGCACGTTCACGAATGTCGCCGCGGGTGAGGAGATCCGCTGGTTGCCTCGTCGCCGGGCGAGCGACATCGCCCTGCCCGGGAACGACTTCTGGCTCTTCGACGGACGAATCATCCACTGGAACCACTTCGCCGGTGACGGCTCGTCACTGGGAAGCGAAGTCTGGGACGATGCCCCGGAGGCAGCGGAGCTCTGCGCCGACGCCTTCGAGGCGGTCTGGGCGCGTGCCATCCCGCACAGCACGTACAGAGTCAACTGACAGCACGTACCGACAGGCCAGCTCATGCCGATATCCCCGTCCTCCTCCGCTCAGGCCGCGCGCGAAGTCGTTGCCCGACGACTTCGCGACCTGCGGAGAGAAGCAGGGCTCACCGTCACCGAACTGGCCGGCCGGTGCGGCTGGCACCACGCCAAGACCTCCCGCATCGAGAATGCCCTCACCGCACCGTCCACCAAAGACATCCGTGCCTGGGCCTCCGCATGTGGCTTCGCCGATCAGCAGGACGACCTCGTCGCCCAGTCACTGCATGCCGAGTCGATGTACACCGAGTGGCGTCATCGCGTCCGCAGCGGCCTGAAGCAGCTCCAGGACAGCTCGGTCCAGTTCTTCCGTGAGACCCGCCTGTTCCGCGTGTACTCGTCGTCTCTGGTGCCGGGTCTTCTCCAGACCGAGGGCTATGCCGCCGGGGTACTGGGCATCAGCGCCCGCTTCCGTGACCTCCCGGTGGACGACAGCAGAGAGGCCGCCAGAGCACGCGTCACCCGCTCGGGGGTCGTCCATGAGCAAGGGCATCGGTTCGTGCTCGTGGTCGAGGAGTCCGCCTTGTACTACCGCGTCGCGGACGAGGACTCCATGGCAGCCCAACTCGGCTACCTCCTCGCCGCAGGGGCACTGCCCCAGGTCTCCCTCGGTGTCATTCCGTCGGCTGCCCGAGTCCGAACGCAGTGGCCTCGGGAGACGTTCCACATCTACGACGACAAACTGGTGTCGGTGGAACTCGTCTCCGCCCAAGTGAGGGTCACGCAGCCCACCGAGATCGAGCTGTACCTGAAGGCTTTCGAGGAGCTGCGGGGCATGGCCGTCTACGGGGCGGAGGCACGAGGGCTGATCCTCAGAGCCATCGAGGCGTTGCGGTAGACGTACGTCCCGCGTCGTCGTTTCACGTGCTTCCGCGGGTGATCCGCGAACCGTTGTCCCCAGCGCCCACGGCCCTTGAAGGCCCTGAGCCGTAGAAAGTCCGCCACGACGGTGAGAGAGCCGGCTGGTCGTCCGTCACGTGTGCCTCCATCAGCCCCCTGCCGCCATCAGCCACGCCTGTTCGATCGCGGCCGGCCCCACGATGTCCGGTGGCGGGCCACGGCGCACCGCCGCGGGGCCGTCAGCGGAGCCGGGACGGCGGGCTCTCGCCGACGCGGACCTCAGCGTCAGCGCGTACAAACTGTTCCACAAGATGTGCGCCCTCCAGAACCGCAAGGATCACGCCGGGTCCTGGTGGAGAGCCAGGTGAAGTTCGCCGAGCAGGTGGGCATGTCGCGGGCGTCCCTCTCACCGCGCCCTCAAGCAACTCGCGGCCGAGGGATCATCTACCCCGACGGTCGCAACTGGCGCCTCCGTCCTGACTTCGTCTTCAACGGCAACGGAGTGGCGCAGGGACGGGCGGCGCGGAGCATTCCGGTCGGCACTCCCGACCCGTATGCCGGGGCGCGTGCCGACCTGAAGGTCGTCGACGGCGGCGATCAGGGGCAGGGGAGTGACGGCGACCAGGCCTGAGGTTCTCCCGAGGACGGCAGGTGAACGCTTGGCTACTCGAGAATTCGCCGTCTGGTGTGACTCCGTTGTCTGCCCGAAGAAGCCCTTGACCAACCCCTCTTATCGAGCCGTCGGCCACCCCTGGCCCGTCGCGTGGGTGAAGGCGAGCCACGCCTGGACACTCATTCGCGTCACCAGGGCATCACCGACCTTGGTGTCGCGTACGAAGATCCGGCCGTCGACGCGGGCGCACTCGACACACTCGCCGCCTGCGCCGTTGCTGTAGGAGGACTTGACCCACGAGCTGGGAAGCTCGGAGTCGTCGAGGGCTTTGTTCACCGTGTGTGTTCCTTCACGACGTTGTTGATCAGTTGTATGGTCCGCCGCGGGCTCAGGGCCGAGGCTCGCAACTCGTCGAACGCCCGGGTGTACTCCCGAACATGAGGTTCGCCCTCCAAGTACATCGCATCGGTGATGCCGTCGCGATACACGATGTCGGGGTCTTCGGGATCGGGGAATCCCAGCATGGTGAACGGTCCGGTGGTGGGGCAGGTGCCTGCGTCGAAAGGGAGCACCTGGAGGGTCATGCTCGGCTTCTCCATGGCCTCCAGGACGTGTTCCAGTTGGGTTCGCATCAACGCTCGGTCGCCGATGACTCTCCGCAGGGCTCCCTCGCTCACGATGAACCAGCAGTCCGGGGCGCCGGATCCACTGAGCATTGCCTGGCGTTCCAGTCTCACCTGTACGGCTCGGTCAATGTCCGCAGGGGGCATGTAGGAGCCGCACGTGTGGAGTTCACGGACGTAAGGCTCCGTCTGCAAGAGCCCGGGCAGGACTTCGCTCTGGTACTGCCGGAGCGTGGACGCGTCCTGTTCGAGGCCGATGTAGATGGAGAACCACTCGGGCACTCCCGAACCGTGAACCTGCCACCAGCCGCGTGTCTTGGCCTGCCGTGCCAACGACTTGAGGAACTCCCGCAGCTCGTCCGTGGTCTCGTAGAAGCGGCACAGTGCTTCGACGTCCGACGGCTGGACCCGCCCGCTGCCGGTTTCCATGCGATTGACCTTGGAACCGCTCCAGTCCAGGGCCGCGCCCACCTGGGCGCAGGTCATCGAGTTCTTCTCCCGCAGCTTCTTCAGCTCGATGGAGAGGCGACGGCGGCGTGCCGTCGGTGATCCGGCCATGTGGTCCCCCTTTGTCGCGACGGCGTTCAGTCTCTGTGCCAAGGGCTTCGCCTGCCAATCACCCGATGGTGGGATTCTCGCTGTGCACATTGCACGACGGGATGCGTGCCGGCCATGCTTGCCGACAGGACGACCGGTGCGGGCCGGCGCGGCGCACCGGCGTCCGCGCGGACCCACAAGTGTGGGGAGTCGGAAGTGTTCCCGAGCGCATGCATGACGCAGCCGTCGTGGGTCGTGGAGTTCGCGGCTCGCGAGGAGGAGGTGGCGGTGTTACGACGCACCGTGCGGGCGCACCTCGGAGCGTGGGGGCTGCAGGACCTCGTGGACGAGGCACAGCTCTGCGTGAGCGAACTCGTGGCCAATGTCATCACGCACGTGGGTGCCGGTACCCCGACGACGCTGGCGGTGCGGCTGAACGGCACGTCTCTGCGCATCGAGGTCCACGACCCCGACACGCGTGCTCTGCCCACGCTCATGGCCGCTGACTTCGAGTCGGAAGGCGGGCGCGGAATGGCGCTCGTCGGGGCGGTCACGGATCGGTGGGGCGTTCAGCTCGGCGCCGACCGGAAGGTCACCTGGTGCGAACTCGCCACGGGGCTGCCGCCGGTGAGGGGCCATGACGGCTGTCTCAGGATGACCCGCGTCCAGGCGATGATCGGTCTCTACGGCGCCCGTGACTCCGGGCATGACCCTCGGCCCGGCAGACTCGGCATCACCGAGGGGGAGGAGGCGGCGATCGCTGTGATCACCGACCTCCTCCACTGGCTCAGCGCGTACGGCCGCGACGCGGACGACGTACTGGACCGGGCCCAGGTGCGCTTCGAGGCCGAGACCTTCGAGATGCACCGGTGAGACGGGGCCGCGGATGTCAGCCCTCAGGGAAGGGCGGGAAGAATCCGAGGGCGGGATCCTCCGGTGTGCCCACCAGCAGCGCCCGGTCCAGCAGGATGTTGTTGTGCTCGCAGCTCGTCTCCGGGAGCATCACGCAGGCGTGACAGGCGGCGAGATTGGTCCCGGACGAGCCTGCCGCCTCGGCCTCCATGCAGAGGGGATCGGAGGAGCACCATCCGGCCCGGCGCATCGCCGACCGCACCGTGCCGTCGAGGAGCTCCGGCTCTCCCTGGGCGACCAGGCCGCCGAGGCTGCCCGCCGAGTCGCTCGTCGCCGTGTAGACGAGCACTCCGGCCATGTCGTCGGCGGCGTACAGGCGCTCACGCAAGGAGGCGGACGGGTAGCCCGCCTCCAGGCTCCACTCGTTGATGAGGACATGGGCCAAGGTGTGCAGCAGCACCATGCGAGGTGTCGCCGGAGACTGGACGGCCAGACTCGGATCGTCGGTCCGCTGCTCGAGCATCCGTTGATGAGCGGCACGCATGCGCTCGACCCGGGCCGCCACCGCCGGCGCCTTCTCCCAGGCGTCCAGCCGGTTCTCGTCCAGACACAGGAAGACGCCCTCGCCCTGGACCTCCATGGCCGGCAGCCAGCGCAGAGGCCTCTGGGAGAGAGGCATCTCCTTCGGATCGGTGGTCGACTCGGCGTCGACGAGGCGGGTGAAGCCCTTCAGGGCTCGCACCTCCCGGAGCTTCTTCACCAGCATCGGACCGGTGATCCCGAGGGGCTGGAGCACACCCGGGTCACCGAGTGGGGTCTCGCAGACGAACTGCTCGCCCTGGGAGTGCTCGCTCTCGTCGTTCCCGGAGCGCAGGCGCTCGTACTCCTTGTTGCGCAGGGCGCGGTAGCGGCGGTCGAAGCCGGATTCCTCGTCGACCTGCGGATCCTCTTCGCGTTCCGCGTCGAGCAGCGTCATCACCTCGTCCAGGGAGACAGGCCACTCCCCGTCGAAGACGGCGTCGAGATAGACGGCGACGTGCGCGCTGTCCTCGTACTTCCTGAGCTTCTCCCAGTGTCCGGCGAGCGGATCCGCACGACCGCTGCTCCACGGGGGGATGGAGAGCGCCGACTTCAGCACCGGTTGCCACACCGACGAGGAACCACGTTGCAGGGTGCGCAGGGGGAGCCCGCACCCGGCCGGGTCCGTGGCGAGGACGCCGAGCCACGGGCGAGCGCCGCGACAGGTGAGGCGCAGGTCCTTGAGCGCGTTCCTGCGGAAGGAACCCTCCATCGAGACCTCGGGCACCTGACCGCAGGTGCAGGAGATGACGATGGAGCGGAGCGAGGCTGTGCGGCCGTTCGTACGCATCCTGAGCTTGCCGCCGCACGCCCCGATCCTCGTGGAATCACGGTCGGTCGAGCGGTGCACCCACTGCCAGTAGGGGAACTCGTCGAGGTGCCCCGCCTCGCAGGCGACGACGAAACGGGAGGGGACGAGGTCCACCTCGCACGTGCCGCAGACGCTTCGACCGGCCGGTGGGGAGAAGTCGCGGTGCGGCTGCAGCTCGTTGCACTCGGGGCACGAGTGCATCAAGGGGAAGCGGCGGACCCGAAGGCCGTCCTTGCTCGTGTCGGTGGACGCCGGCGGCAGCCGGAAGTGGTCGACACCGAGCAGCCGGGCCAGTCGCCGCTCATGGATGACGGGTGCCTCGTCCCTGCGCCAGCTGTGGTCGGCCTCGTCCAGGCCCGAGACGACGAAGGACTCGTGGTCGACGGCGATGAGCGACCCGACGCCGTACGTGCTGATCGCCTGGGCTCGGCGGACGGTGCCGCGGCGAGGGAGGTTGTGGGCCGGTGCGGTGCCGTCCGCCGCGGTCCGACGGCGGCGGGCGGGGGGCGGGGTCATCGGGTTCCCTCCATGAACAGGGCGGACTCGGCGTCGACGTCGCGCAGGCTCCACAGGGTGGGCCACGCCTCGCGGTCCTCGGACTCGTCGTCGTACGACTTCAGGATCGACGGGGCACGGCTGCCCCGCTTCGGTTCGAAGAGCAACCCGCTGTGGATGTCGGCCTCCTGGCACCACCAGTCGACGAACCTGTCGAAGCCCTGCTCCACGGCTTCGGCCTCCGAGGGTGTGACCGCGAGGACGCGGTCGAGGAGCAGGGACCTGATGCGGCCCCGAAGGATGTGCTCGTAGGAATCGACCTGTCCTGCACCCTCGTTCGGGCGGGCGGCCGGGACCAGGATGCGGGCCAGAGCGACGATCACCGCGTGCAGTCCCCGTTCCCGCGCGCGGGCGGAGAACGGGGTCACGGAGGTGGACTCGACCTCGCGGTAGAGCGCCGAGTGATAGTGCTGGAAGTTCTCGTAGTGGGAACGGTCCCGGGCACGGGCCGAGTTGAGCATGACGGCGACCAGACCGGGGTGGGCGCGGCCGACTCGGCTCGTGGCCTGGATGTACTCGGCGGTCGTCTGGGGCTGCCCCATCACGGCCATCAGACCGAGCCGGTCCACGTCCACGCCCACCGCGATCATGTTGGTGGCGAGCAGGACGTCCACGGTGTCCTCGTCGGGGAGCCGCTTCTCGATGCCCTTGAGTCGCGTGGGAATCTCGCTGGCGTCGATCCGGCTGGTCAGCTCCGAGTAGTTGGCGACGGAACGCACCGCCACGCCCTCGCGTTCCGCGAGCAGCTCCAGATACGCCACCACGTCGTCGTGGACCTGGAGTTCGGCGGCGGAGAGCAGGCGCAGGCTGTTGAAGTAGCCGACGAGACTCCAGTAGGCGTCGCGCACCTTGTCGTCGGTGTCCGCGTGCATGGCCCGGTGCAGCAGCGTGGCGTACGTCCGGATCAACAGCGTGGACTGGCTGGTGCCCGGAGCCAGCAGACCGATGTAGCGGCGGCTCGCCTTCTCCTCGCGCGGGGTCTCCACGGCGAACCACGAGTCCCGCGAGTCCAGGCCGGCCGGCGGGAACTGCCGCACCTCACGGGCGAAGAGGTGGCGACCCTGGTCGGCGGCGCGACGGATGGTTGCCGTGGAGGCGATCACCTTGGGACGCTCGGCCAGCGCGTCGACGGCGGTCTCGTAGAGACCTGTGAGGGTGCCGAGGGGGCCGGAGATCAGGTGGAGCTCGTCCTGGACGATCAGCTCCGGCGGAGGGGTGGCGTCGGTCGGGTCGTCCAGGTTGAAGAGCGCGGAGGTCGCCGGACGCCACGGCATCGAGGCGAACTTGTCCACGGTGGCGATCACCAGCGTCGGGCGTGCGTCGTACACCGCCTCGTCGATCAGGTGGACGGGGAGGCCGCCCGCGAAGTCGCAGTCCGCGCCGGGGCAGCGGACGTACATCCGCTTGGCGTCCTCGTCCGCCTCGTAGTCCCGGGCGTCGAGTCGGGTACCGCACCAGGGGCAGGCGTGCAGCTGAACGGGGTTCTCGGTGGTGAGTCGCTTGTCGAGGTCGGAACGCAGCTCGTCGAGCCTGGCGGCGGCCTCGGCCAGCGTGTTGGGGGTGGCGGAGCGCCCCACCCACATGCCGACGGAGAACGGCTTGTCGCCCAGCTCGGGCGTGTGGCGCCTCATGTGCTCCATGGCGCAGAGCAGGATCGCCGCACGTTCGAACTGCTGCAGGGTGAGCAGCCGCAGCGTGTAGCGCATGAGGACGGTGACACCGCCGCCGTTCGCGCCCTTGCGGATGCGGCGCAGGAAGGACGTCAGGGCGATCAGGCCGAGGTAGGCCTCGGTCTTGCCACCACCGGTCGGGAACCAGAGCAGGTCGGAGATCTTCCGATCGTCGTGCTCGGGGTCGTCGATGCCGGCCATGCAGAGCAGCAGGAAGGCGATCTGGAAGGGACGCCAGCGGCCGGCGGACGGATCGGGACGGCCGATGCGTCCGCCCTTCACCCAGGCGCTGCGGGCGCGCTGGTCGGCCATGGCACGGTTGGCGAGCCGGAACGCCCGCATGAGATCGGGCTTGGTCCGCAGCAGTTCGATGCCTTCGCGGATCCGGCCGAGTGCCTCGCGACAGGCGTCCACCTGGTCCCGCGCGGGCTGCCCGTGGGGGCCGCCCGCCAGGGAGTCGGCTTCGGCCGACTTGCGGGCGATCCAGTCCTCGTACCCGGTGGCCAGTGCCTCCAAGGCGGTCAGCACCTTGGTGTCGGGCTTCTCGGCCAGCCCCAGCATCGCCAACGACGAGCTGTCGATCTCCGGATTGGAGTCGGTCAGCAGCACCTCCACGCTGGGCACGAACTCGCTGCGCACCTCGGGGACGGCGGCCGGGATGCTGTCGGTCACGCCGATGGGCGACGGAACCCAGTCCCAGGCCGCGGCGCAACCGTGGCCGATGGCGAAGGTCGGGGCGTGGCGGTGCAGCAGCCGACTGGTCGCGATCTCGCGGTCGTGCGCGGCGTCCGGGGCGGTGCGCTCGACGAAGGCGCTGGAGCCGTCGGCGGCCCAGATCGTCAGACCGCACTGGAACAGGGCGAAGGCGTCCTGGAGGTCCCGCTCGCCGACCTTCTGCCGGTTGATCAATGTGACCGTGACGGTGACCGTGCCGGTGACCGGAACGGGGCGTCGGACAATGATGTGCAGGGCGACCTTCTCCGGCACGAGGTCGATCAGCATGCCCGGGGTCGGGGTGGTCACGTCGATGCTCTGCTCGGGAAGCTGGAGTTCCTCGCGCCGCCACCGCTCCCGCTGCTCCGCGACGGTCCGGGCCTCGGCGCGGCGGGCGGGGACCGGGTTGCCGTACGTGTCGGAGGGCTCGTAGACCGCCGCACGCGTCGAGACCACGATCGTGTCGCTCACCGCCGGGTCGACCGCGAAGGTCAGGCCCATGGAGGACGGGCGCTTGTCGCCCGACGCGCCGGTGTCCTGTGCGGCGCCGGACTCCTCGGCGTCCTCCCTGGCGAGGAGGGGCGGCGCGTCCAGGCCGTCCTGTTCGGAGGCGTCCTCGACCTTCCGCTCACGCGAGGCACGCGGATACAGCACACCGGTCAGGTAACGGTCGATCGGCGCGTCCTGGGCGAGGACCTCGTCCCGGTCCTCCGGCGCCGCGTCCTCGACGGGTCCGAAGAGTTCCCTGCGCAACCCCACGAGGAGTTCCTCGTCCCGCACCCGGTAGTGCTCGGAGTGCCGACCTGCCACGTGCGTCATGCGCCCTGCTCCTGTTCGTCGTCAGCCCGTCGAAACATGCCGATGCCGGTGATCCGCGGTGCGATCCACACACCTCGGTCGCCGAGGCCGGCGTTGGCGCCGGCCGCCGTGCTGCCCGCCACCGTCTCCAAGGTGTCGATCCGCAGCCCGTGGATCTCGTCGGGCCACCACGGATCCCATGTCCGGTTCACCTTCTGCACCCGGAACAGCTCCTGCCGGAACCGCTCCGAAGCCTCGCCCATCTCCCGCCCCCGGTGCAGCAGGGCGTACGGCGGGCTCTGGTCCTCGGCCGCCGGCAGGTCGTGACGCTTGCGCAGCAGTACCTCCTGGCCGGGGCCGACCTCCTGCAGGAGGTACGTCTGGGTCGCCACGGCGTCGGTCAGGTGACCGGGCGGGTCGTCCCGACAGACGTCACCGGCCTCGGCCACCACGCCGAACCTGTCGTACGGCCGCCACCCGCCGACGTACCGCCGCCCGTTCTTGCGGTTCCCCGCCCTCTTGATGATCGGCAACTCGGGAGAGTGGACGTGGTAGAGGTCCTGTCGGACGCGGGTCATCGCCACGTACAGGGCCCGGGCCTCGGCGGGCATGTCCACCTCGGTGCCGTACTGCTTGCGGAGCTCGGCGACGGTCGGCGGAGTCAGGACCACCACCCGATCGAACTCCAGGCCCTTGGCCCGGTGCACCGTGGAGACGACGATGCGGGCGGTCTCCGGATCGGCGGCCTCGTCGGGGAACCGGCCGTCGGCGACCAACCGCCGGAGCCGGTCCAGATCGAGCGCGGTGCGTCCGGGCGAGCGAGTGGCGCGTCGCAGCACCGTCCACAGGGCGCCGACGTTCGGTTCGTGGGGCAGGGGAATCTGTTCCAACAGGGAGCGGAACCGGTCCTCGGTCAGGCCGGTCGCCTCGGTACGGCGCAGCAGCTCGGCCACCCAGTAGGGCACAGGCCGCTCCTCGAGAGGACGGCGCAGCCGGTGCCCGATGCCGTTCTCGTGGAGCAGCCGGGAGACCACGAGCGCCTGCCGGTTGTCACGGGAGAGGACGGCGCAGGTGTCGTCCAGGCCTCGCAGACCCTGCAGCGTGTACTCGTCGGTGAGGTCGCCCAGCGAGTTCGCCGGGTCCAGGAGCAGGTCGCGCAACTCCTCGTAGAGTGCCGCGGCGTCGTCCGCGTCTCGCACCTGCTGGAGACGGGGGCCGTGCGAAAGCGCGACACGTGCCTCCGCGGTGACGGCCCGGAAGTTCCCGGTGAGGCTCAGCTCGACCAGGTCGTCGGGGTACGAACTGCGCAGCCATGCGAAGAACCGACCGGTCTCGTCGTTGCGTTCGGCCGGGTCCTCGACCTGGAAGCCGTACACGGACTGGGCGGCGTCACCGACCACGGTGAAGCCGCAGCTGTCCTGGTAGCGGTCGAGCAGGGCCTCCACCAGCTCCCGGCGGTCGCCCAGCAGGTCCTGAACCTCGTCGATCACCACGTGGGACGGTGGGACGGAGTCACCGGACTCCAGCGCACCCTCGTCGACGGCCCCCGCCGCCGCCGTGATCCGCTCGTCGAAGGAGGTCGCGGCCCAGTCCCGGTCCGGGTATGCCTGGACGAGTACCCCGTACGCCCAGGCGTCGAAGGTCTGGGCGCGCACCCGGCGGGCCCGGTCCCCGTGCCGGGTGATGCGCTCACGCAACTCGCGCGCGGCCGCTCGCGAGAACGTGAGCACGAGGATGTCGGTGGCCTCCAGGGCCTCCTCCGGGTCCTCGTGGCCGCACAGGGCGTCCAGCCGACGCACCAGCGTGTGCGTCTTTCCCGCGCCGGCCCCGGCGGTGACCAGGACCCGGGCGTCCCAGGGCTGCTCGACCACGGCCCGCTGCTCGGCGGTGAGCGGTGGACTGTCGAGGTAGACGTCGGTCACGCACGGCTCCAGAGGTGCTCGAACTGGGTGAAGGCCAGCTTGGTCTCGAAGTTGGTGATGTTGTCGTCGACGTTGAGGATCAGGCAGGTGTCCTTGCCGCCGTTCTTGGGGCCGCGGAGACCGCGTCCGATCATCTGCTGGTACACGTTGGTGCTGTAGACCGGCCGTGCCACGACCACGACCCGGGTGGCGGGAGCGTCGAACCCCTGGGTGAGCACACCGTAGTTGGTGAGCACACGGATGCGGCCGTTCCTGAAGTTCTCGATCCGCGTGCGACGGTCCTGCGCGCTGGTCGTCGAGTCCACGGCGGCGGAACGGACACCACGGTCGTTGAGCATGGCCGCGAGGTACTTGGCGTGGTCGACGGAGGTGGCGAAGAGCAGCGTCGGCCAGTCCGACGGCAGGGCGGCCACCGAGTCGACGATGCGCAGGCTGCGCGCGTGGTCGTCCGCGAGCCGTTGCTCGGCGGCACGGGACAGCATCGCCATGCGTTCGGCGTGGGTCTTCTCGTCCTGGCTGAGCGCGATCCGACCACCCGTGAGGGTGCGGTGTTCGACCTGGGCGAGCATGCCCCACTCCTGCAGATCGCGGTACGGGTCGCCGGACGGGAAGACGCCTTCGTCGAGCCGCCGGTTGCCGAAGCGCGTGATCAGCCGGCGCGTCTCGTCCTCGTTGGTGTTGCGGAACGGAGTGGCGGTCAGGCCGAGCAGATGGCGACGCGTCTCGTACTGGGTCAGGCCCAACCGGCCGAGGATCTCCGTGTAGCGCTTGGAGATCGCGGTGTGCGCCTCGTCCACGATCACGAGTGCGGGCTCACGCAGCCAGGTGTACTGGTCGGTGCTCAGGCACCGCTCCAGTTTGGCGTCCGTGGCGACCACCAGATGGGGATGGTCGACGACGTTGCCGACCTCGTTGCTGCTCCACAGCCGACTGATGGTCAGCGGGCGCTCGGCGCCGACCTTGCTCCAGACGAACTTCCAGCTCTGCACCGCCTGTTCGCACAGCTCCTCGGTCTGCGCGATCCACAGCAAGGGACCCTTGAGGTCGCCGACCCGTTTCACCCAGCGGATGACGGCCTCGGCGGTGACCCGTGTCTTGCCGGCGCCGGTGGGCAGGGACAGCATGCCGCGCTGAGGGGCCAGCCGGTCGAGCAGCGTGGTGATGTTCCGGACCAGGTCCTCCTGGTAGTCGTGGAGCCTGGGGAAGTCCCGGGGGCCTTCGACGGTCTCGAAGGGAGGCGGCGAGGGAGTCCGGGAGCCCGCGAACGTGACCGGGAGACGCAGGTCGGAGACGAACGCGATGGCGGCCGACGAACCTCCATAGGCCACCGGTGCGTTCGGGAAACGCGCCTGGATGTCCCGGGCGTGCTGCTGGAGCACCCCGTCACCGTGCGCGTTGAACGCCATCTGCGCGATGCGGCGCCCGGTCGGCTCCACGCCGCCCGTCGCCTGGAGTTCGGCGTCCATGAGTCCTTCGGGGAGGCCGGCCCTGAGTGCGTCCGCACCGATCAGCAGCTCGAGTTTGGTCACCACGTCCTCGGCATCGCGCACGGCCTTCTGTGCCGCCTTCAGCGCGCTGTCCTTGGCCATGCGGTCCTGATGTTCCAGCACCGCGCGGCAACCGGCCGCGCCGAGACCGAGTCCGAGCTCGCGGTCGATCAGCCGCAGCATGGGCTCCGGCTCCACAGGCACACGGATCTTGACCGTGCTGTCCTGGCGCACGGCGTCCAGGGGGGAGGTCTGCGTGCCGTTGGGCGTGCGCGTGACCTCCTCCAGCTCGGTGCACCGCTGCACCACGCTGTTCCGGCTGCCGCTGTTCAGGCGCTGCCGCAGGGCAGGGAACAGTTCGACGAGAGGCACGGGGTCGCCTTCGGGGACCTCACGGGTCTCCCGACTGATCACGTCGGCGTAGCGGAGCATGCCCCACTTCTCGACCATCAGCTCGGCGTCCTCGGCGGTCGGCGCGAGCAGAGCCGGGAGCTGCTCGGCTCGCAGGGCCCGGTACTCGGCGGTGCCTACGGCGAGGGTGATCTCGTCGTCGGGACGGGTGCCCCAGGTGTCACCGATCCGGCAACGGGTCAGCGAGTCCTCGGGGAAGTCCGCACCGAACCGGGTCAGCATCACGTAGGTGGCACCGACGAAGGCGTCGTCCTCGCTGCGGGACACCTCGTCGAGGAGTGAGTCCCAGCGGTCGGCGGGGACCTCGTCCACGGTGATCGGCAGCCGCAGCTTGCGGGCCTTCTCGGCGGAGATGTCGGCGACGGGAAGGACGTCGCGGTAGGCGGCGAGCTGAGGGCCCACGGCCTCTGACAGCGGCTTGATGCCCTGGGAGGTGGCGACCCTGCCGTACTTCCGCAGCATCCACCGGATCGGTGACATCACCGCCTGCCGCGTGCTGGTCTGGGCGCCGAACTGGCGCGTCCAGTTGTCCACCACGGCCTCGTCGGGCAGCGCCTTCAGGAAGGCGGCGCGGGACTCCTCGGACAGGTTGCGGAAGAGATGGAGGGGACCACCGATCGCGGCGCCCTCGACCTTCATCCGGTTCAGCGCGGGACGGGGAGCTCGGCTGTCCAGAGAGCGCAGGTGGGCCGCGTGAACGGCTGCTCGGTACTCCTCGAACCACGCCTCGTCCGCCGCCGGTTGGACGCCGCCGGCCGGTCGCTCCCGAAGGCCGATCAGGGAGAAGACGTACGTGTCGTCGGAGTGGAAGGTCATGTCGACGGCGATGCTCGGGTCACGCTCGGCGTCGACCACGACGCCGGGCAGCATGCAGTCCGCGACCGGCCGGAAGTGCTTGTCGGTGGTCCGTACCCGGAGCGTGGAGCGCGGATCGGGCATGCGCTCCAGGACCTTGTGGGCCAGCCGACGGACACCGCCCTGGCGGAACAGTTCCCAGAAGCGCTCCCAGTCCGACTCCCCGTAGTGGTCGAAGCCCTGGTCGAGGACGCTGACGAACCGTCCCTCGGCATCGGCCTCGCGGATGCCGAGAACGCCGAGCGCGTGCGCGAGCGCCGGGTCCTGGGCGAGTTCGTCGACGACGTACACCGTGGATTCGCGCAGTCCGTCCTGGTGCTCGGCCCGACGGAACACCTTGCCGTGCACCGGGGCGACCAGCCCGTGCTCCTCGGTCAGTACGACGCGGGCCCTGCGGGCGTCGTCGGAGAAGGGAGAGCCCTTCTCGATCATGTCGGCCAGGATGCGGACGGCCACCGCCGACGCCGCGGCGGTGCCGTTCGCGACGAGGGCCTCCAGCCAGTCGCGGACCCCGGCGCGTTCCTGTCGTGCTGTACCGAGGATGTGCTCGACCTTGCCCGAGCGCAGGGGGTCGGCCTCGACGCTCGGGTGCAACCAGTCCACAGGGCGTCCGGGGCACTCGTGCCACATCCGCAGCCATCGCGTCAGCTGCTTGAGGTCCTTGTCGAGCCGCGGATGGACGTGGAGCTGCGTGGGAAGGCGCAGGACACCGTCCTGGTCCGGCAACGAAGGACTCGTGGCGGTGCGGGCCCAGATCTCCCGCGTCAGGAACTCGTCGGCCCAGCTGATCGCCTCTTTGACGCGACCGGGCAGCAGGGAGAGGTAGGCGGCCGGGTCCTCGGCCGGGGCCAGCCCGGGGAGGGACTCGACGACCAGCTTCGCCGAGACCCTGATCATCTCCTGGTTGAACGGGGAGGAGTCGAGCAGGTTCTGCCGGTCCTCGTTGGTCTTCCACGCCCCGTTGAGGATGCCGCTCAGTGACATCTCGTACTTGGTGGGAAAGAAGGACCAGAACTTGCCCCGGCCGCGAGACCGCGGGCTGACGTACAGGCCGCTGTCGGCATCTCGTTCCAGCGCGGGGACGGCCCAGGAAAGGTCGAGCGCGACCCGGTCGTGCAGCTCCCCGGCATCCGCGCGGGCCGCGGGGCCCGGCTCGTGCGTGGTGGTGAACACGCGCCAACGCTGCGTGGAGAGAGCCTTGCCCGTGCGCTCCTCGGTCACGGTGTGCAGGTCGCCGGAGTGCTGGGTGGTCAGCGTCCGCCGTGCCTTGGGCCTGGGACGGTGATCCTCCAGAACCACCTCGGCGACGTGTGGCGAGAAGAGCTGGAACCCGACCGGGAACTCCTCACGAGGCTCGCCGTGTTCCTTGCCACGGTTGCCGTGCATGTCCTTCCCCAGCCGGTCGTCGGCCTTCGGGAGCAACGGGAGCCGAACGACCGTGGTCGCCCAGGTCAGCAACTTGTCCAGCACGGGGTCGGAGGCGCGTTCGGCCTGCATGTCGAGCGGGCGGGCCATCCGCAGGACCGGGGCGTCGAACTCCGGACCGTAGCGCTCCTTCACGCCGGGCACGGCCTTGATCTGCTCGTAGGACCAGGCGCGGTCGAATCCGAAACTCCCGGAGCGGCTGAAGAATTCCGGCGCGTCGGTCACGACGAGGACCGACTTCACGCCGACCCCGAACCGCCCGATCTGCCCACCACGCTTCTTCGACATACTCATACGAAGGATGGTCTCCGCCCCTTCGGGGGTGACCGGATTTCCCTCGTTGGCGCAGTAGAGGTGGGTCTCCGTGAGGACCACGTGGATGCGTCCACCGGGTTCGTCGGCGATTTCGTCGGCTGCGTTCTGGACGAGCTCGAAAAGCTGACGGTCGCCATATCCGCCCTGCGTGATACGGCGCTCGCCATTGGCGTGCTCCGCCACCAGGCCGGGGTCCACGGCGTAGGTCTGCAGAACGCGGGTGGACTGTTCGAGAACGGTTTCGATCACTGCTCGGGACGAGGACGGCACTTTTGCTGCGCTCCTGATGTCAAAAGTGAGTGAAGTCTGGGCTGCCGGCCGGCTCGTCGGCTGTGCCGCGAGCCGGCCCGTGCTTCGTCGTGCGCTGGTCGTGAGGGGGGTGACCTCAGGGGTCAGGCACCGGAGAACTGTCGTCCGGCAGCTCCTGGACCGTCTTCGCCAGCCCGGGGAACTCCGTGAGTAAATCCTCTTCGGACAGTCCGTGGTAAGTCCCGTGTCGATTCAAGATTGCCGATGCTTCGGCCTTGCTCTTCGCCGAATCAATCTCCTGCTTCAGCGCACTGCACTCCCGCTGAGAGAGCAGCAAAGAAAAACAGTCGTCCTCGTTCAACTTGTATCCCACCCCTGTCGGTACATCTCTTTGTGATTGCACAGGGGTGCATTGGGTCACGCCCCCGTGAAGCGAAAAGGTTTCTGCTGCGGGATTCGATCCCGATGATCACGGTAGTGGGCGGTCCCTCCGACCCGCCAGTCCTTTCAAAAAACGTTTCCCCGTGCGCCTGCTGAGCGTATGTAGACGCACTTCTCCCCTTGTCGCCCGACCCCCGGATTCCCGGTTTGCGAGCGAGCTGGATTCCCCAACGGTGGTGAATGTAGCGGGGTTCTTCACCATCAGCAACCCCAACTTGCGTTCGATTAAGTGGAGTTCGTGGTTCCTCTTTCGTGGCACCGCCCCGAGGTGGGGTCGAGGTGGGGTCGAGGTTGGTCGAGCCGGACTAATCGGGCAACGAGAGTAGGTCTGCCGGTGATCCTTGTCCGGTTAACTGTTGGTTGACGTGGACGCAATCGTCAAATTAGCCTCCCTCGTACGTCTTGAGGAAGAGCAGGTGACGCGTGGAGACAGGTGAGGAGTTCGGGCCATGGCTGGCCCGGCAGCTCAAGCTCGCGGGGAAGACGCAGGCCGAGTTGGCCAAGGAACTCGGGCTGACCCGGGCGGCCGTCTCCGCTTGGATCGCCGGACGGTCGACCCCACGCCCGACCGTGATGACCGACATCGCCAGGGCTCTCGGCACCGACGTCGGCACGGTGCACACCCGCACCACCGACACCCAAGCCGGCCTGCCGGTCACCTGGTACCACCGACCCGGCTACCCCGACGGTGGCCGTGACCTGGGCAATGCCGCGGCCTTCGCCTTCGACGCCGACGTCCAGGTTCTCGCCCGCGAGACGTGCCAGAACAGCCTCGACGAGCGCCTGACGGAGAACGGTCGACCGGTCAGGGTCCGCTACACCCTGCACGAGCTGACCGGAGAGCACCTGGAAGCCTTCCGCGACGCGATCCTCTGGAACGATCTCTTCCCGCACTACTCGGCCGTCTCGGAGCTCGCCGGTAACCAGAAGGTGGGTCGGGTCGTCGACGCCGGTGTGCGCGACATGTACGAGAAGGGTCGACTGATCCTTCTGCGGGTGGACGACTACAACGCCTCCGGACTCACCGGCGACGACTACGGGGACGGCAAGTTCGCCGCTGTCGTCCGGCGCCAGCTCGAGAGCCTGAAGTCCGGCACCGCCGCCGGTGGTTCGTACGGTCTGGGCAAGTCCACGCTGTGGGCGACCAGCGCGCTCGGTCTCGTACTCATCAACTCCACGCTGTCGGTGCCGCACGAAGGGCGTACCGAGCGAAGGGTGATCGGCCGCCTCGAACTGCCCTGGCGGGAGGTCGACGGGCGCACCTGTGCGGGCCCCGCCTGGTTCGGGCGCCCCGACCCGGACACCCCGGGCGCCGAGGTGGCCCGTTCCTGGTGGGCGGACGAGGAGACCCTGGCCCGCCTGCACCTGAGCCGGGACGGCGACGAACCCGGTACGTCCTTCCTCATCGTGGGTGCGCACGACGTTGCCAGCCTCGAGGACCAGGTCGACGACGACAAGCCGCGCGACGAGGAGGGGCCCGAGGACACCCGCGACATCGAGAGGATGCACAGCCGCCTGGTCGAGGCGCTGGGACGGGACTTCTGGGCGGCCATGATCGGTGGGGGAGGCCGGCTGCCGCTGCTCGAAGCCTCGGTCCGCGCTCTGCGCAACGACGAGGAGGTCGTTCCGGAGACGAAGGTGGACCCGTCCGTCGAGCAGCCCTCCCGAACCCGCGCCCTGCGGGCCCACTACGAGGGCACCACGGTGGAGCGGCTCACCGAGTCCGGACAGGTGGCGTCAAGAAACGTTCCGCTGAAGCTGCCGCTGGCCGGAGGCGCCCCGGGCACGCTCGGCACCCATCAGGCTGTTCTGCTGGTCACCGAGGCCGCCGGAGACAAGGACATCCCCGCGAACCATGTGCACTCGCTGCGCGGCAACCGCATGACGGTCAAGAAGGCCAAGGTCCCGAACCTGCCGATCGGCACCAATCCCTTCCAGGCCGTCGTCCTGGTGGGTGAGGCCGCCGGGGATTCCGCTCCCTTCGCGAAAGAGGCCGAGGAGTTCCTGCGGGCCGCGGAACCGCCCGAGCACGACCGTTGGGGGCAGACGGAGGAACTCACTCTGCGCTGGTCCCCTTCCGCGTACAGGCGGATCAACAACCTGACCACCGAGGTCAACAGCGCCGTCAGGGAACTCGTCGCCCGGCCGAGACGCGGCGGACGCGAAGGCGGCGAGGCGCTGCGCAAGGCCCTGACCGTCAAGAGCCGGCCCAAGGCCAAGGTGCCCTCCGGGCCGGTGGTCCCGGTACTGGAAGGACTCGACGCGACCATCGGTGACCAGGGGGAGTGGTTGATCACCGCGGAGGTGAGCATCCCCCGGGGCGACGAGATCGTCCCCATGGTGCCGGTCGCCCTGTTGGACGTCCGTTCCGGTGGCCGTCCGAGACTCGACTGGGCGGAACTCGTGGCCGTCGAGGGCTGCGAGGCCGAGGACGGCACCCTGCGCTTCCCGCCCGGCACCCGCCGCGCGAAGTTCCGAGGAGCGACCGATGCCTCCAGCCACCCGGTGAGGACCGCGCTCACCCGCCTCGTCCTCGAACTGCGCGCCGGCAAGGAGGCGTGACGCGTGAAGATCCGCCCGATCTACCCTTACAAGCGGCTCAACCGTCCCATCACGTTGCGCGTGACGTCGGTCGCCCTCGATCTCTCCGACGGCACCCGTGACCCCCTGGACACCAGCGCCTACTCGACCCAGGACCAGGTCGTCGCTCTCGGCGTCGCGGGCCACACGGACTGGGTGAGCGCCACGATCGGTGTTTCCGCCACGCTGCCGCCCGGCTCCGACGCCTCGGACGCCGCCTGGTCCGACCTGCGTGTCCTCGCCGTGTTGACCGACGGCGAGACCAATGTCCGTACCTCGACGGCTCTCACTCGTGACACGGAGGACGGTCACGACTGGTCGGGCACCCTCACGGTGCTCCGAGACGACCACCTCGGGCGCGCGGCCCTCGCCGCGTACGCCGTCGGGACGGTCGACGGAGTGAGAGGTCGGTCGATCGACGAGACCGACCGGAGTTGGGTCGTCGACACCGTCTCGGACGACCCGGTCAGAGGTCTGCGACTGGACGTCCGTAAGGCGTCGTTCAGCAAGAGCTCCAGGGAATGGCTGCGCGCCTACGCCGACGCGCCCTGGTTGGTGGACACCACGGCACGCGTCCCGACCGTGTACGTCAACACCGACATCGACGGGATCGTGGGGCTGTTGGACAGCAACGGCTCAGCCGTGGAGAGCAAGGTGCGTGACGTCCTCGTCGCCCAGATGGCCACGGACGTGTGGACGGCTGTGTTCCACGGCGCCATCGGCGACCTGGAGGTGGAACCGGGCGGCGGCCCGGTCTTCCCGACCGACTGGCAGGGCGAGGTGCTGCGGGAGATGCTCCCGGACGTCGTCCCCGGTGTGCATGTCGAGGAGGCCCTGCGACAGGTCCACCGCCGACGCACGGGCGAGTCGGGTTGGGGCGAACTCCAGACCCGCATTCATTACGCGGCGGTCCGGCGTGCCGAGGCCGCCAAGGCGGTGGGATACGTCATCCGCGGTCTGGAACGGTCGAACAGGGAGAGCGCGTCGTGATCACCCAGCCTCACCACGTACCGGAGCGTCTGGCGCTGCTCTCCGGATCGGCCGTGGACACCTTCCTCACCGAAGGACTGCTCAGGGGAGAACAGGTCCACAGCGGCATCGACCTCGCCAAGGTCGTCGAGCCGCTCCCCGAGGACGACGCCAGGTGGTGGGTCGAGCCGATCCGCACCCTGGTCGAGGACGCCATGTTCGAGTTCGGCAAGGACCGGACCCGCGCCGACGCCTGGCTCGCGCCACGGCTCCACGCCACCCTGCGTCTGACACGGAGGGAAGCGGCGGACAAGCGCCTGTGGAACCACCTGGCGCTGGCCGTGGCCCCTGACTACGTCGTGTGGCGTCACCAGTCGGACTCGACACAGCGCGTCGCCGCGGAGCGCTTCCGGGGCCCTTCGGACCGGCAGTGCTTCTCACGTCTGTGGTGGGCGGCCGAACTCTTCCGGAACGGGCCGGACTACGGGCCGGTCGAGATCGCTTGCGGCAATCAGGACCTCATCCACACCGTTCTCCGGAAGGATCTGCTCGACCACCGTCCCACCGCTCAGGCCCTGGTCCGTCTCCTGAAGGACGGAAAGGTCACCACCGGGCGGGAGATCGAAGGTCTGAGCGTTGCCATCAACGCGGCCGGAGCGACCTTGATCTACGACGTCCTCGCACCGGACGAGCCCAGGAACCCGGCCCGTCTTCGGGACTGGATCACCGAGGCGGAGACGGCCCCGCCCGTCTCACGCCACGTCCTCCCCGAAGGGCCGGACGAGGACCCCGTCCCCGAGGAGTCCCTGGCTGCGCTCACCGACTACTTCGCCGAGCTGTTCGAGACCGCTCCGGTCAGGGGCAGGAAGATCGAGGACTGACGGGCGGGTCGCCCTGCATCACTGTCGCGGGGCGGCTCCTGCTACTCGGGGCGCGGGCAGCGGGCGGTGCAGTCGTCCGCTGCTCCGCAACCGTGGCTGCGCAGCTTGGCCCGGTGTTCCTCCGTGGCGGGAGCCCACGGCTTCCTCATGGCCTCCGGGGCCGGCGCGGGGAGACCGAGCGCGGCGCTCAGGAGGTGCGCCCCGAACAGGGGCGGCACGGCGTTGCCGACCTGCTGGGCCTTGGCCGTACCCGACCACGGGTAGTCCGGCGGGAAGCTCTGCAGCATCCCTGCCTCGTTCATCGTGAACCTCGGACCTTCCCGGACGATGTCGGGGTGGTCGCCGACGGGTTCGAAGACCACGAAGCGCGAGATGCGTCCCGTGACGGTGGTGGCGGGTTGTCGGTCGGTCCGGACCCCCCGTCGTCCCGGGACTCCGGAGCTGCCGTAGTTCGACCGGACCAGGAAAGGCGTCTTGCGCCCCAGGTGTGTGCCGACCGGCTCGGCGAGGGCGTCGCCCATCGACGCCCAGTGCTTCAGTTCGTCGTCCGCGTCAGGGTGCGGGGCAGGTTCGGGTACTTCCGCGTCGTAGAGGGTCGGCTGAGCGGGCACCGCCGCCGCGTCGCCGCCGTTCCTGCGATTCCACTCCCTGGCCTCGTAGGCATGGTGGGTCGCGTCGGGCAGCGAGGGCTCACCGAGCCCTTCACGGCGGGCGATCAGCACGGCACGGGACCGGGTCTGCGGTACTCCGAAGGTCTCGGTGTCCAGGACGTCGACGACGACGTTGTACTTGGTGCCGTCGGGAAGGCCGATCTTCTGCAGCACCTCGGCGTAGCGGACCCAGAGCGCCTCGACAGCGGGGACCTGCTCCAGGACGATGACGTCGTACGGTCGGTGCCCTCGGTTCGGGCTCCTGGTCGCCTGGATCGCGTATCGCAGAGGCTCGAGCACCAACGCCGTGCGCGGGTCGCTGAGGTTCTTCAGCTCCTTGTCGATCTCCTCGTCGGGATCGCCCGCCATGAGCCGTGCGATGAACTTCTTGACCTCTTCCAGAGCCTTACGACCCGCACCCTTGCCGGCCACCGAGTACGTCTGGCACGGCGGACCGCCGGCAAGCACGTTGATCTCGGGCGGAAGAGACTCGAAGGACTCCCTGCGGACCGCGCTCACGTCGGCGTGGAGCGTGTCCAGGCCGGCCGCGTAGCGCGTCAGGCACGCGCTCCTGTCCCACTCGACACCGAGACTGGGGACACCCAGCCGGTGTCCGGCCACGTCCAGCCCACCGGGCCCCGCGAAGAGGTCCAGGACAAAGGGCCTGTCGAGGATGGACTGGTGGGGCGGCGTGCTGGTCATGTGGCGGAAGTCTAGCCGGCCGCGGGGGCCGCCGACTCCCCGCGCAGTGCTTCGGCGACGGCTCGCCCCAGCGCCCGACCGACGGGCGGCGGTGTCGCGTGTCCGACCTGGCGGTAGCGGGCGGTCTTGCGGCCGGTGACTTCCCAGGAAGAGGGGAAACCTTGGAGCAGCGCCGCCTGTTCGACTGTGATTTTCACCATGTTGTCTCTGCCGAGCGAGGGATCCCACACGAAGTCCGGACCGGGTACGGTGTCCCCCACCGTGTGGGCGTTGACACCCATGGTCGCCCACTTCCGCTTGGCTCCCGTCGGCCCCAGGTCGGCACCCCCTCGGTTCTTCGAGCCTCCGACCAGCGTCGGCGCCGGCTGGTCGGCCTGGGCGGCCCAGCGGGCGGCGTCACGCCAACCGCGCGAGGCCATGGACGCCCTCAGGGCGGCGCCGACCGTCATGCGATGCGGCACCGTGGGTGTCGGCGTTCGGAAGGCGCCGGCCCATCTCCGCTCCACGGCCACGAGGAGCCCCTGCCTGCGGTTCTGCGGCACGCCGTAGTCGACGGCGTTCACGACGAACCAGCTGAACTCGTAACCAAGATGAGCCAGTTCGGCGCGTGCGAAGTCGCGGAAACCTCGGTACCTGTCCGCGTGCGCGAGATCGGGAACGTTCTCGATGATCACCGCTCGTGGCCTGATGGCGTGGGCCAGGTAGACCGTGGCCTCCAACAGGCGCTCCTCCAGGCCCGATTCGGCTCGCCCGGCGGTCGCACTCGACTTCACCCGCGGCAGGCCCGCCGTGAGGAGATCCACGTCATAGCTCTCGGGGTGCTCGACCGGATCGTAGTCGAGCAGGTCGGTGCGGAGCACGTTCCAGTGCGGCCGATTGGCCCGCAAGGTCGTGACGGCGTCCTCGTCGTCGTCCAGGAGCAGACGCGGTTGGAAACCGGCTTGTTCCATGCCGAGAGCGAGTCCGCCCGCCCCGGAGCACACGTCCACGAACGTCAGTCCCCCCATGCCTCCCACTCTCCCGCCTGCTCCGCCAGGCGCCGCTTCACCACCGCTCGCACGCGAGCGGCCACCTCTTCCGAACTCTCGTGCTCCCAGAACCGAAGGACCGCCCACCCCTGATCCTGCAAGTGTCCGGACGTCTCGGTGTCGCGAGCCATGTTCTTGTCGAGCTTGGCCCGCCACCACTCGGCGTTCGACTTCGGCTGGGTGGCGTGCTGCGGGCAGCCGTGCCAGAAGCACCCGTCGAGGAAGATCGCGACCCTGGCTCTGGGAAAGACGATGTCGATCGTGCGGCGGGTCATGCCGGGCACCGGCACGTTCACGCGGTAGCGCATGCCCGACGCGTGGAGCAGTCGTCGCACAGCGATCTCCGGCGCCGTGTCGCGGGAGCCCTGGCGACTCATGCGGGCGGACACGGAGGCGGAGGACGGGATGGGGTCGGGCACGTCGCAATTGTGCCGGCGATCCTGGTGCAGGGAGTCAGACAGCGGTCGTCCCGGACCGACCCACCGGATCGGAGCGGGTGCGCGTCGAGCACGTCTTCGCCCGCATGAAGATCTGGAAAGGTCTCCGCGACTGCTGCCTCGAATCTCCGACACGGCCTCAGCCAACCGATAATCCCCGGCTTATCCGCCCATGCGAAAACGGTCATTGTTCGTTTCTTTGGGCCACGGCATTCTGTGACGCGGGTCCGGGGAGGCGGTGGTCCGCATGCGGAATGCGGCTCGGTGTCTCCGGGTGCCGACGCGTGGAAGTGCCGCGCTGCGGCAGGGGCAACGTGGACATGTCCGAGTGAGGATCACCGCAATGAAGAAGCGCGCCGCGCTCGCACTACAGCGTGACCGGCGAGTCCGGGCCCCACAGGGGCGCCAGATGTGCCCGGCCCGGCGTCCTTCGTTCATGACGGCGACCACCCACTGGTCTGGGACGACACTGCCGACGGGCATTTCCGTGGTGGTGGAGTACACGCGCTCCGACGAGAACGGCGGCGACTGTCCCAAGTGACCACCGCGCCAAGTGACCACCGCGGCAAGTCGACTGAGACAAAAGACTGCTGCGGCGAAAAACGAGTGCGAAAAGACAGATGACCGACGAGGCCCCCGGGCTGTTCGGCCGGGGCGTCAGGCGTCCCGATCGACACTCCGAGAGCCTCGCCACTGAAAGGTAGGACGTTCACCATGAGGCGCATCAAGACGTGGACCGCGACGGTCGTTCCGGCCGCAGCCGTCTCCGCGGCCCTTCTCTCCGCCCCGACGGCCACCGGAGCGCCCGTTCATGGCCAGGCCGAATCCGGGGTGGCCATGAGCGCTCAGGCGAAGACTTGCGAAGGATCCCCCGGAACCGTGGTGACGAAATACCGGACGCCGGTCCACACCGGGTACTACGGCTCCTCCACGGTTACGAAGACCCTCGCGGCCAAGACCTCCGTCCGCACGTACTACAAGTGCGTCAACTCCTACGGCAACGTCTGGTATGAGATCACCGGAAAGATGGATCAGGACACCAGCAAGAGCCGGTTCATCTACAGCGGGAACCTGATGCCCTGATTCTCCGACGAGGCGGCAGGCTGCGCTGCCAACGGGTCGGCGTCGTGACGACCCGTTGGTAACCTGCCGCAATGGACGAGGTGTTGGACGAGGGGCCCTTTTTCCACGGCACGAAGGCCGAGTTGCGGGTCGGGGATCACCTCACCGCCGGGTTCCCTTCGAACTACCGGCCCGAGATCGTGATGAACCACATCTACTTCACCGCGTTGCGTGACGGCGCGGGGCTCGCGGCCGAACTCGCCGCCGGTGACGGGGAACCGCGCGTGTACGCCGTCGAGCCGACCGGGGAGTTCGAGAACGACCCGAACGTCACCGACCGGAAGTTCCCCGGCAACCCCACCCGCTCCTACCGCAGCAGGGAGCCGATCCGGATCGTCGGTGAGGTCACCGGCTGGACGCGCCAGACCCCCGAGGCCCTCCAGGCGTGGCGGGACCGGCTGACCGCGATGCATCGGGAAGGCCGCGCCGAGATCATCAACTGAACCCGGCCAGAACCAGGTGATCCGACCAAGCAGGCCCGCGCAGCCGCCCAGCTGCGCAAGGGTGTGCTGGAGTACTGCGTGCTCGCCCTGATGCGGGACCGTCCCCGCTACGGCGTAGAACTCCTGCACGCCCTGGAGGAGTCCGGGGCCCTTGCCACCAGTCAGGGCACCGTCTATCCGCTGCTCTCCCGGCTGCGCCGCGAGGACCTGGTCACGACCACCTGGCAGGAGTCCGCCTCCGGCCCGCCCCGTCGCTACTACGCGCTGACCGCCACCGGCCGGGCCGCTCTGGACGAGTTCAGCCACGTCTGGCCCGGCTTCCGCGACGCCGTCGACGCGTTCCTGACCACCACCCCGCACCCCTCCGCCGGAGATCTCGTATGAAGACGCCCACGACTTCGACCGACCTCGTTCGCGACTACCTCGCGGCCGTCGAGCGCGAGGCCTCCGCGCTGCCCGCCGACCGGCGCCGGGAACTCGTCGCCGACCTCGGCGAGCACATCGAGGTGGCCCGCGCCGAACGTCCCGGTGCCGCGCCCGGCGAGATCCTCGCGGAGCTGGGGGACCCCCGCACGATCGCGGCGACGGCGCTGGCCGAGGCGGGCAGCGGTGGCGCCCCGGCTCCGGTGTCCGGCGGTGCGGGCGTTCCCGTGCGGCGCGGCAGGGTGCATCCGCTGGTGCCGCTGCTGATGCTGGCCGTTCCGTACCTCGTCACCACGGTCCTCCCCGACGTGCCCGGCCTGGCCCTGTGCAGCGGCCTGGTCCGCATCGCCGGCGGGGTACTGCTGTGCACCTCGGTGCACTGGACGCCGGTGCGGAAGATCGTCGGCGTACTGCTGAGCGTCGTCGCGCCTACCGTCGCCGGGCTCGTCTGGCGGGAGACCACCGTCGCCCCCGCGGGAGACACCCCGGCCCTCGTGGGCAACCTGGTGGTGCTCGCCGTCGTGGTCGGCGCGTCGGGCTGGCTCTGGCGGGCCCGCCGCGCCTGAGGCGGCCTCGCGGGGCGGGGCAGGTGGCCTGGCGGCGGGCACGGCCGGGGGAGCGGGGGCGGATCAGGCCCCCGGCCGCTCCGCGGTGAGGTCTCGCACCGGTAGACGTGGTAGACGACCGGCGGCGCCGGATCTCACCGTTTCCCGGCGACGTCCTCCCCGTGGCACTCGCCGTACGTCCGCCCAGACCCGCACCAGCACGCCGCCCCGCGCTGCGGGGGCCACGCCACCGCGAGGCCCCGGGCCGCCAGTGTCGTCGCGTACTGGGGGAGCAGCGTCGGGTCGGACGGGGACGCGCCCTCGGATGCCGCGAAGGCCTCGTAGGACGGGACCGTGCCCGGGACGACGCCGAGGTTCGGGGTGCCCGACGAGGCCAGTTCGCGCAGGGCCGCCTCTATCGACGCCAGGTGGGCGTCGTAGGAGGGGTATTCGGAGGCGAGGGACGGGTACGCCTCGATCAGTTCCGCCAGTTCGCCGGCCGGCCAGTGGAGCATGGCGACGGGGAAGGGGCGGGACAGGGCCTCGCGGTAGGCGCCCAGCTCGGCGCGGAGGCGGGAGATCTCCGCCTCCAGGTCCGCCGGGTCGTCCGAACCCAGGGACCAGACGCGCTTCGGGTCGTGCAGCTCGTCCAGGGAGACCGGCATCGAGTGCAGGGTGTCGGCCAGTGTGTCCCACCCGTCGTGGGCCAGGCCCAGCATGCGGCGGACGCGGTGGCGGCCGTAGAGGAGGGGGTGGGTGGAGTACGGGGGCTCCGGTACGTCGGTGAGGAGCAGGCGGGCGCCCTCCGTGAACGTCTCGTGCGCCGCCTCCAGCTCGTCGTGGGACTCCAGCGCCTCCGCCACGATCACCCAGGGGGCCGGGTCGCGCGGCGCCGCCGCACGCACGCCGTCGATGATCGCCCTGGCCTCCGCCTCGTGGTCGTACTCCCAGAGGTTGGACGCCTTCAGGGCGCGGACCAGGGACGGGTTCTCCAGGGCGGCGGGGGTGTCGGACGACAGCAGGCGGTCGTAGAGCTTGGTCGCGGCCGGGCGGTCGCCGGACAGTTCCAGGTGGGCCGCGGCGCGCAGCAGCAGGGCCTCGGCGTCCTCGGGGTAGAGGCCGGCGGTCCGTTCCAGGCGGGCAGCCTCGGCGGCGTGGTCGACGTTTTCGGCGGGCGTGTCGGGGCGCATGGGGGACACCGTACTGCCGTGAGGTGACGGGGGTCAGCCACCCGGGTGCCGGAGACCGGGCGGCGGTGCCGAGGATGGCCGGGGTACGGGGCGCGCCGCTCAGTGCCGTGGCCGCAGCGTTCCCACCAGCACCGCGGCCACCACGGCCAGCCCCGCCGACACCCACAGGGCCACGTTCGTGCCCGCCCCCGGGCTCCCCGCCGACGTCGCGATGGCGATCGTCAGGGCGACCCCGGCGCACGAGCCGATGTAGCGGAACGTCTGCTGCGCGCCCGAGCCCATCGCCGCGCGGGCCGTCGGCACCGACTCCACCGCGAGCAGCGGCAGCGCGGCGTTCAGCAGGCCACTGCCCACGCCCGCCACGACCAGGCCGGGCAGCAGGCGCGCCCAGGAACCCGCGTCGACGGCGCCGAGCATGGTCAGGACGCCGGCCGCGTGCAGGGCGAAACCGACGGCCAACTGGTGGCGCGGGGAGACGCGGTGGGCGAAACGGCGGGCCTGGAGGGCCACCGCGAAGGCCAGGCCGGCCCAGACCAGGGAGAGCAGGGCCGTGTCCATCGGGGACAGGCCCAGCGCCCGCTGCAGCACCGTCGGCAGGAAGCTGAAGAGCCCGATCACCGACAGGCCCGTGAACAGCCCGCCCGCGGAGGAGGCCAGGAAGAGCGGGCGGCGCAGCAGCGACAGGTCGATCATCGGGGTGGCGGCGCGGCGTTCCACGACCACGAACAGGCCGCCCAGCAGCACCGCCGCCGCCAGCAGCAGGCCCACCGGCGCCCGCAGCCAGCCGTCCCGGCCCAGCGTCAGCGCCGCCACCAGTGCGACCAGCGCCGGTCCGAAGGTCAACGCGCCGGCGAGGTCCGGCCGGCCGGGCCGCGGCGAGCGCGATTCCGACAGGGCCCGCGCCCCCAGCCCCGCCACCACCAGCGCGGCCGCGCCGAGGACGCCGTACGCCAGTCGCCAGTCGGGGATCGCCCCGACCAGTACGGGGCCGACGGCTATCCCGCCGCTGACGAAGGCGCCCCACACGCCGGTGGCGCGCAGCCGCCCGGCCGGGGTCGGGAAGGCGTGGACGAGCAGGCCGAGGCTGCTGGCGAGGAGCGCCGCGCTCGCCGCGCCCTGTGCGATGCGGGCCAGCGTGAACAGCCAGGTCGTGGACGCGAAGGCGCCCAGGACGGTGGTGACGCCGAGGGCCAGTGTCCCGGAGACGAAGAGCCGGCGGCGCCCGTAGTCGTCGGCCAGGCTGCCGGCCACCAGGAGGAGGGCGGCCAGGCCGAGCGGGGTGCCGTTGATCAGCCAGGCCTGGGCGGACAGCGGGGTGTGCAGGGCGGCGGCCGTGTCGGGAAGCGTGACCAGCGGCGCGGTGTACGTCATCAGGGCCACGGCGGTCGCGGCGCTGGTCAGCGCGAGGGTGCGGCCGGGGTGCGGGGGCGGCGAGGCGCGTTCGGCGGGCGGCGCGGCTGTCGCGGCTGCCGGGGTGGTGGGTGAGGTGGAGGAGTCCGTGCCGGTGTCGCTCATGAGTGGCGGTCCGCTCTCGGTGGCTCGACGGGAGGGTGGGTCGGAGTCGCGAGTTCAGTCAATGAACTGACCTGAGGTGGACCAACCTAGCACCGTTGGTTCGGTGACTGAACCTTGTGGCGGGAAGTCGCTACAGTGGACGGCATGGCACTGGGCAAGGACTACGCGACGCAGGAGTGCTCGATCGCCCGCGCGCTCGAGGTCGTCGGCGAGCGCTGGACGCTGCTGGTGATCCGCGACGCCCTCTACGGTGTCCGGCGCTACAACGACTTCCTCGTCCACCTCGGCATCCCGCGCGCCGTCCTGGCCAACCGCCTCCAGGCGCTCACCGCCGAGGGCATCCTGGACAAGCGCCGGTACCAGGAGTCGCCGCCCCGGGACGAGTACGTCGTCACCGACCGCGGCATCGCCCTGTGGCCCGCCCTGCGGGCGCTCGGCATCTGGGGGCGCGAGCAGCTCGGCGGCGAGCCGATGCGCACCTTCTGGCACGCCGACTGCGGCACCGAACTCAGTCCGTACGGCGCCTGCCCCGCCTGCGGCAGGCTCGTCGCCGTCCACGACATCGACATGCGGCCGGGCCCCGGACTCGACCCCGACCCCGCGGACCCGGTCAGCCGGGCGCTGCTCGGTACGCGGCGGCTGCTCCAGCCGATCGAGACCGAGCCGGGCCCCGCGCAACGTCCTGTATAACTGGGGCAAACGCGCGTGCGAGAGGAGGAGTCGCCGATGTCGCCGACGACCACGGGCAACCGCCCGGCCGTCCTGCGTCTCCTGCGTCTCCTGCGTCCCCTTCTCGTCCTGCTGCTGGTCCTCCTGCCCGTCGCGCTCGTCGACGTCGGCAGCCTCTCCGCCACCGTCGCGCTCGCCGCGACCACCGCGGTCGGTTCCGCGCTCGCCGCGTGCGCCGTCGTCGCCGCACGCTGCGCGCCCGCCGTGCCGCCCACCCGGGTGCGTACGGCCATCAGGGACCGTGACCTGCGTACGGCCTTCCTGCCCCAACGGGATCCCGACGCCCCCGGCCGCCGCAGGCCCCGAGCGCCCGGACACGCCCTCCCGGCGACCACCGCGTAGGGCACATCTCCTTTCCACCCGGCCCCGCGCCGGTCGTGTCGTCATGCCGCCCCGCCTCAACCCGGCACGACGAGACCCCCGGAGGGCTCACCCACCATGTCCGTTTTCGCCAGCCTGGTCGGACACCTCGCCGACCTGCTCCAGCCCCTGTTCGGCGCCTCGGCCGCGGCCGCCGCCATCGTCCTGTTCACGGCCCTCGTACGACTCCTCGTCCACCCGCTGTCCCGGGCCGCCGCGCGCGGCCAGAAGGCGCGCACCGAGCTCCAGCCGCGCGTCGCCGAGCTGCGCCGCAAGCACGCCAAGGACCCCGACAAGCTCCAGCGGGCGGTCCTCGAACTGCACGCCGAGGAGAAGGTGTCCCCGCTGTCGGGATGCCTGCCGAGCCTCTTCCAGCTCCCCGCGTTCTTCCTCCTTTACCACCTGTTCTCCAGCTCCTCGATCGGCGGCGAGGCCAACGCGCTGCTCTCGCACCGGCTCCTCGCCGCCCCGCTCGGCGGACGCTGGGCCGACGCGCTCGGCGACGGCGGGGTGCTCGGAGGCGCGGGGCTCGTGTACGCGGTGCTGTTCGCGCTCGTCGCCGGGGTCGCCACCTTCAGCTACCGGCTCACCAAGCGGACGATGGCCGCGCGGCCGGTGCTGCCCACCGGTGACGGGGAGCCCGTGCCGGGCGTCGGCGCGATCACCAGGGTCATGCCGTTCATGTCCTTCTTCACCCTCTTCACCGTGGCCGTGGTGCCGCTGGCCGCCGCGCTGTACGTCGTCACCAGCACGACGTGGAGCGCGGCGGAGCGGGCGGTGCTCTACCGCTGAGCGCGGGCCGGCCGGGTGCGTGGCTACGGTCCAGTACGTGAACGGGGTATTGCGGAGTGGACCCCCTCCTTGGAGGATCGACCAGTCCTCCGATGCTGTCGCGTTGCTGCCGCACCCAGGTCGCGCATCGTCGGGCGGGCTGCCCGCGATCGAGGAGTTGGGGATCATGAAGCTGTTGCGAGTCGGTACGGCGGGGTCGGAGCGGCCCGCGCTGCTCGACGCCGACGGGACCCTGCGAGACCTGTCGGGCGTCGTGACGGACATCGACGGCGAACTGCTCGCCGACGAGGGCGCGCTCGGCCGGATACGGTCCGCCGCCGAGGCCGGTGAGCTGCCCGCCCTGGACGCGACGGGGCTGCGCGTGGGACCGCCGGTGGGACGCATCGGCAAGATCGTGTGCATCGGGCTGAACTACCACGACCACGCCCGCGAGACCGGGGCCGAGCCGCCCGCCGAGCCGGTCGTCTTCTTCAAGGCGCCGGACACGGTGGTCGGGCCGCACGACACGGTGCTCGTGCCGCGCGGGTCCGTCAAGACCGACTGGGAGGTGGAGCTGGCGGTTGTCATCGGGCGCACCGCCCGCTACCTGGAGTCGGCGGAGGAGGGGCTCGCGTGTGTCGCCGGGTACGCGGTCGCGCACGACGTGTCCGAGCGGGAGTTCCAGATCGAGCGCGGCGGGACCTGGGACAAGGGCAAGAACTGCGAGACGTTCAACCCGCTGGGCCCGTGGCTGGTGACCGCCGACGAGGTGCCCGACCCGCAGCGGCTTTCGCTGCGGCTGTGGGTCAACGGCGAGCTGAAGCAGGACGGGACGACGGCGGAGCAGATCTTCCCGGTGGGGGAGGTCGTGCGGTACGTGAGTCGGTTCATGGTGCTGCGTCCCGGTGACGTCATCAACACCGGGACGCCGGCGGGGGTGGCGATGGGGCAGCCCGAGCCGAAGCCGTATCTGCGGCCGGGCGATGTCGTCGAGTTGGAGGTCGAGGGGCTGGGGCGGCAGCGGCAGGAGTTCAAGGGGGCCTGAGCGGAGAGCGGGTGCGTGCGACTGGGCCGGTCCCGCCCCGGCCCAGTCGCCGGCCGCGGCTCAGCCGACCAGCCTGCCGCAGAGGACGGTACCGTCGTCGAGGTCCCAACGGCGGTCCGCTCCGCAGACGTTGGAGTCTTCGGAGGCGGTGTCCTGAACGGCGGTGATGCGTACCAGGGTCTCGTCCGCGGCGAAGCAGGAGCGGATGGTGTTGCCGTAGATCTTCACGTCGTCATCGATTTCGCCGGCCTTCAGGCACTGGCCCGCCACGTAGTTGCGGGTGAGGCAGAGAACGGTGGTGCTGCTGAGACTGAGTCGCCACACCGTCTTGTCGATCGAGCATTTGACCTTGCCCGCCGTGGTCACACGGTAGACGGCGGCCTTGGCAGAGCAGGGGACCCTCGTCGGGGTGGAGGGGGTCCAGTCGTTGGGGTAGACCGTGCCTTCCCGGAGGTTGCGCAGACAGTCGTCCGGTCTCACGCGGGCGAAGGCAGCGGCAGCGGCGCTCTCGGAGGCCGAGACGTCCGGCGTCTTCCCCGTGTCGGCGCCCGGGTCCGCTCCGGGTTGCGTGCCGGCATCGTCCTGCTCGGCGAAAACGGATGCCACCCGGTCCGCGACCTCGGACAGGGCCGCGGACACGGAGTCCCAGCCGAAGAGGATCAGGGCCCACGCGAGGATCAGGACGATCGCTTTGACCACCGTGCCGACGGCCGGCGTGGACTTCTCCGCCGTTGGTGTCTTCGGTACCTCGGCTTCGGCCGGCGGTTCGGTCTTGTGCTCGGCCTCAGGCCTCGCCGGCGGTCTGTCCTTCTGCTTGCCGGGCGGTTTCCCCGGCGCCTGCTTCTTCCTCTTCCGTCCCTCCTGCGTCTGCGGCTTGTGAGGCTTCCGCTTTTCGGGTCCGCTTCTCGTGCCGTCGCCGTCGGGAGCCTCGCTGAGGACGCGGGTGCGGGGCATGGTCCAGTCGCGGACCAGGGTCTCGGCCTCGGAAAGACCGGCGGCCTGCTCCAGGCGCCGGCCCTCCCGGGCGTACGAGGCGATCAGAAGGTTCCAGTCGGCGGGCAGGGACTCGGTGCCGACCGACAACGACTGGATCAACTCCCGGGCGGTGGGCCGCCCGGCCGGGTCGCGGGACAGGCAGGCGCCGACGGGACCGGCGAGGCCGTCGGGCAGACCGGCGAGGTCGATGTCGGCCTGCCGGACGTAGTTGAGCTGCTGCAGGGGTTCCGTGGTGTACGGGTAGGGAAGCCGTCCGCAGGCCACGTAGTACAGGGTGACACCGAGCGAGTACACATCGGAGGCGGCCGTACAGGACTGCCCCTCGGCCTGCTCCGGTGCGGCGAACGCGATGGTGCCCAGGGTGAGGCGGGTACTGGTCAGGTCGCTCGCATGTGAGATGCCGAAGTCGATGACCTTGGGTCCGGCGGCGGTGAGCAGTACGTTGAGCGGTTTCACATCGCGGTGCACGATCTTCTTGCCGTGCAGTTCCACGAGCGCCTCGGCCACACCCCTGCCCACACGGCATACCGCGCCGGCTCCGTTCAGCGCTCCCCGCTGCACGACCAGCGCCTCGAGTGACGGCGCCGGCACGTATTCCATCGCCATCCACGGCTTGGCCGCCCCTGCGTCGGAGTCCAGCACCCGGGCCGTGCGGTTGCTGCTGACGCGCGCGGCGAGGGCGACCTCGCGACGGAAACGGCGACGTGCCTCGTCGCTGACCCCGCCGGGCGCCAGCACCGTCTTCACCGCGGCCAGGTGGCCCGTTTC
This sequence comes from Streptomyces sp. NPDC093065, assembly GCF_044754585.1. Classification (NCBI taxonomy): domain Bacteria; kingdom Bacillati; phylum Actinomycetota; class Actinomycetes; order Kitasatosporales; family Streptomycetaceae; genus Streptomyces; species Streptomyces sp. NPDC093065. The sequence goes on along the minus strand of NZ_JBIVPJ010000001.1, from coordinate 453,039 downwards.
GACGTTCCGCCCCAGGTAGATCAGCCCCATTCCGCCCGTGGCCAGCTGACCCAGCAGGCGGTAGGGACCCAGTCTCCGCTCTTCGCCCGCCAGTGCCACGAGTCCCATGCCGCCTGCGGTGGACCTCTCCGTCACAGTGCCTCCGCTCCGGTTCCGTCGTGCTCCCACCGCGTGGTTCGCCGTGTGGAGGCACGGGCTGACGGGCGATCAGTCGCATTCAGTCTGAGACAAGAGAGCGCAGTGTGGAATTGTTTCCAGAAAAATTTCCAGAAATCTCTCCCGCGCTGGAACGGAGGCTAGGCTCACCGGCAGGGGCGAGTGGGAGGCTCCGGGAGCGAGGACGTCCGACCCATGGGTCCGAAACAGCAGCGCGGAGTGGCCACCGTCGAGCAGGTGCTCGACTGTGCGCTGGATCTGTACGCCGCGTCGGGCGAGGCGGGCGTCACCGTGAGCGCCGTGACCTCCGCCAGCGGGGTGAGCGCCGGCAGCGTCTACCATCACTTCGGCAGTCTCCAGGGCGTGCTGGCCGCCGTGGCGCAACGCTGGCTGGGCCGCCTCCTGGCGGAGTTGGTCGCGGCACTCGAGGAGGCCGGTGACGACACGCGCCGCGGCATCGAGGCCGTGGTCCACGACTACCTGCGCTTCGTCACGGACCATCCGGACGCGGCCCGGCTCATGCACTCCGTCGCGACGGACCGCGAGGCCATGGCAAGAGGCCCTGAGCTCCGCAGCTCCCAGGAGGCACGTCTGGCGCCGCTGGCCGCCTGGCTACGGGACCGGCAGGAGGCGGGCGACCTCGTGGCACTGCCCGTACCCGTGCTCGAGTCGCTCGTTCTGGGCCCGGTGACCGCTCTGGCGCGTCGATGGCTCTCGGTCGGAGACATCGACCTGGCCGAGGCGGCGCGCACCGTGCCGCAGCAGATCTGGTGGGCCGTCGGCAACCGCCCGTGACGCCGGCCCGGCCCGCGGTGCTGGGGCCGGGCCGGGACGGGCTGCACCGGCCGCACTGGCTTTACTCAGGCCAGCAGCGCGGCCAGCCGGCGCCAGCCGTCCCTCGGGAGGCGGGTCATGTCGTCCTCCACCAGCTGGAGGGCGACGTGGTCGGCGCCCGCCGCGTGGAAGGCGTCGATGCGGGCGCGGACCGTGGACTCGTCGCCCCAGGCGAAGACCGCGTCGATCAGGCGGTCACTGCCGCCGCCGGTGACGTCGGCGTCGGTGAAGCCGAGGTTCAGGAAGTTCTTCGTGTAGTTGGGCAGCTTCAGGTACATGGCGAGGTAGGCGCGGGCCGTCGCGCGGGCGCGGGCCGGGTCGGCGTCGAGGACGACCTTCAGCTCCGGGGCCAGCAGCGGGCCCGCGCCGAGCCGCTCCCGGGCCTGCGCCGTGTGCTCGGGCGTCACCAGGTACGGGATCGCGCCCGCCGCCCGGTCCCGGGACAGGTCCAGCATCTTCGGGCCGAGCGCCGCCAGCACCCGGTGGCCGGCGTGCATCCCGGCCCGGTCCAGCTCGTCCAGGTAGCCGACCATCGTCGAGTACGGGCGGCGGTACCCCTCCACGCGCGGGCCGTGGCTCACGCCGAGGCCGAGCAGGAAGCGGCCCGGGTGGGACACCTCCAGCTCGGCGAAGGCCGCCGCCGCCTCGGACGCCTTGTGCTCCCAGATGCTCTGGATGCTGGTGCCGACCACGATCCGCGAGGTCGCGCGGATCAGCGGGGCGGCGTTCCGGGCGGCGCTGTTGCCGCCGAGCCACAGGGCGCCGTAGCCGAGCTGCTCCAACTCGGCGGCCGCATCGGCGCGTTCGGCCGCGCCCTCCGGGGCCTCGGAGCGCAGGGGGACGCTCCAGACGCCGTATCGTCCGACCGAATCCTTCAGCTCGTTCAGACCCCTCTGGTCCTTGAGATCCTGCGGGGAAGCCGTCGCCTCGTTCATCGCTTGCGATCCCTCCGGTGGGCACCGTGATCATGCTGCGTGTCTGCCTGCCAACCACGGATACCCACCGCTGATTCCCCGACCGCGCCGCGCGGGGCCGGCCGGGTTACTCGCCGAGGAAGCGCTCCAGCGCCTCCACCACAAGGCGGTGGTCCTCCACCTGCGGCAGTCCGGAGACCGTCACCGCGCCGACGACACCGACGCCGGCGACGGTGACCGGGAAGGAGCCGCCGTGCGCCGCGTACGTGCCCGGGTCGAGCCGCGAGGACTCCTCGAAGGTCGTGCCCTTGGCCCGGAAACGGGAGCCGACCAGGTACGAGGCCGAGCCGTACCGCTCCACCACGCGGCGCTTGCGCGCGATCCAGGCGTCGTTGTCCGGGGTGGAACCCGGCAGGGCGGCGTGGAAGAGCTGCTGGCCGGCGCGGTGGATGTCGACGGCGACCGGAGCCTCGCGCTCCCGGGCCAGCTCGACGAGCAGGGAGCCCAGCGCCCACGCGTCGTCGTGCGTGAACCGGCGGAAGACCAGACGGCGTTCCTGCTCCTCCAGCTCCACCACGGTGGGCGTCGTAGGTGTGGTGCTCACAGGGCCACCACCACTCCGTCGCGGGCGGAGCGGCGGGCCGCCTCCAGGACGTCCAGGGCGGCGGCCGCCTCCCGGGCGTCCACCGGGTTCGGACCGCCCTCGCGCAGGGCCTTCGCCACCGCCGCGTAGTACGCGGGGTAGTCGCCCGCGACGGTCGCCGCCACCTGGCCGCCGCCGGTCAGCGGGGAGTCCCCGGCGCCGACGCGGCCCCACAGCGACTCGTCCTCCTCGCCCCAGCCGGGACCCGGCCGCTTGCCCTCGCGCAGTGCCGCCTCCTGCGGGTCGAGGCCGTGCTTGACGTAGCCGGCCTTCGAGCCGAGCACCCGGAAGCGGGGGCCGAGCTGGGCGGCGGTGGAGGAGACGTAGAGGTGGGAGCGGACGCCGTTCGCGTGCGTGAGCGCGAGGAACGTGTCGTCGTCCGCCTCCGCGCCCGCCCGCCGGACCACGGACTCGGCGTACACCTGCGTGACCGGGCCGAAGAGGACCAGGGCCTGGTCGACGACGTGGCTGCCGAGGTCGTACAGGAGACCGCCGATCTCCGCCGGGTCGCCGGACTCGCGCCAGCCGCCCTTCGGCTTCGGCCGCCAGCGCTCGAAGCGGGACTCGAAGCGCCACACGTCGCCCAGCGCGTCCTGGGCGAGCAGCTCGCGGAGGGTGAGGAAGTCGTTGTCCCAGCGGCGGTTCTGGAAGACGGAGAGGAGCAGACCGCGCTCCTCGGCCAGCGCCGCCAGCGTGCGCGCCTCGGCTGCCGTGCCCGCCACCGGCTTGTCCACCACGACCGGCAGACCGGCCTCCAGCGCCCGCGTCGCGAGCGGCACGTGCGTCTTGTTCGGGGACGCGACGACGATCAGGTCCAGCTCGCCGGCCCGGTCGAACAGCTCGTCGGGCGTGGCGACGGTGCGCACGTCCGGGAACTCGGCGCGGGCCTGCTGCTGCCGCTCCGGGTTCGAGGTGACGACCGTGTCCAGGGCGAGGCCCTCGGTGGCGGCGATCAGCGGGGCGTGGAAGACGGAACCCGCGAGGCCGTAGCCGACGAGGCCGACGCGCAGAGGGGGGTTGCCGGGAGGAGTACCAGTCATGCGTCCCACTTTCGCAACGGTGTTGCCAAAGTGCAAGCGCCGGGGACAATGGGGGAGTGAACAGGAGCAACGGCGGAGGCGCGGGGATCGGCGGAGGTACGGGTACGGGTGCGGGCGGCGCCAACCTGCTCGCCCTGCGCAGCCACAACACCGCCCTGGTGCTCGACCTGCTGCGCACCGCCGGTGCCGAGGGCATCAGCCGGCTGGAACTCGCCGAGCGCACCGGGCTCACCCCGCAGGCGGTCAGCAAGATCACCGCGCGGCTCCGGGGCGAGGGCCTCGCCACCGAGGCCGGACGCCGCGCGTCCACCGGCGGCAAGCCGCGCACGGTCCTGCGCCTGGTGCCCGGGGCCGGTCACGCCCTCGGCGTCCACCTGGACCGGGACGAGCTGCGGGCGGTGCTGGTCGACCTCGACGGCAGGGTGGTGGGGGAGCGGCGCGCTCCACTGGACCTGGGCGCGGGGGCCGAGACCGTGCTGGAAGGGGTGGCGCGGGCGGCGGAGGAGCTGACGGCGGAAGCGTCGGCGGCGGAGGGGGCGGGGGCGGAGGGTGTGAGCCCGGCTCGGTCGGAGGCCGCGGGGCCGGCCGGGTCCGCGGGGAGGAGGACGGCTGCCACCGAAGACCTGCGGTCACTTGCCGGATACGGCCCACGAGTCCGCGCCGAGCAGGGCGGCCCGCTCGCCCATGCCAGGGCGGGCGGTCTGCGAGCCCGTGCCGCGCAGCAGCCGGGGCCTTCCGGCGGGTCGGGGCCGGTGTCTTCCGCCGGGTTGGGGCCGGCGTCTTCTGCCGGGTCGGGACCGGTGCCCTCTGCCGGGTCGGGACCGAGACCCCCCGGCGGGTCGGGACCGCAGCTTTCCGGCAGGTCGGGACCGGGACCTTCCGGTGGGTCGGGGCCGGTGTCTTCCGCCGGGTTGGGGCCGGCGTCTTCTGCCGGGTCGGGACCGGAGCCCTCTGCCGGGTCGGGACCGAGACCCCCCGGCGGGTCGGGACCGCAGCTTTCCGGCAGGTCGGGACCGGGACCTTCCGGTGGGTCGGGGCCGGAGCCCTCTGCTGGGTTGGGGCCGGTGTCTTCCGGCGGGGCGGGGCCGGTGTCTTCCGGTGGGTTGGGGCCGGGGCCTTCCGGTGGGTCGGGGCCGGAGCCCTCTGCTGGGTTGGGGCCGGTGTCTTCCGGCGGGGCGGGGCCGGTGTCTTCCGGTGGGTTGGGGCCGGGGCCTTCCGGTGGGTCGGGGCCGGAGCCCTCTGCTGGGTTGGGGCCGGTGCCTTCCGTTGGGTCGGGACCGAGACCCCCCGGCGGGTCGGGGCCGGAGCCTTCCGGTGGGTCGGGGCCGGAGCCCTCTGCTGGGTCGGGGCCGGAGCCCTCCGGTGGGGCCGGATCGCAGCCGTTCGGCGGGGCGGGGGTTCCCGGTGGGGCGGGCTCCCGGCACCCGGGGTACGCCGCCGGTGCCGACCCCGACGTGCTCGATCACGCTCCCGCCCTCCTCCGACGCCTTCCCACCCTGCTCGGTCTCGGCGTCGCCCTCCCCGGGCCGCTCGACCACGGCCGGGGTGTGCTGCACCGGGTCACCGGCTTTCCGGAGTGGGACGGCTTCCCGCTGCGGGACGCGCTGGAGCGGCGGCTGGGTGTGCCGGTCGTCGTCGACAAGGACACCAACGCGGCCGCGCTCGGCCTCGCGATCACGGACGCGGGACGCGAGGGCGGCTCCTTCGCCTATCTGCACCTCGGTACGGGCCTCGGCGCCGGTCTCGTCTTCGGCGGCGGCGTGCACCGCGGCGCCAGGACCGGCGCCGGGGAGTTCGGGCACCAGGTCGTCCAGCTCGACGGACCGCCCTGCACCTGCGGCGACCGGGGCTGCATAGAGGCCCTGTGCCTCGCCGCCGTCGCCCGCGGGGACCTCGCGGAGGCGGCCAGGGTGCTCGGCGCGGGCGCCGCGAACCTCGCCGGGCTGCTGGACATCGACCTGGTGCTGCTGGGCGGCCGTACCGTCGACGCCGCGCCCGAGGCCTTCGTCCACGGCGTCGGCGCGGTCCTCGACGCCCGCGCCCGGCGTGAGGGCGGCCACGACGGCGCCGTACCGGTGCGGCTCGCGCCGGGCGGGGCGCGGGCGGTGGCGGAGGGTGCGGCCCAGTTGCTGCTGGCGCCGCTGTTCGGGCGGGGCGACGGCGGCTGAGGCCGGCGGAAGAGCCCGCTCCCTCAGATCCCTCAGACGAGGTCCACCAGGTCCGCGATGGACTCCACGACCTTGGTCGGCCGGTACGGGTAGCGGTCGATGTCGTTGAGCGTCGTCAGCCCCGTGAGGACGAGGAAGGTCTCCATCCCGGCCTCGAGCCCGGCCAGGACGTCGGTGTCCATCCGGTCGCCGATCATGGCGCTGGTCTCGGAGTGCGCGCCGATGACGTTGAGCCCGGTGCGCATCATCAGCGGGTTCGGCTTGCCGACGAAGTACGGCTCCTTGCCCGTGGCCTTCGTGATCAGCGCGGCCACGGAACCCGTCGCCGGCAGGGCGCCCTCGGGCGACGGCCCGGTGTTGTCCGGGTTGGTGGCGATGAAACGGGCGCCGTTGTTGATCAGACGGATGGCCTTCGTGAGCGCTTCGAACGAGTAGGTCCGTGTCTCACCGAGAATCACGAAGTCGGGGTCGGTGTCGGTCATCACGTAGCCCGCGTCGTGCAGCGCCGTCGTCAGACCGGCCTCACCGATGACGTAGGCGGTGCCGCCGGGATGCTGGTTGTCCAGGAAGGAGGCGGTGGCCAGCGCGGAGGTCCAAATGTTCTCGACCGGCACCTCGAGACCGATCCGGTTCAGGCGGGCGTGCAGGTCCCGCGCGGTGTAGATCGAGTTGTTGGTGAGGACCAGGAAGGGTCGCCCGGAGTCGCGCAGCTTCTTGATGAAGGCGTCCGCACCGGGAACGGGCACGCCCTCGTGCATCAGCACGCCGTCCATGTCGGTGAGCCACGATTCGATGGGCTTGCGCTCTGTCATGGGGGCGGACTCCTGCCGTGCGTGGACCATGGAAAGCCCATGGTATGCAGTCATACGTTCGGATCGATCACCCCCGAGGCCGCCGAAACCCCCGTTCTCCCGCCATGACCCGATCGGAGTAGCCCCACCCCCGCGCAGGATGCGCGTGCGGGGCACGCGGGGGAGCCTCCAGGTAACTGGAGGTACACGATGGGCTCACTGAAAGTCACTCTCTGTGCGGGCGCCGCGCTGGCCACCGCGCTGTGCGCACCGGCGGCCTACACCTACGCGGCGGACGGCGGCGACGTCTCCGTGTCCCCGTCCAGGCCCGCCCCCGGCACCGACGTCACGCTCCGCGTGCCCGACTGCACCGAGAAGACGGCCGTCGCCGTGTCCGCGGCCTTCGAGTCGGACGTCCGGCTCAGCCTGGCCGCGGGGGACGGCGTCCTCGTCGGGTCGAGCCGGGTCCGCACCAGCGTGCAGGCCGGTGCGTACGCCGTGCAGGTCAAGTGCGGCGACCAGGCACGCAAGGGCACCATCACCGTCCACGACGAGGGGCGCCCGTCCACGCACGCATCGCCCGTCGCCCCCGTCGACGCGGGCGGCGGCGGCACCGCGGAGCTGGCCGCGTCGGACGCCGGGGACGGGGCGCGCGTCGACGCCCCCGGCGCGGCGCACACCGTGACCGGCCTGGTGCTCGCGGGCATCGCCGCCGTCGCCGTCGCGCTGCGCAGCGTCCGCAGCCGGAGCCGCGGGACGGACTGACCATGTCCGGACAGGACGCGCGGGACACCGCGACCCGACAGGACACCGCGACCGGACAGGACGCCGCACCGAACACCGCACCGGGCACCGCCGCCTCAGGCGGCCGCCTGGTGACCGGCATCGCCTGGATGGTGCTGCTCCTCGGGCTGTGGCTGTGGGGCCGCGAGGCCACCGACGTGCGCGAGGGCATATCCCGGCCGGCCACCGGCGACATGGCGGCCGCCGGCCGGCCCCCCGACGTGCCCCTGCCCCCGGCCCACGCACCCCTCGGCGAGGCCCGGCCGCAGCGGATCGAGGTCCCCGAGCTCGGCATCGACGCCCCCGTCGTCGCCCGCGGCCTCGACGGCAAGGGCGCGATCGAACCACCGCCCTTCGACCAGCCCGGCGCCGTCGGCTGGTACGCGGACGGCGTCACCCCCGGGGCGGCCGGCACCGCCCTGATGGTCGGTCACGTCGACACCGAGACCCGGCCCGCCGTCTTCTACGAACTCAGCACCCTCGAACCCGGCGAGACGATCCGCGTGGTCCGCGACGACACGGGGACCGCCGAGTTCACCGTCGACGACGTCCAGGTCCTCACCCGCGACGGCTTCGACGCCCAGCAGGCCTTCGGACCCCGCGACACGGGCCGCTCCGAACTGCGCCTCATCACCTGCGGCGGCACCTTCGACCACACCACCGACAGCTACACGGCCAACGTCGTCGTCTCCGCCTACCTGACCGCGACCGCCTCCTAGCACAGCGCCGGGCCCACCGTCCGGGAACCGCGTGGGTACAGGAGGCGTATGTCAGGATTGAGCCTCGAACAGTGCACCCAGGGGGGTTGGATGTACGGCAGCAAGCCGGCCGGAAACATGTCCAGGAGGCGGGCTGCGTCGGCGGCGGTGCTCGGAGCGGCGGCCCTGCTGATCGCGGGCTGCTCCTCGTCCGGCGACGGGGACGGCAAGGGCGCGGGCGCCGGGATCACGCAGCAGCCCAAGGAGACGGACCCGTTCTGGGTCAACCCCGACGGCACCGCGGCCCAGCAGGTGGCCTCCCTGACCGAGGACGGCAAGAAGGACCAGGCCGAGCAGATCCGCAGGATCGCCCAGCAGCCGACCGGCGAGTGGATCAGCCCGGAGAACCCCGAGGAGCAGGCCCGCGGCTTCACCGAGGCCGCCGACGAGGCCGGCCGCACCGCGCTGCTCGTCCTCTACAACATCCCGCACCGCGACTGCGGCCAGTACTCCCAGGGCGGCGCCGCCGACGGCGACGCCTACCGGGACTTCGTCGACGGCGTCGCCGAGGGCATCGGCGACCGTGCCGCCACCGTCGTACTCGAACCGGACGCGGTGCTCCACCTCGTCGACGGCTGCACGCCCGAGGAGTTCCACGAGGAGCGCTACGACCTCCTCAAGGGCGCGGTCGAGAAGCTCGCCGCCCTGGAGAACACCAAGGTCTACCTGGACGCGGGCAACGCCGGCTGGGGCCACCCCGACCAGATCTTCGACCCCCTGAAGCGGGCCGGCATCGACCAGGCCGACGGCTTCGCGGTCAACGTTTCGAACTTCTACGGCACCGAGGAGTCGATCGCCTACGGCAAGCGGCTCTCCGCCAAGGTCGGCGGCAAGCACTTCGTCGTCGACACCAGCCGCAACGGCAACGGCCCCTACACCGAGGGCGCCCCGGACGAACGCTGGTGCAACCCTCCGGGGCGCGCCCTCGGCGAAACCCCGACGACGAAGACGTCGGACCCCCTCGTGGACGCTTACCTGTGGGTCAAGCGCCCCGGGGAGTCCGACGGCGAGTGCAAGGGCGGCCCGAAGGCAGGCGAGTGGTACCCCGAGTACGCCCTGAAACTGGCGCAGGGATAAGAAACCCAGGGGCGCGGGGCTGTGACATGTGCGGCTGCCGCCGCGTGTGCGCGACCGGCCACAGCGCTCCCGCGCCCGAAGACACGTCCCGCGGGAGCGCTACGGAACCCGCACCCACTCCGCCTTGCTGGGCGTCCCCTCCCCGTCCGTAACGAACATCATGTACCACCCCGACGGAACCAGGTTCTTGCTGCTCGGCACCGTCACCGTCAGCTTGTCCCCGTCCGCCTCGAAGTCCAGCGCGACGGACCGCTGATCCACGTCCGTGACGTGGGTCGACGCGCTCGGCCGGATCAGCCGCACCTTCTTGACCGTCGACGCCGCACGCGAGGTGAACGTCCCCGACCCGCCGCGCTCGATGGTCTGCGGCCCACCCGCCAGGTCCGGCCGCGAGTCCCGGTACAGGTACGGCGGCGTGTAGATCTCGATGCGCTGCTCGAACTTGCCCGGCTTGGTGTTGGCCTTGTCGGCGTAGAGCGAGTCCGAGCCGAAGAACATCAGGCGCCCGTCGGGCAGCAGGATCGAACCGGAGTGGTAGTTGCGCCCCACCAGCGGGTCGGCGACCTGCTCGAACGAGTTGGTGTCCGGGTGGTACAGCCGCGCCTGGAGGATGTTGGAGTCGCCGCGGCCCCGGTAGTCCTCCGAGCCGCCGGAGACCAGCACGCTGTCGTCGGGCAGCACCGAGGCCTGCGGATAGCGCGTGCCCTTCTCCATCGACGGCCCGTCCACGAACTTCGGGTCGTCCGCCTTCAGGTCGACGAGCCGGGTCTTCTCGCTGGACAGCTTGGACTCGCCGACCCCGCCGCCGCCGATCACCATGTACTTCTCGTCCTGCGCCGGAGGCAGCAGCACCGTGTTCGCCGTCTCCAGCATGTTCGCGTCGCTCATGCCGGGGACCTTGGTGAACTTGTTGGTCTCCACGTCCCAGATGCCCGGGTCGCGGCCCACGTCGTCGGGGCCGTAGCCGGCGTTCGCGCCCGAGTAGAAGATCTTGCCGTTCTCCATCAGGAACAGCGCCGGGTACGTCGGGAACTGGCGGACCTTGTCGGTGTAGGTCCACTCCCTGGTCTTCGGGTCGTAGATCTCGTTCTTGCCCGGGACCAGCTGGCCGATGTCGTCGAGACCGGAGACGCTGAGGATCTTCCCGTCGCTCAGGGTGGTGAGCGTCGGGTACCAGCGGGCCTCGTGCATCGGGTCGACCTTGATGTACTTCTCGGCGACCGGGTCGAACTCGAAGGCGTCCCGGATGCCCTGGAAGTCCTTCTTGTCGAGGGCGAGCTTCTGTGCGATGCCGTACGTGTTGCGGGCGTCGGCACCCGACAGGCCCTGGATGCGGTAGTTGTCCTCGGTGCCCGTCTCGTACTCGGTGCCGCTCTTCTGCGCCTCGACGTAGATCCGGCCGAGGCCCGGGTCGTTGCGCAGGAACTTCCCGGTCGCCTTGTCGAAGACCTTCTCGGCGCGGGGCACCAGCACCGGGTCCTTGGAGACGAAGGTCTTGCCGTTCTCCTTGCCGGTGAACCTGGTGCCCGCCGGAAGGGTGATCGGCTTGTCCGGGTTCTCGTTGTGGACGACCATCAGGCCGCCGGCCTTGGTGACGTCGCCCTTGAGCTTCTCGTACCGCTTGGTGCCGCCCGCGATCAGCAGGTTGCCGTTGGCGAGCTGCGTGTGCCCGGTGCAGAACAGGTCGGTGGGCGTCGGCACCTTCTTGATGGTGCCCTTGACGGGGTCCCAGATCCGGGTGTCGTACTGCTTGTCGTCGGAGTTGTCCTGGTTGTTGCCGGACCCGGCGACCATCAGCACCTTGCCGGTGCGCAGCAGTGCCGCGTGGATGGTGTTCTGCCGGTACTTCTCGGGAAACTCGACGATCTCCCACTTGCCGTTGGCGGCCTTGTACTCCGGCTGGTTGATCTTGTACTGGTGGTATTTCTCGGTGCTGAAGCGGTAGAGCCACGGCCCGTTCATCCCGGCCAGCGCTACTACCACCGCCGTACCTATCGCGAAGCGACGGGCGCGGCGGCGGCCGGCACGGTCTTTCATTCCTTACGTCCCCCAAGTCCACCAAGGGCGATCTGCATGGTCTGGTCGTCGCCCCCGTCGGCGGAGGCGGCCCAGTCGGGTGTCTGCTGCGGAGCGGGCGCCGCGTGCCGTCCGTGCGACTGCTGCTGGTACGGCTGCTGTCCGTAGGGCGCCTGCTGCTGCCCGTGGGGCGCGTACGCCTGTCCGGGCGCGGGCTGCTGCGGCGGGACCCGGGGTGCGGGCTCCGCCGCCGAGACCGGCGGTTGCTTCTTCGCCTTCCTCAGCTCGTGGCGCCAGGCGAACATCGGCGACGCGGTGATCAGCAGCGCGAACGTCGCCCAGACGACCATCGCGGGGTGCGAGTGGCCGAGCGCGACACCGGCGGCGATCGAACCGGCGAAGATCACGATGAAGTACCAGTGGTACCGGAAGGTCCCGAACAGGGTGTCCGGGCTGGCCGAGTCGCCCTTCGGGGTCACCACGAACTTGCTCTTGCGGCGCAGCACGGAGTCGATGAGCGCCTTGGCGTACAGCGGCGCCGACAGCGCGGACATGATCATGCCGGCCACGCCGCCGGAGCCCTCCGGCTCGTGCGGGGAGACGTTGTGGCGGCGGTTCCAGACGTACAGGCCGATCTGGAGCGCGGAGGCGTTGCCGTAGAGCATCAGCCAGACCGCCGGGTCGATGTTGACGCCGGACGCGCCCAGGCCCAGGAACAGGCAGCAGCTCATCGCCGCCAGGATCCAGTTCAGGGCCGACATCGGATAGAAGATGATCATCATCGTGTAGTTGAAGAGCTTGCTCGGCGGCAGCGAGTACCAGCCCTTCCAGTACTGCTTGAGGATCGTCTCGTACGTCCCCCGCGACCAGCGCATCTGCTGGGTGAAGAAGTCCGTCCAGGCGTTCGGGCCCTCGCCCACCGCGAGCACGTCCGGGGTGTACACCGAGCGCCACTTGCGGCCCGTGGCCGGGTTCTTGTGGCGGTGCATCTCGAAGCCGGTCGCCATGTCCTCGGTGATCGAGTCGTACAGGCCGCCGATCTGCTTGAGCGCCCTGATGCGCACGGCGTTGGAGGTGCCCACGAACATCGGCCCGCCGTAGCGGTTGCCGGCGCGCTGGATCAGCGCGTGGAAGAGGAACTGCTGCGACTCGGCGGCCTTGGTGATCGGGTTGTCGTAGTTGCCGTAGACCTGCGGGCCGATGACGAAGCCGACGTCCGGGTCGCGGAAGAAGCCGAGCATCCGCTCCAGGTAGTTGGGCAGCGGCACGTGGTCGGTGTCGACGGAGGCGAAGAAGTCGTAGTCGTCGCCGTGCGCCTCGAGCCAGGCGTTGTAGTTGCCGTGCTTGGTCTTGGCGCGGTGCGGGCCCTTCTTCCGGTTCCACTTGGCGACGCCCTTGCGGGAGAAGTGGTGCACGCCCAGGCGCGCGCAGACCTCCTTCACCTCCGGGTCGTCGCCCTCGTCGAGGAGCCAGACGTGCATCAGACCGCGGTGACGGATCTTCACGGCCGCCTCCAGGGTCTTCGTCACCATCTCCAGCGGCTCCTTGCCGGGCACGAAGGAGGTGAGGAAGGCGACCCTGGTGCCGGTCTCGGGCACCACCGGCACGGGGTCGCGGGCGACCAGGGTGGCGTGCGCGTTCGACAGCACGTTCAGGCAGCGGAACAGCTCGATCAGGCCGATCGCCACGAGCATCACGATGTCGAGCGCGGGCAGCCAGGAGAAGGCCGGGTAGTCGCGCTCCGTCCAGTGCTCGGGCTGGAGCAGCCAGACCAGCAGCACCACCGACAGCAGCGGGGCGGCGGCCAGCATCAGGGCGACCCGGATGCGGTGCGGCTCCTGCGAGATCAGCGAGCGGTACTGCACCCGGTACGGCTTGTTCGGGTCGGGCTGGGTGAGGGGGCCCGCGAGGCGGCTGTAGTGCTCGTAGTCGTACTTCGGCAGCGTCTTCTTTATCCGGCGGAAGGAACCGGTGTTCCAGTTCCGGTGCCCGGGGACCCTGAGCTGGGTTGTCTGGGACGGGTCGTGGTCCTGCCCGGCGCCCGTCGGCGTCGACGTCATGAGTCATCCCCCCACACGCTGGTCATGCGTGTTTCGTCGCTTCCTTCGTCTGCTCAGGTCCCCCTCGACCGTCACGGACGCGTCAGTGGTGGGTCATGGTCACCACGGCATCCACACCTTATATAGACATGGAATGGCGGCCCCCGGTTGCATGATGCCCCCCTCGGCATCCCCTCCGCACCCGGCCCCCCGGCCGGACCAGGGTTCTACGGCGTTCGTCATGATCGCAAGACGCCCTGACGCCGAATGCACCGAAGGCCCCCCGTGTGATACGAGAGGCCTTCGACCGTCTGTGCGCCGCCAGGGACTCGAACCCCGGACCCGCTGATTAAGAGTCAGCTGCTCTAACCAACTGAGCTAGCGGCGCCTGCTGACCTGCGCAACTCTACCCGATGCCGACCGGTGCTCCGGACCATCCGGCCGCCGTGCCCGGCGACCGGGCAAATCAGCCGGGTACATCATTCGGACCGTCAACATGCGAGTGATGACGACAGTTGAGAAACTGACCGACATGTACCGAAGTGCGCCGCCGCGGACATGTGTGCCGGGAGTGTGAGGGGAATCGCATGGAGACTCCCGTATTCGAGGAAATCGATCCCGCGAGCGATTGCGAATGCCCCGGCTGCCGTCACTGGCGGCGCGTTCTGCCGCATTCACCGGCAGGCCGCGCGCTCGCCCATCCGGCGGCGTACCGCACGCTGGTCGTGGCCGCCGCCGCTTCCGCGACCGCCGCGTCCGCCCTCGGCGCGGGCCCGGCGGCGGCGCTCCCCGCGGCCGCCCACGCACCCCACCGGCCCGGTGCTCCCGCCGCGGACGAGCCCGGCACCCCGCAGGGACCCAGGGCACCGCTGCACGGTCCGACCGGCCGGCCCGCGACGCCCCCGGCCGGTGCGGAACTGGCCTCCCTCACCCGCACGGAGATCATCGACCGGGCCAAGACCTGGGTGGCCGCGAAGGTCCCGTACAGCATGACCGCGTACCGGTCCGACGGCTACCGGCAGGACTGCTCGGGCTTCGTGTCGATGGCCTGGAAGCTGCCCGCGAACGAGTGGACCGGAAGCCTCGGCACCGTCGCCGACCGCATCACCAAGGCGGAGCTGGAGCCGGGCGACATCCTGCTGTTCCACAACGCGTCCGACCCGGAGAAGGGCTCCCACGTGGTGATCTTCGGCGGCTGGACGGACGGCACGCGCACCGCCTACACGGCGTACGAGCAGACCCCGCCGCACACCCGCAAGCTGGACACGCCGTACGCGTACTGGAGCAACTCGGCCAAGTACCTGCCGTACCGCTACAAGGGGGTCGCCGCGAGCCGGACGGGCAACGCCGGCGCCCAGGAGGCACCGCCCGGGGCCGCGGGGCCCGCCTCGCACGGGGTGGCGGGCTATCCGGGGCGCGGCATGTTCCGGCCGGGCGCCGACAACGCGTACATCACCCGGCTCGGCCGGCAGCTGGTGAGGAAGGGGTTCGGCACGTACTACACGAAGGGACCGGGGCCGCGCTGGGGCGAGGCGGACCGGCGGGGCGTCCAGGCCTTCCAGCGCGCCCAGGGCTGGCGGGGCGGTGCGGCGGACGGCCACCCGGGCCCGGAGACCTGGCGGCGGCTCTTCTCGTGACCGGCGCCCGGCAGGTGACCACCCGTTCATGACGCGTCTGGCGCGGAGGCTGGAGCACGCATGAGTACGAACACGACATCCTCGACCGAACTCCCGACCGATCTGTCGACCGGACTCTCGACCGGACTCCCGGCGGAGGCGCCGGCCGGACTCTCGACGGATGCCCCGGCGAATGCCTCGGCCCAGGCATCGACCGAGGCGTCGACGGGGACCGCGACGCAGTCCTCGGCGGGCCCCGGGGCCGCGGTGCCGGACGCCGCCCGGCCCGCGGCGGCGGAGCCCGGTCCGCGGCCCGCCCGGCTCATTCACAACGAGGCCACCACCGAGATCCCCGTCCATCTGCTGTTCCGCGACGACCCCGCCCCGGCGCCGGTGCCGCTGCGGCCCGCGGTCGTCGCACGGCGGCAGGGGCCGGGGGAGCGGCCCGGCGACCGGCCACCGGCCCGCCGTCCCGTCAAGGCCCGCCCGCGCCCGGTGCCGTCGGTCGACCCGGAGCTGACGGAGCGTCCGGCCCGGGTGCTGCCCGGTGCCGCGGGGGTGGCCGCCGGTCTGTGCGGGGTGGCCGGGTGCGTGGCCACCTCCTGGTGGGCCGGCCTCGTGCCGCCGCTCACGGCCCGGGCGCTGGGGCTGCCGGTGTCGGCGGGCGCCGGGCTCGGGCCCGCGCAGTGGGCGGCGTACGCGGCGGCCGGGGCGCTCGGGATGTTCGGGTTCGGCGGGCTGGCCCGCGGGCGGACCGGACGGGCCTGGGTGCTCGGTCTGTTCGGCCGTTACCGGGGGACGGTGCGGCGGACCGGCCTGATGTGGGTGAACCCGCTGCTGCTGCGCCGCCGGGTGGACGTGCGGCTGCGGCACTGGCGCAGCGAGCCGATGCCCGCGGCCGACGGCAACGGGGTCGCGCTCAGGGCGGTGACGCTGGTGGTGTGGCGGGTGCGGGACACCGTACGGGCCACGCTGGGCGTCGAGGACCACGAGACGTATCTGCGCGAGTGCGTCGAGGCGGCGCTGGCCCGGGTCCCGGTGGAGCCGCTCGGCACGGTCCGCAGCTCGGCGGACGTGGCCGGCGACACGCTGACCCGGCTGGTGGCGGCGGACGCGGCGCCGGTCGGCCTGGAGGTGTTCTCGGTGCGGCCCGTCCGGGTGGAGTACGCCCCCGAGGTCGCCGCCGCGATGCACCGCCGCCGGATCGCCGCGCTGGACGCGGCGCAGCGGGCGAGCGTCCTGACCTCGGTCGTGGACTCGGTGGAGGACACGGTGACCCGGCTGACCATGCGCGGCCTGGTCGAACTGGACGACTACGAGCGCAAGGTGCTGGTGAAGGATCTGACGGTGGCGTTCTGCGCGGGGCGGGGGGACACGGGGTCCTGATCCGCCGGTACGGGGGCGGCCGACGCGTTCCGCCTTTGGTATGGACATGTTCAACTAACGCCAATAATCTGAACTTGGTCTAGACCTGCACGGCTCACTGAACTTCCCCACACGTCACAGGGAGCAGCAGTATGCGCACAAGGACCAAGTTGTACGCGGCCGCGCTGGGCATGGCGACCACCGGAGCCCTCGTGCTCTCGTCCGGCGGCGCCAGCGGTCACGGCTACACCGACCTGCCCGTCAGCCGGCAGAAGGTGTGCCAGAACGGCACGGTCGGCGGATGCGGCGCCATCCAGTGGGAGCCGCAGAGCGTCGAGGGCCCCAAGGGCTTCCCCGCCTCCGGGCCGGCCGACGGGAGCATCTGTTCCGCCGGCCACGGGTCGTTCGCCGCGCTCGACAGCCCCAAGCAGCCGAACGGCCAGGCGTGGCCGACCACCAAGGTGAACGGAGGTCAGAGCTACACCTTCCGCTGGCAGTTCACCGCCCGGCACGCCACGACCGACTTCAAGTACTACGTCACCAAGCCGGGCTGGAACCAGAACCACAACCTGTCCCGGTCCGACCTCAACCTCACGCCGTTCTTCACGGTGCCCTACGGCGGCAAGCAGCCCCCGGCCACGCTCTCCCACAGCGGCACGCTGCCGTCCGGGCTGAGCGGACACCACGTCGTCCTCGCGGTGTGGACGGTCGCCGACACGGCCAACGCGTTCTACGCGTGCTCGGACGTCACCTTCTGAACAGCGGAAGGGCCCCCTCGCCGAGCGAGGGGGCCCTTCCTTCTGTGCGCCGCCAGGGACTCGAACCCCGGACCCGCTGATTAAGAGTCAGCTGCTCTAACCAACTGAGCTAGCGGCGCATGACTCCCGCCGTCCGCTTTCCGCGGCCGACGACGAAGAAAATACTACCCGGTCCCGGGCAGTGCTCCCGACCATCCCCGGACCGGTGCTCGTCCGTCCTAGATCGCCATCGACAGCAGCACCGGCGCCGCCCTCCGGTTCAGCTCGTCCGCCGCCCGGCGCAGCCGGTGCGCGTGCTCGACCGGGAGCGACAGGGCCAGACAGCCCACGGCGGAACCGGCGGTGATCGGAACGGCCGCGCAGACCGTGCCCACCGCGTACTCCTGGAGGTCCAGGACCGGCACGGTGGCCGGCTGGGACTCCAGACGGGACAGCAGCAGCTTGTCGCTGGTGATGGTGCGCGAGGTCAGGCGGGCCATCTTGTGCCGGGCGAGGTGGTCGCGGCGGCCCGCGTGGTCCAGCTGCGTCAGCAGGCTCTTGCCCACCGCGGTCGCGTGCGCCGAGACACGGAAGTCCACCCACTCGTTCACCTTCGGGGCGGCCGGGCTGTCGGCGTACTGGGTGACGCTGACCTCGCCGTCGACGTACCGGCTGATGTAGACGGCGGCGCCCACCGAGTCGCGCAGCCGGTCCAGGGTGCGCTGGAGCTTCTCGCGCAGGGCCTGCTCCCGGCCGTGGGCCGAGCCCAGCCGGGCCAGCGCCTCCCCGGTGACGTACGCGCCGTCGGCGGTCTGCTCGACGTAGCCCTCGCGGCGCAGCATGCGTAGGAGCGGGGTCAGCCGCTCCCCGTCGAGGCCGCTGAGGCGGGCGATCTCGGTGTCGGTGACACCGGAGGTGTGCCGCGTCACCGTCTCCAGAACGCGCAGGGCGTCCTGGGCCGAGTGATGCGGCGCGGTCGGCTGGTGCTGCAGCGCCACGGTGGTCTCCCCCTGCGCTAGCTCGTCGGCCCCTGTCCCTGCCTGTGCCCCCGGTCCGGACAGCGGATGCCGTCCACGATAGCCGCCAAGGTGCCCGATGTGAGGGGGTGTTGGCCCAATTTCAGGGCCCTCAACTGCGACATTGGCCCGGTGGCATATGCCATGGGAATGCCCCAACGTCCCGACCTCGGACGTTGGGGCAGTCACGGCGCGTGGTTACAGGACCGCGCTGAGGAATTCCCGGGTGCGGTCGTGCTCCGGCTCGCTGAAGATCTTCTCCGGCGGTCCGGCCTCGATGACCCGGCCCGAGTCGAACATCAGGACCTGGTCCGAGATGTCCCGGGCGAAGTTCATCTCGTGGGTCACGCAGAGCATGGTGATGTCCGTGGTGCGGGCGATGTCCCGCAGCAGGTCCAGGACGCCCGCGACCAGCTCCGGGTCGAGCGCCGAGGTCACCTCGTCGAGCAGCAGCACCTTCGGCCGCATCGCCAGCGCCCGGGCGATCGCCACCCGCTGCTGCTGGCCGCCGGAGAGCTGGGCCGGCCGGGCGTCGCACTTGTCGGCCAGGCCCACCATGTCGAGCAGGCCCTTGGCCCGCTCCACCGCCTCGTCCTTGGACATCCCGAGGACCGTGACCGGCGCCTCGGTGATGTTGCGCAGGACGCTCATGTTCGGGAACAGGTTGAACTGCTGGAACACCATCCCGATCTGCTTGCGGACCTCGCGCCGCTCCTTCTCCGTCGCCGGGAAGAGCTTCTGCCCGTCCACGGTGATCGTGCCCTCGTCGGGCTTGAGGAGCGTCATCAGCAGCCGCAGGATCGTCGTCTTGCCCGAACCGGACGGGCCGATCAGGGTGACGTGCTTGCCGGCGTCGACGGAGAAGTCCAGGTGGTCCAGGACGGTGTTGTCCCCGAACCGCTTGGTGACCTGCTCCAGGCGTATCAGCTCACCGGAGTTGCGCTCGGGGCTTTTCTCGGGGTTGGGAAGAGTGTCAGTGGGCAAGGCGTCGCTCCAGGGCTCGCAGGGCAAGGGAGGCCAGGTAGGAGATGACGATGAAGGCCACGCCGATCACCGTCAGGGGCTCGGTGAACTGGAAGTTCTGCTGCGAGAACAGCCGTGCCTCGCCGAGCATCTCCAGCACCGTGATCGCCATCAGCAGCGGCGTGTCCTTCAGCATGGAGATCACGTAGTTGCCGAGGGCGGGGGTCACCCGGCGGATCGCCTGCGGCAGGATCACCGCCGTCCAGGTCCGGCGCATCGGCAGATTCAGCGCCGTCGCGGCCTCCCACTGGCCGACCGGCACTCCCTCGATGCCGGCCCGGTAGACCTGCATCGTGTACGTCGAGTAGTGCAGCCCGATGGCGACCACACCGGTGGTGAGCGCCGAGAAGGTGATGTTCCACTCGGGCAGCACGTAGAACAGGAAGAACAACTGCACCAGCAGCGGGGTGTTGCGCACGAACTCGGTGATCACACCGATCGGCCAGGTCACCCAGCGGCTCGGCACCCGCATCAGCAGCGCCCAGACCAGGCCGAGGCCGAAGGAGACCAGCGAGCCGAGGACCAGGATCTGCAGGGTGACCAGCAGCCCGTCCCAGAAGTGCGGCAGGAAGTCGGAGACCGCGCTCCAGTCCCATTTCACGACACACCACTTCCCTCAGGCACCTGCACGGCCGCCGGCTTCTTCTGCGGCGCCTTGCCGACGCCCGCCTTGAGCTTCTTCTCCAGGCCGCGCATCACCCGCGTGAGCAGGAACGCGATCACGAAGTAGATCAGCAGGATGTACGTGTAGATCTCCGCGCTCTCCTGCAGCGCCAGGCGCACCAGGTTGCCGCTGAAGGCCAGGTCGCCCATGCCCATGATCGACACCAGGGCGGTGCCCTTGAGCAGCTCGATCAGCAGGTTCGAGAAGGGCGGGATCATCTCCGGCACCGCCTGCGGCAGCAGGATCAGCTTCATCCGCTGCCAGGGCGTGAAGCTGAGGGCGATGCCGCCCTCCTTCTGCGCCGGGTCGACCGCGCCGAGCGCACCGCGCACGATCTCGGAGCCGTACGCCCCGTAGGTCAGGCCGAGTGCCAGCGTGCCCGCCCACATCGGCACCAGCTGCCAGCCGAAGGCCGGGGGCAGCACGAAGAAGACCCAGAAGATCATCACCAGTGCGGAGGTCCCGCGGAACACCTCGGTGTAGAAGCCCGCGAGGAAGCGGACGATCCACAGCCGGTGGGTGCGCGCGATGCCGGCCACGAAGGAGACGGCCGTCGCCAGCAGCGAGCTGAAGAAGAGCAGCTGGACGGTGACCCAGACGCCCTGGAGTACGAGTTCCCACAGTCCCGAGGTCATCCGCCGCAGAGCTCCTTCGCGGTCAGATCGGTCATCTCGTTCTTGGTGAAACCGAAGGGCTTGAGGATGCGCAGCAGTTCGCCGCTCTTCTTGAGCTTCTGCAGCTCGACGTTGAAGGCGTCCCGCAGGTTGGTCTCGTCCGGGCGGAAGGCGAAGCCGCCGCCGTCGACGTGCGGCTTGCCGCCGACCAGCGGTGCGAAGGCCTCGGTCGCCTCCGCCTTGCTGGACTTCTTCACCACCTCGCGGACGGTCAGGGCCGTACCGGCGAAGACGTCCACGCGCCCGGACTCGACGGCGTTGAGTCCGGCCACCTGGTCGGGGACGATCAGGATGTCGTCCTCCTTGTACCCGTGCTCCACCGCGTAGGCGATCTCGGCGTAGCCGGTGCCGGTCGCGAACTTGGCCTTCTTCTTGACGACGTCCCGGTAGTTGTGCAGCCCGAGCGGGTTGCCCTTGCGCACGATGTACGCGTCGAGCATCTGGTAGTCGGGGTCGGAGAAGATGACCTGCCGGCAGCGGTCGGCGTTGATGTACATCCCGGCCGCCACGACGTCGAACTGCTGCGAGGCCAGGCCCGGGATCAGGGAGCCGAACTCCGTCGGCACCGGCTGCACCCGGTCCACTCCCAGCCGCTTGAAGATGACCTTCGCCAGCTCCGGCGCCTCACCGGTCAGCTCGCCGTTCTTGTCGATGTACCCGAAGGGGATCTCGCCCGCGATGCCGAGCCGGGCGACTCCCTGCGCCCTGAGCCGGCCGAGCAGGTCACCGCCCTCCACGTCGGATGCGCTGGCGACCCGCGAGCAGCCGGCCGCCCCCAGCGCGCCGAGCGCCGCGACCCCCGCGAGCAGCGACCGGCGAGTGGGCCCGGCTGTCCTGGACCTTAGGTCGGATATACCCCATGGCGGGGTTCTGTGTGGTGGAGCCATGGGCGCGCAGCTACCCGAAGGTGGGCAGGTTATGCCGATCTTTTTCAGTCCGATACATCGGCCCGGCGCCCTTGACCGCGGGGCCTCGGGGCACTGCCATGGAGGGCATGGCTGATCGCTACATCGAAGTCTCGCTGGTCAAGCGTGGAATCACCTGCACGGCCCAACTGCTCGACGACCGGGCCCCGATCACCTGCGCGGCCGTCTGGGACGCGCTCCCCCTCGGCGGCGACGTGTATCACGCCAAATACGCCCGCAACGAGATCTACGCCCTCTTCCCGCCCTTCGCGGCATCCGAACCACCGCTGGAGAACCCGACCGTAACGCCCATTCCGGGCGACCTGTGCTATTTCGCCTTCGCGGGTGCCGAGTTGGGCACGAAGGCGTACGGCTACGACCGCGAGGTGCGCCCCGGCACCACCCTCGTCGACCTCGCCCTCTTCTACGAGCGCAACAACCTGCTCCTCAACGGCGACGTCGGCTGGGTCCCCGGCACCGTCTGGGGCCGCATCACCGAGGGCCTCGACGCGATGGCCGAGGCCTGCAACGACCTGTGGCGCACGGGAGCGGCCGGCGAGACCCTCAGCTTCCGCCGAGCGCCGTAGCTGGGGGCAGTCGTGCCTCCCCCAGAGGGGTGCCCCCACGGCGGCACGGGTGGGCGCAGCGGCACCCGGCCGGCGCCGGTTCGCGCCCCCACCCCGCGCCCACCCGCACGCCGGTCACTACTGGGCCGACGTACCCGCCCCGTACAGCGCATGCGCGGCCCGCAAGACCAGATCGTCGCGGTGCCGCGCCGCGACGATCTGCACCCCGACGGGCAGCCCGTCCCCGTCCACCCCCGCAGGGACAGTCGCAGCCGGCTGCTGCGTCAGATTGAACGGATACGTGAACGGCGTCCACCCCGTCCACCGCCGGTACCCCGACCCCTTCGGCACCTCCACCCCCGCCTCGAACGCCGTGACCGGCAACGTCGGCGTCACCAGCAGGTCGTACGAATCGTGGAAGGCGCCCATCCGCCGCCCCAGCTCCATCCGGACGTCCACCGCCGCCAGATAGTCCAGCGCCGAGTACCGCGCCCCCGCCCCCACGATCTCCCGCAGCCCCGGATCCAGCAGCTCCCGCTGTCCCGCCCGCAGATGCTGCACCACCCGAGCCGCCCCGCTGAACCACAGGGTGTGGAAGGCGTCCACCGGGTCCGTGAAGTCGGGGTCGGCCTCCGTCACGTACGCGCCGAGCCCCGCCAGCCGCTCCACCGCCCGCCGCACCGCCCCGGCCACCGCGGGACGCACCGCCACCTGCCCGCCCAGCGAGGGCGAGTACGCCACCCGCAGCCCCCGCACCCCGCCGGACAGCGCCTCCGTGTACGACCCGGCCGCCGGGCCGAGCGCCGACCAGTCCCGGGCGTCCGGGGCGCCGACGACGTCCAGCATCAGCGCCGCGTCCGCCGCGTCCCGGGTCATCGGACCCACGTGCGCGAGCGTGCCGAACGCGCTCGCCGGGTACAGCGGCACCCGCCCGTACGTCGGTTTCAGGCCGAAGATGCCGCAGAAGGACGCCGGGATGCGCACGCTCCCGCCGCCGTCCGTGCCCAGCGCGAGCGGCCCCGCCCCGAGCGCCACCGCCGCCGCCGCGCCCCCGCTGGAACCGCCCGCGGTGCGGGACGGGTCGTGCGGGTTGCGGGTCACGCCGGACAGGGGCGAGTCCGTCACGCCCTTCCAGCCGTACTCCGGCGTCGTGGTCTTGCCGACGAACACCGCGCCGTGCTCGCGCAGCCGGGCCACGGACGGCGCGTCCTCGTCCCAGGGGCCGTCCGGCGAGACGGCCCGGGAACCGCGCAGGGTCGGCTGACCGCGCGTCAGCAGGATGTCCTTCACCGTGACCGGCACCCCGTCGAGACGCCCGCACGGCTCCCCGCGGCGCCACCGCTCCTCGGCCCGACGGGCCTGGTCCAGCGCCTCCTCGCCGGTCAGCCGGACGAAGGCGTTCACCTCCGGCTGGATGCGTTCGGCCCGTTCCAGAACCGCCCGGGTCGCCTCCACAGGGCTGAAAGCACCCTTGCGGTAGCCGTCGACGAGCTGTACAGCGGTCAGCTCGGTGAGGTCGGTCATGCAGCACCCTCCCGCAGGTCCGGGACGTCGGCGACGTCAGTGTCCGGGTACGTATCCGCGCTTCTTGTCGACCACGTTGGCCAGCGGTCCGCCCGCCGCCCAGGTCTCGAACAACTCCACGAACTGAGCGCCCAGTTCGTCCCGCCAGCCGATCGTGTCCCCGCTCATGTGCGGCGAGACGATCAGCCCCGGCACCTCCCACAGGGCGCTGTCCGGCGCCAGGGGCTCGTGGCTGAGCACGTCCAGGGCCGCGCCCGCGATCCGGCGCGCCGTCAGCGCCTCGACCAGGTCGTCCTCGACGACCAGTTGCCCCCGCCCCACGTTCACGAACCGGGCGGAGGGCCGCATCAGCCCGAACCGCCGGGCGTCGAACATGCCGCGCGTGTCGTCGGTGAGGGGTGCCGCCGCCACCACCCAGTCGGCCCCGGCCAGCAGCGGGTCCAGCTCCTCGGTCCCGTGGACGCCGGGGCGCGCGGTGCGGCCGACCAGCGCGGTGGTGATGCCGAGCGCTTCCAGCGTCCGCGCGACCGCCCGGCCGATCGGGCCGGTGCCCACCACGCAGGCGCGGGTTCCGGCCACCCGCATCGACTCGCGGTGCCGCCAGGTCCGCTCGCCCTGCAGGCGCAGCGTGGCGGGCAGGTCCTTGGCCATCGCCAGCACGAGCGCGGCGACGTACTCGGCGATCGGCTGGTCGAAGACACCGCGCGCGTTGGTCACCACCGTGTCCGACTCGGCCAGCTCAGGGCACATCAGATGGTCCACCCCGGCGCTCGCCGTGTGCACCCAGCCCGGCCGCGGGCCGCCGCCGGGCCACGCCTCGCGCACCGCGTGCGAGGTGAAGTCCCACACCAGCAGGACGTCGGCGTGCGGCAGCCGCTCGGCCAGCGTCGCCGCGTCGGCGTGCTCGATCCGGGCCCGGCCGGTCAGCCGGCCCAGACGGGGGAGCGGCTCCGCGTCCAGGACGAGGAGCGTGGGCACGGGCGGGGACGCGGGCGTGGGTGAGGACGCGGACGTGGTCATCGGCGGGCCTGTCTCCGGTCGGTGGAAGCGGGGGCGGTTCAGGTGTTGACGGGGGACTTAACCAGCTGTTGACCTGGAGGTGATGCGGGCGGATTGACCACGCTCGCACCGGAACCTACCTTCGTCAACACGGCCGTTCATAACGGTGCGTTGCCCTCCCCTTCCTCAGTGTGAGGCCGGTGCGTGCCATGGACATCTCCTTTCTCGGCGGACCAGCTCCGCAACGCGGGGTCGGCGTGGTCGCCCCGTTCGACTTCGCACTCGATCGCGAGCTGTGGCGATGGGTGCCCGACGACGTGTCACTGCACATGACACGGACGCCCTTCGTACCCGTCGAGGTCAGTCTGGACCTCGCCCGGATGGTCAGCGAGCACGAGACCCTCGGCGAGGCGGTCCGCACCCTCAACGCCATCGCGCCCCAGGTCGTCGCCTACGCCTGTACCTCGGGCAGCTTTGTCGGCGGCATCGCCGGGGAACGCGCCATGTGCGAGGCGATGACCTGGGCGGGCGCCGTCCCCTCCGTCACCACCTCCGGCGCACTGCTGGACGCGCTGACCGAACTGGGCGTACGCCGGGTCGCGCTGGTGACGCCGTACACCGTGTCCGTGACCCGGGCGCTGGAGGCGTACGTCGCCGAGGCCGGCGTCACCATCACCGGCTGCGCCTTCATGGGGCTGACCCGGCACATCTGGAAGGTCCCGTACCGCGACGTGGCCGACATGGCACGCCAGGCCGTGCCCGCGCCCGGGGCGGCGGACGCCCTGTTCATCTCCTGCACCAATCTCCCCACCTACGACGTCATCCCGCAGCTGGAGGCCGAGCTGCGGATCCCCGTGATCTCGGCCAACCAAGTGACGATGTGGGCGGCGCTGCGCCGACTGGGTACCCCTGCGGTAGGGCCGTACCAGGCCCTGACCGATCCGGCCGCCCGCATCGGCCCCGCGGTGACGGGTGCGACCGGTCCCGCGGTGGTGGGACCCGCCGGTCCCGTCGACCCCGCGGTGGCGGGCCCGGTCGGACCCGCGGCGGCGGACATGCCGGGCGTCGGTGACGTCCCGGACACCGAACAGCAGCAGGAAGGGTGGACATGACAGCACTGGGATTCCTGTACCCGGGCCACTCCGGCGAGGACGACTACCCACGCATCGAGCAGCTCCTGGGCAGCGACATCCGGGTGGACCTGGTGCACACGGACATCGGCGAGGACGCCCACCGGGTGGACGCACTGCTCGAGATGGGCTCGCCGCGGCGGCTGGAGGCGGGCGTGGCCGAGCTGCGGCTGGCCGGCGCCGACGCCGTGGTCTGGGCCTGCACCAGCGGCAGCTTCGTGCACGGCTGGGACGGCGCGCACGAACAGGTGCGCGCCCTGGCCCGGGCGGCGGGTCTGCCGGCCTCCTCCACCTCCTTCGCCTTCGTGCACGCGGCGAAGGAGATCGGGGCGCGGCGGGTCTCGATCGGCGCGACCTACCCGGACGACGTGGCGCGGCTCTTCGCGGACTTCCTCGGCGCCGCCGGCATCGAGGTGTCCGACGTCGTCAGCTCCGGCGTCATCACCGCCGCGGAGGTCGGCACCTGGACCGAGGAGGAGGTGCTGGCACTGGGCCGCGCCGCCGACCGCCCGGACGCCGAGGCGGTGCTCCTGCCGGACACGGCCCTGCGCACGGCGGCCCACATCCCGGCCCTGGAGAAGGAACTGGGCAAGCCGGTCCTCACCGCCAACCAGGTCACCATCTGGGAGGGCTTGCGCCTGGCCGACCGCCGGGTCAACGCTCCCGAACTGGGCGCGCTGTTCACACGGGAGCCGGTGGTGCAGGCCTGACGCGGGACGCGTCGAAGACCGGACCGCGGCCCGGCGGCCGACACGAAGTCCGACACGGAAGAACCCCGGTCCCGCAGGTGCGGGGCCGGGGTTCTCGTCGAGCGCTGAGCAGGCCTTGCACCTGCATTTCCCCACGGGAAGTGGGGCGTCTTTCCTTGGACCACCAACGCACTGCCTGCTGCCGGGAGTTGCTCCCCGTGATCAGGCAAGATGATCGTACCGCAGCTCCGGCCGGGGTGCACATCGGCCGCGTGGCGGGGGAGGGTGGCGGGTCCGGGGGCGACACGTTCCTGGGCGTCGATGTTCATGTACACGGACAGTGTCTCTGAATCTGAATCCATCTGAACCCTTGTCAGGTCCTGGGGTGCATCCTATTCTCACGGCGAGAAAGCGCTTTCCCGCCATGATGATTGACGTGATCATGACATGGCTTCCGTTCCGGCATGTGAAGGCGAATGGGGAGACCGAGGATGAGACGACCAGTCGCGCTGCGACTCCAAGCGGCACTGGGCACGCTGGCCCTCGCGGCCGCGGCCGGTGTGGTGCTGACGATGCCCGAGGCGGCGGCAGCGGCCGGCGGCGCCACCGGCTACGCGACCCAGAACGGCGGAACGACCGGCGGCGCGGGCGGGCAGACCGTACGCGCCACCACCGGCACCGCGATCCACCAGGCCCTGTGCGGCCGGGCCAGCAGCAGCACCCCGATCACCATCGAGGTCGAGGGCACCATCAACCACGGCAACACCAGCAAGGTGTCGGGCGACAGCTGCAACACCGCCGCCGACAAGATCGAACTGAAGCAGATCAGCAACGTCACGATCGTCGGCGTGGGCAGCGGCGCCGTCTTCGACCAGCTGGGCATCCACATCCGGGAGTCCAGCAACATCGTCATCCAGAACGTGACCGTCCGGAACGTCAAGAAGTCCGGCTCGCCCACCTCCAACGGCGGCGACGCCATCGGAATGGAGAGCGACGTCCGCAACGTCTGGGTCGACCACTCCACCCTGGAGGCCTCGGGCGGGGAGTCGGAGGGCTACGACGGCCTCTTCGACATGAAGGCCAACACCCAGTACGTCACCCTGTCCTACAGCGTCCTGCGCAACTCCGGGCGCGGCGGGCTGATCGGCTCCAGCGAGAGCGACCGCTCCAACGGCTACGTCACCTTCCACCACAACCTGTACGAGAACATCGACTCCCGCGCGCCCCTGCTGCGCGGCGGCACCGCCCACATGTACAACAACCACTACGTGAGCCTGAACAAGTCCGGGATCAACTCCCGGGCGGGCGCCAAGGCCAAGGTCGACAACAACTACTTCGAGGACTCCAAGGACGTCCTCGGCACCTTCTACACCGACGAGGCCGGTTCCTGGCAGGTCAGCGGCAACATCTTCGACAACGTGACCTGGTCCGAGCCCGGCGGCGACAACAACCCGGCCGGCCCGGACCCGCAGTCCAACACCACGGTGTCCATCCCGTACTCCTACAGCCTCGACGACGCCTCCTGCGTCCCGTCCGTCGTGAGCGCCACGGCGGGGGCGAACAAGGGCCTGAAGGTGTCGAACGGCAGCTGCACGCCGCAGAGCCCGGACCCGACCGACCCCACGGACCCAGACCCGACGGACCCGACCGACCCGGACCCGACCGACCCGCCGAGCGGGACCAACCTCAGCATCGGGGCCGGCGCCGACGGCTCGTCCAAGGCGAGCGGCACCAGCTACGGCAACGTCCGCGACGGTGACCTGAGCACCTACTGGTCCCCGGCCGGTACGACCGGCTCCGTCTCCGTCAAGTGGTCCTCCGCCAAGACCGTCGCCAAGATCAACATCCGGGAGGCGGCGGGCTCCGGCGGCACCATCGGCGCGTACCGCGTCGTCAACCACGACACCGGTGCCGTCCTGGCCTCCGGCAGCGGCGCGGGCGTGATCGCCTTCTCCCCGGTCTCGCTGGAGAAGATCACCTTCGAGATCACCGGCGCCTCGGGTACCCCGAAGGTCGCCGAGTTCGAGACGTACGCCGGCTGACAGGGCCGCAGCGGCGGGGTGTGTCCGGATCGCGGTGCCGGGCACACCCCGCCCTCTTGCGCGGACGCGGGACAATGGACGGTGGCCCACTCCACCGGAGTGCCCCCGCGCCGGGGGAGGGCCGTCGTGACGTACGAGGAGGAGAAGACATGGCGGAGCCCACGCCGCGTCGGCACGAACCGCGGCTACGCCCCGCGCCCCTGCTCTTCGAGCCGGCGGAGTCGGCCGCCGATCCCGAGCACTTCTTCGACCTCGAGTCGATCGACGACCCCCGGGCCCTGCTGGAGCGGGCCACCGAGCTGACCCACGCGTTCCGCGCGGCGGCGGACCGGGCGATGGAGTTCCAGGCGATCGCGGCGGCGCAGCTGGCCGATCCGCGGCGGTTCGACCGCCTGACGACCGCAGACATCGCCGAACGGGCCGAGTGGACCGAGGACTACGCCAAGAGGATGGTGGAGTTCGGCCGCGACCTGATGCGCGGCGAACCGGCCGAGTAACCGGGGCGCATATGACAGGGGGCTGGGCAAGATACTCCCCTCCCCGGCGTCGTGTCCCCGTTTCCCGTAACCCGGCGGAGCGAGTCCCTCACGCCCGGTAGATATTTGCGCTATGAGCAGCACACGCAACGCCACGCCCCACGTTTCGGACGTCACCTCGGACGGCGCCGCCTGGCTGGCGTCGGCGGGCGCGTACCCGCGCGCCACGCTCGCGCTCTGGGAGGAGCGGCCCGGGACCCCGGTCGTCCTGCCCTGCGGCTCCGCCTTCGACGTGGTGAGCGCTCCCGCGATCTTCGGCCGCCGGATGCTCGACCGGCTGTGGGAGGACGGCCCGGGTTCGGGCCCGGTGGCGGAGTTCCGCGGCCGGATGCTGCTGTTCGCCGCGTCGGGCACCGCCCAGCGCCTGCCCTCGCTCCTCGGCTGGGAGGAGTGGGGTGTCCGCGGCCGGGAGGGCGGCCGTACGGGCGAGGTGCCGCCGCTGCTGTGCCACGGCGTCGGGGACACGGTGACCGTCCCGGCCCCCGCGGGTTCGCCGCCGGGCTCCGGGTCCCGCTGGCTGGTGGCCCCGGACACCCGCCGGCCCTGGCTGCCCGGCCCGGAGATCCTGCTGTGGGCGGCCGTGCGGGCGGCCCGCGCGGCGGTGCGGATTTCGATTTTTCCTCCCGCCGACCAGGATGCTAAGGTCTACGACGTCAGCAGGCGCCGCTAGCTCAGTTGGTTAGAGCAGCTGACTCTTAATCAGCGGGTCCGGGGTTCGAGTCCCTGGCGGCGCACGATGGCGATGGCGAGGTGTGTCCACGGAAAGCGTGGACCTTCTCGCCATCGTTGTTTTTGCGCGGCTTCGCCGCGCGTTGTGGGGGCTTCGCCACCCACACCCCCCCACTCGGTGGGCCGGGGATGAGGGGTTGCCCCCCCCCAGTGGGCCGGGGGGTGAGGGGGCGTCCCGATGTCCGTGTGGTCCGGGGTGTGTGGGTCACCCGGGGGTGATCTGAACGGTCCAGGCGCCCGACTCCGTGCGGCCCTCGACCTTCACCTTCACGCCGTCGCCCGGGACCGTGAAGCTCTCGCCGAGGGCCACCGGGGCGTCGGCGAGCGGGGGGTAGACCGAGTCGGCCCAGCAGGCGTCGGTGTGCGGGTGGGCGTCGACCACGTCGATCGGCCCGCCCCCCGACTGCGCCCCGCTGCGCACCCGGTACACCAGCACCCCCGCCCGGCAGGCGGAGGCGTCGTTGCCGACCGGCGTGCGCACCTCGAAGGCGAGCGCGCTGCCCGCCCCCGTGCGCACCACCGCCAGCTTCGTGCCCTGCCCGAGGCCGAAGGCCGGCGCGCCGGCGGCACCGGGCACCACCACGCCCGGGCCCGCCCCCAGCGGCTCCATCGTCAGCCGGGTCGGCCCGCTGCCCCGTACGCAGACCACCTGCCGGGGCTGCAGCCAGCCCAGCTTCCACTTGTGCCAGCCGAACAGGTCCGGGGCGAGTCCGAACTGGCTGCCCATCAGGTCCCAGTCGCCGACGTGCGTGTCCCAGTCGCCCTTGCCGTCGATTGGACGGTGGTACAGGTCGGGCAGGTCGAAGACGTGCCCCGTCTCGTGGGCCAGGACCAGCCGGTCCGGCGGATGGTTCTCGAAGACCGTGACGACCCGGCGGATGTCGGTGCCGTCGGCCCGCATCGGGGTGTCCAGGTTGACGACCTTCGTGGCGTCGGAGTCCACGCCGGGCGCGTCCGGGTCCGCGACGAAGTAGACGACGTCGTACCGGGAGAAGTCGACGTGCCGGTCGGCCGCGGCCAGCGCGTCGCGCAGGTAGGCGGCCCGGTGCTCGGGGCTCCAGTCGCGCCGTATGGCGTACGACGTCGACGGGCTCGGCATCCGGATCCAGTCCCGCAGCGGATGTGGGCGGAGCGTGAAGGCACCGTAGGAGGCGCGCCGGAAGAAGTCGCCGGTGGCCGGGAAGTGGTCGGCGGCCAGTTCGGCCGGTGCCGTCAGCGGCTGGGAGTCGGGGAAGGACAGGAACACCATCACCGCGTCCAGGGTGCGGGCCGGCCGGGGATAGGTGGCGTTCCAGGTGTCCAGGCCCTCCGAGTGGTGCACGTCGGTGCGCTGGAGCGCGCAGGGCTCCGGGGAGAAGGGCTCGGCGACCGAGGGAGCGGTGATCAGGGAGGTCGCGGCGAGCGCCGACATCGTGGTGCACACCGCCGCCGTGCTGCGCAGCCTGCTCCGCGCCGCCCGCCCCGTGCCCGCCTCCCGGGGAAGTCGCCTCAGGGGAAGCTGGCGCGGCACATGAACCTCCGGGCGCGGTCGACGGGACACCGCACCCAGCTTGTGCATGATTGTCGTATTACGACCTGTTCGCCTGCACCGGAAGGGTGAGCCGGTCGGTTTTTCGCCGGAGTTCTCCTGGCCGACATTCCGAAGACACTCACGGAACGTCACAACTGGTCGGAGGGGTGACGGACCCGTCCAGGTGTGGGCAGAAACGATCTGCCAGAGGGGTCGCTCGGTCCGGAGCGCGGAACGGCGGCTGGAAGGGCCCGGTGTCAGCCTCTATGATCGGCACACTTTCCTGCACGAACAGAGCACGAACAGAGATCGAGGCACTGCGGGAGCGAGCGGTGAACGGAACCTCCGAAGGGCCGGCGCCCGCGGCAGACCTCGGCCCGTCGGTCATCACAGAACGTGACGAAGATCTGGCTCCTCGTGCCGGGCGTGCGGGGCCACCGGCCTACCGGTCGGTGTTCACCACGGCCCCGCTCGCCATGGCCGTCGTCGACGCCGAGGGGCTGGTCGTCAGCGCCAACGACTCCCTGGGCGCCCTCCTCGGCACCGACCCGGCCGCGCTGGCCGGCGGCGTGGCGGCGGACCTCGTCGACCTCGCCTCCGACGCCGGCACCTGGCACGCCTACCGCGAGGTGCTGCGCGGCCACCGGTCCCGGCTGCGCTGCACCAGACGGCTCAAGCGGGCCGACGGGCACTCCCTGTGGGCGCAGGTGACGGTCGAACCGCTGGCCGGCTCCGGGGACGGCGACTGCGAGGGGCTGCTGCTCTCCGTGGCCGACGTCAGCGCCCGGCGCGAACTCCAGGCGCGGCTGCGCCACCTCCAGATGCACGATCCGGTGACCCGGCTGCCCAACCGCGCCCTGTTCTTCGAGCGCCTGACGGCCGCGCTGGAGGCGGAGTCCCACGAGCACGGCCGCACGGGCCGGATCGGCGTCTGCTACCTGGACCTGGACGGTTTCAAAGCCGTCAACGACACCCACGGCCACCGCGTCGGCGACCGGCTCCTCGCCGCCGTGGCCGAACGGCTGACCAAGTGCGCGGAGGAGGCCGCCCACGCCCGGTCCGGCGCACCGCTGGTGGCCCGGCTCGGCGGCGACGAGTTCGCCCTCCTGGTGGAGGACTCCACCGGCACCGAGCAGCTCGCCGACCTGGCCGGAGCGGTCCTGGCGGCCCTCCAGCCGCCGTTCGAGCTCTCCGACCGGTGCCTGTCGGTCACCGCCTCGGTCGGCGTCGTCGAACGCCACACCGCCGGCACCACTCCCACCGCCCTGATGCAGGCCGCGGACACCACCCTGTACTGGGCCAAGGCCGACGGCCGGGCCCGCTGGACCCTCTTCGACCCCGAGCGCAACGCCAGCCGCATGACCCGCCAGGCGCTGGCCGCCACCCTCCGGCCCGCCATCGAACGCGGCGAGTTCGCGTTGGAGTACCAGCCGCTGGTCGGCATGGAGGACGGCCGGGTCCGGGGCGTCGAGGCACTCGTCCGCTGGAATCATCCCCAGTTCGGCGTACTGGCGCCGAATCGGTTCATCGCACTGGCGGAGGAGGATGGATCGATCGTTCCCCTCGGTCGCTGGATCCTGCGCACCGCCTGCCACCAGGCCCGCCGCTGGCAGCTGGCCCACCCGGACGAGCCGCCGATCTTCGTCAGCGTCAACGTGGCGGTCCGCCAGGTCTGGGACTCCGACCTGGTGGCGGACGTCGCCCACGCCCTGGAGGAGACGGGCCTCGCCCCGCACCTGCTCCAGCTGGAGCTGACGGAGTCGGCGGTGATGGGCTCGGCCGGGCGCCCGCTCCAGGTCCTCAAGGCGCTCAGCGACATGGGCGTCCACATCGCCATCGACGACTTCGGCACCGGCTACTCGAACCTGGCCTACCTCAGCCGGCTGCCGGTCTCGGTGCTGAAACTGGACGGCGCGTTCGTACGCGGTTTCCAGTACGACGCCGTGTCCGAGGGCGCCGCCGTCTCGGCGGCCGACGGGGCCGGGGGCGCCAACCCGGCCGACGAGGTGATCGTCGAGGCCATGGTCCAGCTCGCCCACCGCCTCGGCCTGACCGTCACCGCCGAGTGCGTGGAGACCTCCGACCAGGCGACCCGCCTGCGCCGCATCGGCTGCGACACAGGACAGGGCTGGCTCTACTCCCGGCCGGTGGCACCGGACCGCATCTCCGCGCTGCTGGGCTCCGGGGGGCCCGGCGGACCCGCCGGGGTTCAGGCCGGGGTCGGCAACCCGTAGGCGTCGGCGATCAGTTCGTAGGAACGCAGTCGTACGTCGCCGCCGTGGGCGTTGGCGGTGAGCATCATCTCGTCGGCGCCGGTCCGCTTCTGCAGGTCGTCCAGGCCGGCCCGGACCTCGTCGGCGGTGCCGTGGACGACGTTGGAGTTCCAGGACCGCACGAACTCCTCCTCCATCGGGCTGAAGTCGTACGCCTCGGCCTCCTCCGGCGTCGGCACCAGCCCCGGGCGCCCGGTGCGCAGCCGGACCATGTTCAGCGCCGCCGCCCGCACCTGCCTGCGCGCCTCCCTCTCCTCGTCGGTCGCGAGCGCGGCGACGCCGATGAGGGCGTACGGGGCGTCCAGTACCGCGGACGGCCGGAAGGACTCCCGGTACAGGTCGAGCGCGGGGATCGTGTTCTGCGCCGAGAAGTGGTGCGCGAAGGCGAAGGGCAGCCCGAGGGTGCCGGCCAGCCGCGCGCTGAACCCGGAGGAGCCGAGCAGCCACACCGGCGGCCGGTGCGCCGACTGCACCCCGCCGGGCGAGGTGGCCTGCACGGGCCCCGGCACGGCGTGGATACGGGCGTAGGGGTGCCCGTCCGGGAAGTCGTCGTCCAGGAACCGGATCAGCTCGGTCAGCTGCTGCGGGAAGTCGTCGGCGCCCTCGTTCAGCCGGTCGGTGCGGCGCAGGGCGGCGGCGGTGGCCCCGTCCGTGCCGGGCGCGCGGCCGAGACCGAGGTCGACGCGCCCCGGCGCCATCGCCTCCAGCGTCCCGAACTGCTCGGCGATGACGAGCGGCGCGTGGTTGGGCAGCATGACGCCGCCCGACCCGAGCCGGATGCGCTCCGTGTGGGCCGCCAGGTGGGCCAGGATCACCGCGGGGGAGGAGGAGGCGACGCCGGGCATCGAGTGGTGCTCGGCGACCCAGTACCGCTGGAAGCCGCGCGCCTCCGCGAGCCGCACGATGTCCACGCCGGTCCGCAGCGCGTCGGTGGCGGTCCGGCCGGCACCGACGGTCACCAGGTCCAGTACGGAGAGCGGGACGGGAGCGGTGCCGTGGGCGGTGCCCCGGATCTCTCCTGCGGCGTCTGCGGGCATGACGGGGTGCCTCCTGTGCTCGACGTGTTCGACGTGTTCGTACGCGGGTCGCTTCGCGACGTAACAGGAGGGGGTCTCCGGTTATTCCCCGTCGGGTTCCTTGAGGACGCCGGGGAATGCGGTGAGGGACGGCCTGACGTCCGGGTCAGCGGACCACGCGGTGGCGGAGGCGGACGATGCCCGACGCGAAGGTGTGGGACTCCACGAGGTCGAGCTTCACCCGGCGTCCGTCTTGAGGGAAGTAGGAGGTACCGCCGCCGACCAGTACCGGGTGGACCATGGTCCGGTACTCGTCGATCAGGCCGGACGCGGCTACCTCCGCGGCGAGGGTCGCGCCGCCGATCGCGATGTCGCCCTCGCCGGGCTCGGACCGCAGGCGCTCGATCTCCTGCGCCAGGGTGCCGGAGGCCAGGCGTGTGTTGGTGCCCCGCACCGTCTCCAGGGTCCCGGAGAACACCACCTTGGGCACCGCCTTCCACAGCTCGGCCCACTCCAGCTCCGCGGCGTCGAGCGTCGCGTCCTGGCCGGCGGTCTCCCAGTACAGCATCGTCTCGTACAGGCACCGGCCCAGGAGGTGGACGCCGGTCTGCCGCAGCTCGTCGGTGAAGTGGCCGAAGACCTCCTCGTCCGGATCGCTCCAGTCGATGGCGCCGTCCGGGTCGACGATGAAGCCGTCGAGGGACGTGTTCATCGAATAGGTCACCCTGCGCATCGGAAGGCCTCCTCGGTAGCCGTTCGGATTCGACAGTACGGCCGCCGGGCGGGCACCGCAGCAACCGCCGGGAACCGCTCAGCCGTAGTAGGCGATCTTCTCGTCGAGGACCGCCATGGCCTTCCGCAGCGCCGCCACCCGCTCGGCCAGGGCGGCACGGCGCTCGTGCAGGAAGGCCACCCGCTCCTGCGCGGTGTGCTCGGCGCGCAGGACGGCGACGAACTCCCGCAGGTCCGCGATGCCGAGGCCGGCCTCGCGGAAGCACGTCACCAGGCCGATCCAGAAGACGTCGTCCTCGGTGTACTCCCGGTGGCCCCCGGCGGAGCGCCGGATCGGGCCGATGAGCCCTTCGCGCTCGTAGTACCGCAGCGTGTCGAGGGAGACGCCCGTGCGGTCGGCAGTCGCCGCCGGAGTGAGGGTGGTCATGGAAGCCCCTTCTGTGACCGTTGCTACCGTGCCGCGGCGAAGCGCGCCACGTGCGCTTCGGTGAGACGTACGCGGCGTGCGGCAAGGGCTTCCTCGATCTGCTCCACCCCGCTCGCCCCGACGATGGGATCGATCCCCTGGTGCATCAGCCAGGCCAGGACGACCTGGTTCCTCGTCGCCGACAGTTCGCCGGCGACGTCCTCCAGGACCGCGAGCACCCGAGTGGTCCCCGGGTGATCATAGGTCGGCGGAAACGGTTTGTCGGCGCGCACGTAGGATCCCCACATCAGCGAGGTGTACGACCACACGGCGAGCCCCTGCGACCGTGCCAGGTCCAGGTCGTCGGCGGTGAGCATCCGGTGGCCGGCCTCCGCGACGGGGGTGAGGGGACGCGGCTGGGCCAGTGAGTGCCGCAGTTGCAGCGACGTCCACGGCTCCACGCCCCGCTCCCGTGCGAGCGACCGGGCGCGCTCCACGCGCCAGGCGGAGTGGTTCGCCGCTCCGACCCGGAGCGCCGTTCCCTTGGCGACCAACTCGCCGAAGGCGTCCACCGTTTCCTCCAGCGGCACGGTGCGGTCCTCCGCGTGGGCCCAGAACAGATCGACGTGATCGACTCCGAGACGGCGCAGGCTCCCTTCCATGCCGGCGTGCACGGCGCGCGCCGAGAGGCCTTCGGCGGTCTCCGGGGAATGCGGGACGAGCGGGTTGTGACGGACCTTCGTCGCGATCCGCACCGTGTCTCGCGCACCGGGGCGGGACTGGAGCCAGGCGCCGATGACGCGCTCGCTGGCGCCGCCCACGCCGCCGGGGTCGGTCCAGAAGGAGTAGCAGTTGGCGGTGTCGAGCCAGACGCCACCGCCGGCGACGAAGGAGTCGAGGATCGCGAAGGCCCGCTCGGGGGCGACGCGGGTGCCGAAGTCCATGGTTCCAAGGACGATCTGGTGCTGTGTGACATCCATGCCGCTCATCCTCGAATCTGGAGCGCGCTCCAGGTCAAGCGGTCCTCGACCGGAGCGCTGCTCCCGTGTGCGGTGGTCAGTCGACCGGCGAGACCCGGATCAGGTTGCCGTCCGGGTCCGTGATCACGAAGGTACGGCCGAAGACCTCGTCGTGGGGTTCCTCCACCACGGTGACGCCCTTGGCGACCCACTCCGCGTGGAGCGCGTCGATGGCCGCCGGCGAACCGGGCAGCATCAGGCCGACCTCCGAGGTGCGCGGGGTCTGGGGCGTGACCGCGTCCGCGCGGCCGCTCCACAGGGCGAAGAGGACTCCGGGGGCGACCTCGAAGGGGACGTAGCGCGGTGTCGTCACCACCGGTTTGATGTCGAACAGGTCGGAGTAGAAGGCGGTCGCGCGCTCGACGTCGGTGACGTAGACGAGGAAGAGGTTGGGTGCGGGCATGGGGTATCGGCTCCTTCCGGGCGGTCCGTTCGGCCGCTGGTTCCAGCCTGGCCTGAGAACATGACAGAAGTTGTCGTGTTCTGAGGGGGGAGGGGCGTCGGGTGAGTCGGCCGCAGCGGTTGATCGAGCTTCTCGCGGCCCTGCAGGCGCGGCCCCGGACCACCGCCGAGTCGCTGGCCGAAGAGCTGGGGGTGTCGACGCGGACCGTCCTGCGCGATGTGCGGGCGCTCGTCGACGCCGGGATTCCCGTCTTCACCGAGCGGGGCAAGTACGGCGGCATCAGCCTGCTGCCCGGTGACCAGGCCGACCTGTCGAAGCTGACGACCGGTGAGGCGGACCTGCTGCGGGCCGTCGGGCTCGACCTGGAGCGGGCCCGTCAGCTCGGCGGTGAGGCGGCCGCCCGGTCGGCGCTGCGCAAGCTCACCTCGCGCAGGCAGCCGCCGCCCGCCCGGGACGAGCTGCCGCTCGCGCTGACGGACGTGATCGCGATCGACAACCGGCCCTGGTTCGAGGAGGCCGTGCCGCTGCCCGACGTCGCGGGGCTGGTGCGGGACGTGCGTACGGGGAGGCGGTTGCGGATCGTCTACCGCAGGAGCGGGGCCGCGTCGGCGCGGGAGTTCGTGGTGGATCCCTACGGGCTCGTGCAGCGGGGCGGACGTTGGTATCTCGTGGCCGACCGGGACGGGCGGCCACGGATGTTCGCGCTCACCCGGCTCCAGCGGTGGGCCGTGCTCGACGGCGGGCGTCGGCTGCGTCCCGGTGCCGACCTCGCCGGTACGGCACGGGAGTTGGGCGAGGCGTTGGAGCGCAGGGAGCACGTGATGGTCACGGCGCGCGTCGACGGGGCCAGCCTCGACATCGCCCGCCGGATCCTGGGTGCCCGGCTCAGGGCGGTGGGCGACCAGGGGGACGACGGGCGGGTCGGGATCACCGTGGCGTACGACCAGGTCGACGGCGTACGGCAGTTGCTCCAGTTCGGCGAGCACATCGAGGTCGTCGCCCCGGAGGCGGCCCGGCGGCTGGTGGAACGGCTGGCGACCGGAATGGCCCGACGGCACGCGCGGTGACGTATCTCCGGCCCCCTGAACACTCCGCCCGAAACCGTCAGGGCCGCCAGGCCACCCGGTGTTCCGCGAGGTGCGCCGGCAGCGCGTGGTTCGCCTCCCAGCCGTCCGGGCTGTGTTGCTTGGGCGCCTTCGGCGGCGTGCCGGTCCAGGTCCGGCGGTCGAGGGCGTCGTGCTGGGCGTTCGCCGGTCCACCGGTACCTCTTCCGTCAGGGCCGCCAGGCCACCCGGTGTTCCGCGAGATGCGCCAGCACCGCGTGGTTCGCCTCCCAGCCGTCCGGGAACTTCACCAGGGTGCCCAGCTGGACCGGTTCCGTGGACGGGTAGTCGTCGAGCAGGCCGTCCACTCCCTCGCGGCAGACCACGATGCACGCGTGCCGGTGCCGGGAGGCGAGGACGCACAGGCGGCCGGTCTCCAGGTGGAAGGCGGTGGCGTCGGGGCGCCCGGAGAGCGGGTGCAGGACGACCGTGACGTCGTACTCGCGGCCCTGGAGGCGGTTGGCCGTGTCGACGGTCACCTCGGTCACGCCCAGGTCGGCCAGCGCCGAGCGGACCGCCGCCGCCTGGTCGCGGTGCGCGGTGCCGACGGCGATGCGGGCGGAGGTGAGGGGGGCGGGGTCGGGGGAGCGCTCGGACGTCGCGCGGCCCTCGCGGTCCAGGAGGCGCCGGACCACCGCCGCCACCGCCCGCACCGCCTCCGGGTCGGTGCGCGGGGTGTGCCGGGCCGGAAGCTCCAGCAGGCCCCAGCCCGAGACGGCGGCCTCGTCGATCACGCGGTCGGGGCCCGAGCCGTCCGACGGCACGGTGAAGGCCAGACTCCGGTCGCCGTGGTCCGTGCCGCTGCGGAACGGCGTGTACGGGTAGAAGGCGTCGGAGACCAGACGGGCCGCCGACGCCGGGAGCCGCCAGGAGACCGGGAGGCGGTGCTGGGGCAGACCCGGGTTGTGGGCGAGCAGCGTCGTCACGGCGGAGGACGACGGGTCGTAGGCCAGGCCCGCCCACTGCTCGCTGCCCACTGTCGCGAACGGGTCCAGCTGCCCCGGATCGCCCACGAACAGCGCCCGCTCGAAGAGCCCGGCGACCGCGAGCAGGGAGTCCGAGCGCATCTGGTACGCCTCGTCGACGATCGCGTGCCGCCACGGCTCGTCCACCTTGACGTGCGCCCACTTCGCCGCCGTCGACAGCACGACGGCCCGGTCGGCGAGGTCGGCGGCCTTGGCCGACTTGCGGACGTGTCCGAGGGCGTCGAGCGCCTTGTCGTACGGGTCGGCGTCGCTGCTGTGCAGGCGGCCCACCGGGAGGTCCGGGTTCTTCTCGGCCAGGCGCAGCACCAGGTCGTCCACCTGGGCGTTGGTCTGCGCCACCACCATCAGCGGGCGGCCCGCCTCGGCCAGCTCCAGTGCGGCCCGCACCACGAGCGTGGACTTCCCGGCGCCGGGCGGGGAGTCGACGACGACACCGCGCTCCGTGCCGTGCAGGGTGTCGTCGAGGATGGCCGCGGTGGCGCGGGCCGCCTCCGCGCCCGGGTCGAAGGGCGGGGCGGCGGGCTCGGCGGGGGCCTCGGCGGTCACAGCAGGTCCTCCTCGGTCTGGGCGTCGGCGGCCTCCGGCACCGCGGCCGCCTCACCGGGCGGGCCGCCGTGCGTCCACGGCGTCTGCTCCGGGTCGGGGAGCTTCGCGCCGCCCCGCTGCTCGTGCTCGAAGAGCGTGAAGCAGACCAGGTCGCCCTTCTCCGGCACCGACCCGGCCTCGGGCTCCTTGCCGCGGCCCATCTTGTCCATGATCCGCAGGACCAGCGTCCCGTCGTCGGTCCCGGTCCCGGTCGCGTCGTCCGTCCCCGTCCGGTCGTCGGGGAACGCCGGGCCGACGTACTCGGCCGTCTGGGGTTTGCCGCCCAGCGAGCGGTAGACCTTCGTCCGCTCACCCAGGTGCGGGCGGTCGTCCGTGCGGACCGTGACCAGCGGGCGCGGACTGGGCCGCTTGCTCTCGCTGTACGCCATCACCACGTCGACGACCTCGCCCGCGAACGCCTCCCCGGACAGCCGCCGCCCCGCCATCACCAGCGGATCGTCCAGCGCCTCCTGGGCCTCCAGCCGGGCCTGCTCGCGCTCGCGGGTGGCCAGCTTGTTCGCCGCCGTCACGGCGTCGTCGCGACGCGGCTGCGGGGGCTCGCCGGCCAGGATGCGGTCGCGGTGGGAGGTGAACGACCAGCGGTCGCGGGTCCAGCGCTCCTCGGCGTGCGCCCCCTCGGGCAGCTCCCGCAGCAGGTCCAGGCCCCGCCACACCGCGTCCCAGGTGGGCCGGGTGCGGGTCTCGACGAGGGCGCGGATCTCCCGCTCGGCGGCGGTGAGCGCGCCGAGCCGCTCGTCGGCCTCCAGGCCGTCCTCGGCGGCGGCCAGCGCGGTGCGGGCGCGGTCGTAGCGCTCGATGGCGGGGGCCAGCAGCTTGTTGTCGAAGGCCGGGTCGGTCGCCGGGCCCGCGGGCGGGCACAGCAGCTGGCCGTCGGCGTCGCGGGCCAGCTCGGCGCGGCGGGCGGCCTCCGCGCCGGTCGGGCCCGTGTCCCGCGGGTCCTGCGGCGCGATCCACGCGAGCAGGGCCCCCAGATGCTGGTCCTCCAGCGTGGACTGCCCGGTCGCCCAGTGCCGGCCCAGCAGGTCGGTCACGGCGAGCAGGAGGGAGGCGCCGGGAACGCGGGCCCGCTCGCCGTAGTGGGTCAGCCACCGGCCGAGCAGCGGCACCCGCGGCGGCGCCGGGTGCGGGGTCTCCGGGTCCTGCTCCGCCGTGCGCCGAAAGCGCATGGACCGGCCCAGCAGCCGTACGAAGTCGACGCCCGCGCGGCTCGGCACGACCAGCTGCGCGGCGTCCACGCACAGGTCCACCTCGACCTTGACCCGCTTGCCCGTCTCCGGGTCGGTCTCGGTGCGCTCGGCGGCCTCGACGCTCTCCGCGTACGCCTCGACGTGCGGCAGCACGATGTCCGCCAGCTCGGCCAGGAACGCGAAGCGCAGGTCGCGGTCGCGGGGCTGCGGCACGACCAGCAGGTGCGGCGCGTCCCGGTCGGTGCCGACCAGCGCGCCGAGCGGGGCACCGGCCTCACCTGCGGTGGTCAGCGGTACGAAGACCAGCGGACGGTCGGACAGGTGCCGGTGCCGGACGGTGGCGGCGGGCTGGGCGCGGCCGGTGTGCACGGCCTCCAGCCGGGCGAGCGTGGTGATCAGCGACACCCGGTCACCCCGCCGGCCGTCGCGAGTGCCTCCGAACGCAGCTCGGCCGCCCTGCGCAGTGCGGCCACCGCCGGGTCGTCCGGGTCGCCGGCCTCCCCGCGGGCCGCCGCCAGTACGTCCTCGACCGTCGACAGACCGCCCAGCTCGGCCCGGACCGGGCGGCCCAGGCAGGTCACCGCACCGGCCTCGCGGGACCGGGCGCGGCAGTGGAAGGCCAGCTCGCACGCGGACAGGCACTCGGGCGCGTACGTCGCCGGAACCGCCTCGACCGCCGCCGCGAGCTCCTCGGCCGACTGCTCGGGGGAGAAGCAGACGCCCTCCGGGAGCGCGTCGGCGATCTCCTCGATACGGGTCAGCCGGGCCAGCTGGCGGTCGGTGACGGCGCGCTGCTTGCGCACGTCGACGGCGGACGCGGTGGGCAGGTTGGAGAAGTCCTTGGGGCAGACCAGCAGGACGCGGTGGCGCACGCGCGGGGCCGGGTCGAGCCGGGCGGCGACCCGCTCCAGGGCCAGCACGTACACCGCGGCCTGCCGCGCGGCGGCGCCGACCTTCGCGGGGTCGGCGGAGCCGTCCAGCATGGGGAAGGACTTGATCTCGACGACCGTCCAGCTGCCGTCCGGATGCACCACCACGGCGTCCGGCTCCAGGAAGGCGGGCGAACCGGCGACCTCGAGGGCGAGCATCGGGTGGTCGAGCAGCGTCCACGCGCCGGCCGTGCCGGTGGCCTCGCGCAGCGCCAGCGACGTCCGCGCCGCACGCCCCTCGGGGCCGGTCGCGGACAGGTCGGGCACGTGCGCCGGGGCTTCGGCGGGCGGCTCGGCACCCCGGTCCAGCCGCTCGTGCACGAGCCGCAGCAGCTCGGCGCCGCCGTCCGCCTTGACCTTGGCCTCGAAGGCGTTGCCCCGGGTGAGGGCGAACTGCGACTGACCGAAGGCCGACGGCGAGCCCAGCGCGCTCGCCAGCGAGCCCTTGTCCACCCCGGCGCCGTCGAGGATCGCCCGCCGGCGGCACCCCGGGTTGGCGGCCAGGGCGGCCAGGGCGCGCGCGTCGAGGGCCTTGGCCGGTACGTCGGGACCGCGCAGCTCAGCGAGCCGGTGCCGGAGTCTCGTCCCCCGCGTCCGAGGGGGCGGGGTCCGGCTCGGCTCCCGCTCCGAACCGCTGCTCGCGCTGCCGTGGAAATCGCTCACCCGCGGAAGTCTGGCATCCACCACTGACATTCGCGGAACCCGCGCCGTCCGCGGCAGGGGCGGCGACGGCCGCGGGGGTGGTCGCGGCGGCGGTGGCGGAGCCGGTCGATGCCGGCGCGAAACGGTCCGGGAGCCGGGTCCGCACCCGCTCGGCGGTCCGCAGCACGAACGGCGTCAGCAACAGCCCCGCGCCCATCACGGCCGCGCCGGCGACCGCGTCGAGGAAGTAGTGGTTGGCGGTGCCCATCACCACGATCGTGGTGCCCAGGGGGTAGACGACGGCGGCCACCTTCGTGACGCGGGTGCCGCCGTGGCGCCACAGCATCACCCCGCACCACAGCGCCCAGCCCACGTGCAGGCTCGGCATCGCCGCGTACTGGTTGGTCATGCCGCCCATGCCGCGCGGCGCGCTCGCCGCGCCGCCCCACCAGCCGTACGAGCTGTACTGGGCCATCGTGTCGACGAACCCGTGACCGGCGTCCAGCAGCCGGGGCGGGCAGGTGGGCAGGAGGGTGAAGCCGATCAGGCCGATGAACGTGGACGTCATCAGCCAGGTGCGGGCGGCCCGGTAGCGCACCGCGCGGGAGCGGAAGAGCCACACCAGGACCGCCGGGGTGACCAGGTAGTGCAGCGAGGCGTACCAGAAGTCCGCCGGGACGCCGATCCAGGGCTCACTGGTGAACAGGCGGTTGAGGGGGTGCTCCGCGTTGAGGAAGAGCGCCTTCTCGATGTCCAGGAGGGCCAGGCCGTGGTCGACTGCGTCGGAGACGTCGCCCCGCACGAGCAGGCGTCCGGCGCTGTAGCAGGCGTACACGAGGACGATGAGCGGCAGCTCGGTCCACCAGCGCAGCCGAGTTTGCGGGGCCGCCTCGGTGCCCGGTGTCTCGGAGTGCGGCAATCCGATCGCCCTCCCCCTTCTCACTTCTCGTTCACTCGTGCGCCCGGACGGACACGGGCGAGTCACTCTACGGCCTCGCCGGGCCCGCTCC
Source organism: Streptomyces sp. NPDC093065 (assembly GCF_044754585.1). NCBI lineage: Bacteria > Bacillati > Actinomycetota > Actinomycetes > Kitasatosporales > Streptomycetaceae > Streptomyces > Streptomyces sp. NPDC093065. Next base: position 409,783 of record NZ_JBIVPJ010000001.1, on the reverse strand, counting down.
GCGAAGCGCCCTCGGACCGGATAGACGCGGGCGCCGCCCCTCGGGTTGCCCGGACGGACAGTACGGGATGATGGAGGGGTCCCCCCAGACATTTCTCCCGGAAAGGCCTCTTCATGGCACCGCGCATTCTGCTGGCCCGGCACGGACAGACGGAGTGGTCGCTGTCCGGCAGACACACCGGCAGGACCGACGTGCCGCTGCTGGAGGAGGGCCGGCGCGGCGCGAAGCTGCTCGGCGAGCGGCTGCACCGGGCGCCGCTGGACGGACTGGACGGGGTGGAGGTGCGGACCAGTCCGCTGGTGCGGGCGAGCGAGACCTGCGAGCTGGCGGGCTTCGGCGAGCGCGCACGCGCGTGGGACACGTTGATGGAGTGGGACTACGGGGCGTACGAGGGCATGACCCCGGAAGAGATCCAGGCCGTGCGGCCCGGGTGGCTGATCTGGCGGGACGGGGTGCCCGAGGGGGAGAGCGTGGCGGATGTCACCGCGCGCGCGGACGAGGTGGTGGCGTGGGCGCGGGGGGCGGAGCGGGACGTGCTCGTCTTCGCCCACGGGCACGTTCTGCGGGCGATCGGGGCGCGGTGGCTGGGGTTGCCGGTGTCGTTCGGGGCGCGGATACGGCTGAATCCGACGTCGCTGTCGGTGCTGGGGTGGGCGTACGGGGAGCCGGCGGTGGAGAGCTGGAACGACTTGGGGCATCTGGTCGGGTGACGGTTGGTGCGGGTGCGAGGTCCGTGCCGGTGCGGTGCATGTCTGTGGCGGCGCTGGTTGCGGTGCCCGGCGTTGGGGCTGGGCGGGGGTGGGGTGCGTGGCCCGGCGTTGCGGGGTGCCGCTGCGCCCACCCGTGCCGCCCTGGCGGCACGACTGCCCGCAGTGGGGGCGGCTGGGCGGGGGTGCGTGGTCCGGCGTTGCGGGGGTGCCGGTGTGTCCACCCGTGCCGCCGTGGGGGCACGACTGCCCGTAGTTGGGGCGGCCGGGGCTGCGGTTACGCCGGGCGGGGCAGCGCGCCGTGGCGGTCGAGGAAGGCTGCGACGTCCGGCGATCTGTGGTGGGGGAGGAGGACTCGGGCGGTGCTCGCGAGCATGGTGTGGATGCGGGAGGACTGGACCTCGTTCAGGAGGTCCAGGACGCGCATGCCCGCGCCGGCGGCCTCGTCGGGGCGGCCGCCGCGGGCCAGGTCGTCCGCCAGTTCCGCCGAGTACAGCGCGAGGTTCCGGGTGAAGTGCGGGTCCTGGAGGTCCGCCGCCCGCCGCGCGTGCCGGGCGGCCCGCGGCCAGTCGCCCAGGGTGGACCAGCACTGGGCCTCCAGCCCCTCCAGCTCGGCCTCGCCGTAGAAGCTCATCCACTCGGGGTCGGTGTCCGAGGAGCCCCGCGCGAAGAAGGTCTGCGCGCGGACCAGCGCCTGTTCGCAGCCGACCCGGTCGGCGAGCCCCGCCCAGCCGCCCGCCTCGCGCAGCGCGAGCAGGGACATCAGCCGGTCCGAGCCCAGCGGGCGGGCGGCGCGCTGCGCGGCCTGGGCGGCCCGCACGGCCTCGCGCGGGCGGCCCGCGTCACGGGCCAGGAACGCCATGTTGCAGAAGGCGTGCGCCTCCAGACCCGCGTCGCCGTTCATCCGCGAGGTGGCGAGCGCCTCGGCGTAGTGGGAGCGCGCGTCGTCGAAGCGCCCCGAGTCGTGCGCCAGCCAGCCCACGGAGATCGCCAGTTCGCCGGCGCCGGTGTAGAGCCGGTCCGCGGTCGCCTGCCGCGACGCCCCGGCGTCCAGGAGCGCGTACGCGGTGCGCAGCGGGGCCGCCGCGCGCCGGTAGAGACCGTCCGCGCCGTGCCGGTCGTCCAGCAGCCGGATCCGGCGGACTGCCTCTTCGAGGGCGCCGGCCTCGCCCGTCCCGGCCCGGCGCGTGGGGCGCCCGGCCGCCGCGGCGTCCAGGGCGAGTCCCAGGGGGGTCAGCGAGGCGGCGGCCACGGTGGCACCGCTCGTCATGAATGCGCGACGCAGCACGTCGCTCTCCTCGTTGTTGTCGTGCTTTTCGTACAGGTCTTGCGGTTCTTGCGTGTCCCGGACGTCTCGCGAGTCATACGTCTCGTACGGCTCACCCGCCCCCCGCGACTCACTTGTGGCGCGCGCCTGGCGTCCCCGTACCGACGAGCGGGGCGCGAACCCCAGGTCGGTGAGCGTGCGGCCGGGGAACATGTGCAGGAACACCCGCTCGTAGGCGTAGTTGGGGCAGCGGATCTCGCCCGCCTCGACCCGGCCGACGTAGCGCGCGTCGCAGCTGACCCGTTCGCCGATCTCGCGCGCGGCCCGGCGGACCGCCGCCGCGAACTCCGCCGGGGAGCGCTTGCCGCGCAACCGCCTGAAGGCGAGGTTCGGCCGCGGGGGCCGTTCTGGCTGGGCGGAGGTCACCGTTGACGACGCCATGGCCGGGTCCTCTCGTGCGAACCGTCGAACCATGCCGGGTCGGAACGCGACCCTGCGCGTCCCTGTTTCCGGCGAGCAAGAACGTACCGGCTGTGACGGAGCCGCCACGCGCTGTTTGGCTACAAACCGGATATCTCATCCACGATCTGCCATGAAGTGCCATCCTTTGCGGCGGCCCCGTGCCGTAGCCGTTGACGGTCCGCCGCGTTGAACCGGGTGGACCGGGAGGCCCCCGACTCCCGATCCGCTCGTCCGAGGAGGAGTTCCGTGGTGGAGGCCGGGATGGACACCAGCATCAGCGTTCCCCCCTGCGACGCCTGTGACGTCGTCACCGTGCCGACCCGACAGGGTCTGGAAGCGGTCGACATCATCAGGCGGGGAGCCGGTGAGGAGGTGGGCCCGGTGCTCCACGACGACGGCGGCGACACCCTGGGCTTCCTGGTGCCGCCGGGCACCGCCGCCGCCTGGGACGTGCCGGGCAGCACCTGTACGGAGACGGACGGCCGGGGACTGAGCATCGTCCCGGAGCCCGAGCCGCCCGTGGAGGGATCCGACTGGCTGCTGCCGCCCGGCGAGGCGGACCTGGCGACCGACCCCGTCGTCCTGCGGGCCGCGCTGGGCGAGGCGGCCCGGCTGATCAGGGCCGCGGACAGCTGCCGCTGAGGAAGGCCCGCCCGCCCGGTCCGATAATGGGCCGATGGGAAAGACCAGGAACAGCCGCCGTGGGCGTGCCGCCGCCGAATCCGTCGTCGAGGACGTCGACGGAGGGCGCGCCGAGCTGGTGCCCGACCGGGACCGGCCCCGGGCCTGGACGCTGCTGATCGACGGCGCCCCGCAGTCGCACGTCGACCTCGACGACCCGGCGTACCTGTCCTTCGAGTACCAGCGCCGTATCGGTCACGTCATCGACCTGGCCGCCCCGCAGGGCAAGCCGGTCCGGGCCGTGCACCTCGGCGGCGGTGCCCTCACCCTCGCCCGCTACGTCGCCGCGACCCGACCCCGCTCCACCCAGCAGGTCGTCGAGCGGGACGCCGCCCTCGTCCAACTGGTCCGCCGGGAGCTTCCCCTGGACCCCGGTGCGCGGATCCGGGTGCGTTCCGCCGACGCCCGAGCCGGGCTGGCCAAGGTGCCCGACGGCTGGGCCGACCTCGTCGTCGCGGACGTCTTCGGCGGGGCCCGCACACCGGCCCACCTGACCTCCACCGAGTTCCTCGACGAGGTGCGGCGCGCGCTCGCGCCCGGCGGGGTCTACGCCGCCAATCTCGCCGACGGCCCGCCGCTGGCCCACCTGCGCGGCCAGATCGCCACCGCCGCCGCCCGGTTCGCCGAACTCGCCCTCGTCGCCGACCCGGCCGTCCTGCGCGGCAAACGCTTCGGCAACGCGGTCCTGGTCGCCTCCGACCGTCCGCTGCCCGTCGCCGAACTCACCCGCCGCGCCGCCTCCGACCCGCACACCGCGCGCGTGGAACACGGGCGCGCGCTCGGCGACTTCACGGGCGGCGCCCAGCCCGTGACGGACGCGGCGGCGGTGGACTCGCCCGCGCCGCCGGAGTCCGTCTTCGAGTGAGCCCACGCCGTCAACCGGGCACGCGGCCCCAAGCGGGCCTTCGGCCGGCCGCGTCGGTTCAGTAGCTGCCGATCTCCACCCGCGGCGGACCGTCGTGCCAGGTGCAGAACACCGAGACCCGGTCGGCGCCCGAGGTGAACTCCACCCGGATCCACGACTCCGTCTTCCACACCTGCATCGACCAGCCCGCACCCGGCGTCGCCGACACCAGGGACGCGGACGACGTACCGAGGTCGAAGACCGCGCGGCCGCCGTCGGTGTCGTAACTCCGGACTTCCCCGGACGTGTCGGGCGCGGGGCTCGCCGGGTCCGCGGGCGGCGTCGTGGACGGTGCGGTGCGCGACGGTTCGGGGGCTGGTTCGCGGGGTGTCCCGCTCGGCGTCGGCGACGCGCTGTGCGAGGGCGACGGGCGGCTGGTGGACGAGGCCAGGGACTCGCCGTCGTCGTCGCTGCCCGACCCGTCACGCACGCTCGCGTCGGCGGCCGTGATGGGCAGCGCGCGGGGGGCGTCGTAGGCCGTGCCCGCCATCACGGTGTGGACGCCCCACCACGACAGGGTGACCGCGGCGCCGGTGGCGAGCAGCCAGGCGATCACGTGGACGAGTCCTCTGCGCATCGCGGCCATACTGCCCCACCCGCCCCACCCGTGTCGCCCGAACGGGGTGTGACGCGGGCCCGACAGGAGTTGTCCACAGGCCCGGACCGGGTTGGTCCGCATGGCGTACGGTGCCGCCCATGGCAAGTGTGCTCGTGGTCGAGGACGACCAGTTCGTACGCTCGGCGCTCATCCGGCAGCTCACCGACGCCTCGCACACCGTGCGCAGCGTCGGTACGGCACTGGAGGCGCTGCGCGAGGTCGCCCATTTCCGGTTCGACGTGGTGATCCTGGACCTTGGGTTGCCCGACCTGGACGGCTCCGAGGCGCTGAAGATGCTGCGCGGCATCACCGACGTACCGGTGATCGTCGCCACCGCCCGGGACGACGAGGCGGAGGTCGTACGGCTGTTGAACGCGGGCGCGGACGACTACCTCACCAAGCCGTTCTCCGTCGAGCACCTGTCGGCCCGGATGGCGGCCGTACTGCGCCGGGCCCGCGGCGGCCCCGCGGAGGCGGCGCCGCCGACCGTCCTGCGCGTCGGCGGCCTCACCGTCGACCCGCTGCGCCGCCAGGCCGAACTGGACGGCACGGCCCTCGACCTGACCCGCCGCGAGTTCGACCTGCTCGCCTTCCTGGCCGGCCGGCCCGGGGTCGTCGTACCCCGCAAGGAGCTGCTCGCCGAGGTCTGGCAGCAGTCCTACGGCGACGACCAGACCATCGACGTCCACCTGTCCTGGCTGCGGCGCAAGCTGGGCGAGACCGCGGCCCGGCCGCGCTACCTGCACACCCTGCGCGGTGTCGGCGTGAAGCTGGAGCCACCGCGATGAGATGGGCCCTGGTCAAGGTCTCGCTGGCGGTCACCGCGATGGTCGTGGTCGCCTTCGCCGTGCCCCTCGGACTCGTCATCCGCGAGATGGCCCGGGACCGCGCCTTCTCCAACGCCGAACGGGAGGCCGCCGCCGTCGCCCCCGCCCTGTCCATCACCACCGACCGCGAACAACTGGAACGCGTCGTGGCCTCCGCCGGTTCGGACACCGGGATGGCCGTGCACATACCGGCGCCCGCCGACGGCGAAGGCGACCCCACCGACATCGGACGGCAGCGCGCCACCGACGAGGACATCGCCGCCGTACGGGAGATGGGGCGGGCCTCCACCACCGAGGTGGGCGGCGGCTCCACCCTGCTCCAGCCGGTCGCGCTCAGCTCCGGCGAGATCGCCGTCGTCGAGGTGTTCGTCCCCGAGTCCGCGGTGACCAACGGCGTCGGCACGGCCTGGGCGGTGCTCGCGGCGGTCGGCGCCGCCCTGATCGTCGGGTCGGTCGCCGTCGCCGACCGGCTGGGCGTCCGGATGGTGCAGCCCGCGCGGCGCCTGGTCGACGGGGCGCACGAGCTGGGCGAGGGCAGGCTGGGCGCGCGGGTTCCCGAGGAGGGGCCGGACGAACTGCGGCGCGCCGCCGTCGCGTTCAACTCCATGGCCGACCAGGTCGTCCAGCTCCTCGCCAACGAACGGGAGCTGGCCGCCGACCTGTCCCACCGCCTGCGCACCCCGCTGACCGTGCTGCGCCTCAACGCGGCCTCGCTCGGCGACGGCCCGGCCGCCGAGCAGACCCGGGCAGCCGTCGAGCAGCTGGAGCGCGAGGTCGACACGATCATCCGCACCGCGCGGGACGCCAAGCCGCAGACGGCCGCCGCCGGACCCGGCGCCGGGTGCGACGCGGCCGAGGTGGTCCGGGAGCGGATGGGGTTCTGGTCGGCGCTCGCCGAGGACGAGGGCCGCAAGTGGCGGGTGGCCGGCGCCGACCGGCCGGTGCGCATACCCGTGGCCCGCGCCGACCTGGCCGCCTCCCTCGACGCGCTGCTCGGCAACGTCTTCCGGCACACCGCCGAGGGCACCGCATTCGCCGTCGACCTGCACAACGGCGAGGACGCGGTGATCGTGCTCGTCTCCGACGCGGGCACCGGCATACCCGACCCCGAGGCGGCGATGGCCCGCGGGCGGGGGTCGGGCACCGACGGGTCGACCGGGCTCGGCCTGGACATCGTGCGCCGGATGGCGGAGTCCACCGGCGGTGACGTACGCATCGGGTCCTCCGTGCTGGGCGGCACCGAGGTGCGCATCTGGATCCAGCTGGACGGGCGGACGGCGCCGGTGCGGCGCGGACACCGGGGAGCGGTGCGACGGCGCAGGCAGGGCCGCACTCCGGCGTCGGCGCCCACACCGGCGGTCCCGACCGGCCGCGACCATTAATCGGTCCCGATCTCTTCCTTAAGCCCACCCTAAGATCGCCAACCCCCGTCCGGATCAGGCTCTTTGCCCGTTTCTGGGTCGCTAGCGTGCTGCCTCACCCCCACCCCGCCCCCGCCGGTCTCCCGCGGGGGCACCGTGAACAGCGAAGGCAGGCACGTGATGCGTACGCACCGACGCAAGGTCAGTGGCAGGAACAAGGCGATCGGCGCCGTCGTCGCGGCGGCCGTGGCCGGCGGCGGGGCACTGCTGTTCACCAGCACCGCCCAGGCGGCCGCGGTCGGCGCCGCGTACACGAAGACCAGCGAGTGGTCGACGGGCTACACCGCCCAGTACGTCGTCACCAACACCAGCGGACAGGCGAAGGCGGACTGGACGCTGGAGTTCGACCTGCCCTCGGGCGCGAAGCTCGGCTCGCTGTGGAACGCCGAGTCGAAGGTCGACGGGCAGCACGTCACCGTGACCCCGCCCAAGTGGGACACGGACGGGCTGAAGGCCGGAGAGTCCGTCACGGTCGGCTTCGTCGTCGACGGCACCGCCGACCCCACCGGCTGCCTCGTCGACGACGCCACGTGCTCGGCGGACGACGGCGCCACCCCCGAGCCCAGCGGCCGCCCCACCGAGCCCCCGGCCGCGACGCCCACGCCGACCCCCACGGCCACCGACACCGCCGAGCCGACGCCGACCGGCACCCCCACTACCCCGGCGCCGACCGGCACCCCCGGCAACGGCACCGACGCGGGCGCCGGCTTCGCGCCGTACGTCGACACCTCCCTCTACCCGGCCTTCGACCTGCTCGCGCACTCCGCGGCGACCGGTGTGAAGGAGTACAACCTCGCCTTCGTCACCGACGGCGGCGGCTGCACCCCCAAGTGGGGCGGCGTCACCGACCTCGGCGGCGACGCGGTCGCGAACCAGATAGGCGACCTGCGTGCCGAGGGCGGCGACGTCCGCGTCTCCTTCGGCGGCGCCTCCGGCTCCGAACTGGGCACGACCTGCACGTCGGCCGACGCGCTGGCGGCGGCGTACGGCAAGGTCGTCGACGCCTACAAGCTCACCAAGGTCGACTTCGACGTCGAGGGCGGCGCGCTGCCCGACACCGCCGCCAACACCCGCCGCGCCCAGGCGATCGCCGCGCTGCAGAAGCAGCACCCCGGCCTGGACGTCTCCTTCACCCTCCCGGTGATGCCCGAGGGCCTGACCCAGGCGGGCGTCGACCTCCTCGCCGACGCGAAGAAGAACGGCGTGGACATCGCCGCCGTCAACATCATGGCGATGGACTACGGCCCCGCGTACAGCGACGACATGGGCACCTACGCCACCCAGGCCGCCACCGCCACCCAGGCCCAGATCAAGGGCGTCCTCGGCCTGTCCGACGCGGACGCCTGGAAGACGGTCGCCGTCACCCCGATGATCGGCGTCAACGACGTCGCCTCCGAGGTGTTCGAGGTGGAGGACGCCACCCAGCTCGTCGAGTTCGCGAAGTCCAAGGGCCTGGGCGCGCTGTCCATGTGGTCCGCCACCCGCGACAAGGCCTGCCCCGGCGGCCCGAAGCCCTCGGCCGACGCCACGTGCAGCTCCGTCGACCAGGAGCCGAACGCGTTCTCCAAGGCGCTCGCCGCCTACAAGTAGAGCCCCGGGCAGCCGGGCCCCGAGCGGGCCCGGCCTCCCCCGAGCGGGGCCGGGCCCCACACCGGCCCCGCGAGCGGGGCGCGGCACCCCCCAGGTGCCGCGCCCCGCTTCCGTCGTACCGCTGCCCGCCGCGGGGCCTACTCGGCCGCGTCCACCGGCGGCAGCGTCCCCGTGCGGGCGGCCCGGCCGTACCACAGGGCGCTCGACTTCGGGGTGCGCTGCTGGGAGGCGTAGTCGACGTACACCGCGCCGAAGCGCTTCTCGTAGCCGTACGCCCACTCGAAGTTGTCCAGCAGGGACCACAGGTAGTAGCCGCGGACGTCGGCGCCGTCGGCGATGGCCTGCCGGACCGCCGCGAGGTGGCCGTTCAGGTAGGCGACCCGCTCGGGGTCGTGCACCGAACCGTCCGCGCCGGGCTTGTCGTCGTAGGCGGCGCCGTTCTCGCTGATGTACAGCGGCATGCCGGGAGCCTCGCGGTTGTAGCGCATGATCAGCTCGTGCAGGCCGGACGGGTCGACGCTCCAGCCCATCTCCGTGCGCTCGCCCGGCGGCTGGTGGAAGGCCACGTCGTCCGCGGCGGGCCACGGCGAGTGGTCGCTGGCGCCGTGGCCGTCGGCGCGCGGGGCGCGCGAGTCGGCGGCGGCCGCCGACACCACGGTGGGCGTGTAGTAGTTGAGGCAGATCGCGTCGATCGGCTGGCGGATCCGGCCCAGGTCGCCGTCCTGGACGTACGACCAGTCCGTCACCGGGGCGGTCGCCTCCAGCAGGGACTGCGGGTAGGCGCCGTGCAGGATCGGGCCGTGGAAGACGCCGCCGGACAGGTCGTCGATCTTGCGGGCCGCCGCCAGGTCCGCCGCGCTCTGCGACAGCGGCCGTACGACGGACGTGTTGAGACTGATCGCCACCGAGTTGCGGGCCGGCATCACCGAACGCAGCGCCACCGTGCCCAGGCCGTGCGCCAGGTTCAGGTGGTGCGCGGCGCGCAGCGCGGCCACCGGGTCGGTGCGGCCGGGGGCGTGCACACCGGAGGCGTAGCCCAGGAAGGCGGCGCACCACGGCTCGTTCAGGGTGATCCACTGCTCCACCCGGTCGCCGAGCGCCTCGCCGACGATCTGCGCGTACTCGGCGAAGCGGTATGCCGTGTCCCGCTCGGGCCAGCCGCCCGCGTCCTCCAGCTCCTGCGGCAGGTCCCAGTGGTAGAGGGTGACGGCCGGCTTGATCCCGGCGGCGAGCAGCTCGTCCACCAGGCGGCGGTAGAAGTCCAGGCCGCGCTGGACGGCGGGGCCGCGGCCGGTCGGCTGCACCCGGGTCCAGGAGACCGAGAAGCGGTAGGCGCCGAGGCCCAGGTCCTTCATCAGAGCCACGTCGTCGCGGTAGCGGTGGTAGTGGTCGACAGCGATGTCACCGGTCTCCCCGCCGGCCGTCTTCCCGGGGGTGTGGCTGAAGGTGTCCCAGATGGAGGGGGTACGGCCGTCCTCCCGCACCGCGCCCTCGATCTGGTACGCCGAGGTGGCGGCGCCCCACAGGAAGGCAGGGGGGAAGGTCACCGGGGTCACCGGCGTTGCGGACTCAAGCATGGAAGCGCTCCCATAGAGGGTTCGTGGCGGGTCGTCCCGGCCGGCGCGAAGTCCGGCCGGTGAGACCGACGGGTAGAAGGACGAGGGGGGAAGCCGGGCCGGGCGGCGGTCACCCGAACCGGGGCCGGGGCGGCGGTGACCCGGCCCACGGGGGCGAGATGCCGGTGAGGCGTCAGCCCTTGACGGCGCCCTGCATGATGCCGCCCACGATCTGCTTGCCGAAGATCGCGAACACCAGGAGCAGCGGCAGCGTGCCCAGCAGCGCACCGGCCATGATCAGGGACTGGTCCGGGGTGTAGCCGCGGCCCAGCCCGGCGAGGGCCACCTGCACGGTCGGACTGCCGTTCTGCGTCAGCACCAGGAACGGCCACAGGAAGTCGTTCCAGGACTGCACGAACATCAGCATGCCGAGCACGGCCATCGCGGGCCGCGCGGCCGGGAACACCACGTGCCAGATGACCCGCCAACTGCTGGCGCCGTCCACGCGCGCGGCCTCGATGATCTCGTCCGGCAACGCCTGGAGCAGGTACTGCCGCATGAAGAACACCCCGAACGCGTTCACCAGGGACGGCAGGATCACCGCCTGCAGCTGGTCGGACCAGTCCAGCTTCGCGACCAGCATGTACAGCGGGATGATGCTGAGCTGCGGCGGCACCATCATCGTGCCGATGACGATCAGCATCAGCGCGTTGCGCCCGCGGAAGCGCAGCTTGGCGAAGGCGAACCCGGCGATCGTCGACAGGAAGACGATGGTGAACGCCGAGATGCCGGCCACGATGGTGGTGTTGAGGAAGGCCTCGCCGAGGTTGGCGTCGGTCCAGGCGACCTCCAGCTTGTCGAACAGGTTGGCGCCGAACCAGAAGGGCGGCGGCGTCTGGGCGAGCCGCTGGTTGTCGCGCGAGGCGGCGATCGCCGTCCACACCAGCGGGAACAGCGAGCCGATGGTGAACAGAGCGAGGATGATGTAGGCGATCGGCCCGGCGTGCAGCGTGCCGCCCGCCCGCGCCGCCCTGGAACGTCGTCGGCCCCGCCGGGGCGGCTCGGGTGCCGCGTCGGCCGGGGGTTTCGTCATGGTCGTCGTCACGGCCGGTTCTCCTTAACTACTGGCGCGCAGCCGGCGCGAGATGACGGCGTTGATGATCCCGATCACGATGAGGATCAGGAACATCGCCCAGGCGATCGCGGAGGCGCGGCCCAGGTGCTGGTTGACCCAGCCCTGCTCGTACAGGTACAGGCCGAGCGTCTGGAACTGGTGCTGGGAGCCGCCCGAGGCACCCTTGTTGGCGTCGAAGAGCAGCGGCTCGCCGAAGACCTGCGAGGCGCCGATGGTCGACACGACGACCGTGAACAGGATCGTCGGACGCAGCGAGGGCAGCGTGACGTGGATGAACTGCCGCCAGCGGCTGGCGCCGTCCAGCGCCGCCGACTCGTACAGGTCCTGCGGGATCGCCTGCATCGCGGCCAGGTAGATCAGCGCGTTGTAGCCGGTCCAGCGCCAGATGACGATCGAGGACACCGCGAACTTCGACGCCCACGAACCGTTCTGCCAGTCGATCTTGTCCAGGCCCACCAGGTCGAGGAACCAGTTGATCATGCCGTAGTCACGGCCGAAGAGCAGGACGAAGACCAGCGAGGCCGCCGCGATCGACGTCGCGTACGGCGCCAGCATCACGACCCGGTAGAAGGTCGAGGCACGCAGCTTGTAGTTGAGGATGTGCGCGAGGCCCATCGCCATCAGCAGCTGCGGCACCGTCGAGATGACGCCGATCCACAGCGTGTTCCTCGCGGCGTTCCAGAAGAACTCGTCGTCGAAGATCCGGGTGTAGTTGTCCAGTCCCGTCCACGACATGTCGGTGGGCGCGGTCAGCTCCACCGTGTGCAGCGAGGCCCAGCCGGTGTAGATCAGCGGGAACAGGCCGAAGGCGAGGAAGAGCAGGAAGAACGGCGAGACGAACGCGTACGGGCTCCAGCGCATGTCCCGCTGCCAGCGGCGGGACAGCTTGGCCCGCCTCTTGCTGTCCGCCTCCGCGGACGCCCTGTCGCCGGGCGGGCGGCCCGGGGCCGCGCCCCCCTCGACGGGGGACGCGGCGGTGTCGTGCCGGGTGGTCATTCCGGTCACTTCTCCAGGTTGTTGTCGATGGTCTTCACGGCGTTGTTCCACGCGTCCTTCGCCGACTTGCCCTGGGTGACGAGGATGACGCCGTTGTCGGTCAGACCCTGCTGGATGATCTGGTCCTTCGGGCCGATCACCTGGGTCGGGATCTGCTCGGCGGCCTTGGCGAACAGCTCGCCGATGGGCGCGTCACCGGTCATGTCGTTCTTGCCGCCGGTCACCTGCGGAAGCTTGTAGGCGGCGGGAGCGCTCGGGAAGCTGCCCATCTTGGAGAACAGCTTGGCCTGCTGCTCGGGCGCGGTCAGCCAGGTGACCAGCTTCTGGGCCTCCTTCACGTGCTTGCCGCTCTTGGGCACGCCCAGGAAGGTGCCGCCCCAGTTGCCGGACTTCGGGGCCTGGGCCACGTCCCACTTGCCGGTGGAGTCCGGCTGGGACTTGGCCTTGATGGTGCCGAGCATCCACGGCGGACAGGCGACGGTGGCGAACAGGCTGTTGGAGATGGTCTGGTCCCAGGCCGGCTGGAACTGGGTCTGCGACTGAACCAGCCCCTTCTCGGCCGCCTCGGCGGTCAGGTCGAAGGCTTCCTTGATCGCCGGGTTGGTCTTGTAGATGACCTTGCCGGAGGAGTCGTAGAACTTCTCGTCCTCACTGCTGACGATGGCGTTGATCAGACCGCCGGGGGAGTCCATGAAGTAGGTGTCCTTGCCGGCACCCTTCTTGTACTGCTCTCCGGCCTCGATGAACTTCTTCCAGTCGCCGGCCCACAGCTTGGAGACCTCCTCGCGGTCGGTCGGCAGACCGGCCTTCTCGAAGAGGTCCTTGCGGTAGCAGATGGCCATGGGGCCGATGTCGGTGCCGAGGCCGATCGTGGCGCCGTCCTTGGTGGTGGCCTGCTGCCACTTCCAGTCGAGCCAGTTGCCCTTCTGCACGCCCTCGGCCTTGGACATGTCCTCGAACTTGTCCGCCTGGGTGGCGACGACCTCGGCGATGTTGCCGACTTCGACCGCCTGCACGTCCTGGAGGCCGCTGTTGGTGGTGAGGTGGTTCACCAGGGCGGGGTAGTAGTTCTCGTTCCGCTCGGTGACGTTCTCCTCGATGTTGATGTCCGGGTTGAGCTTCTCGTACTCCTCGTAGAGACCGGCCTCCTTGAAGCCCATCGTCCCGAACAGACCGAGGGTGATCGTGGTCTTGCCGCTGCTGTCGCCCGACGACGAGTTGTCCTCGTCGTTCCCGTCGTCGGCACAGCCGGCCAGCAGCCCGGCGCCCAGCGACGCGATGGCCGCCATGACCACCACCTTGCGGGCCGATCCTCTGCGTGCTGCTCGCATTTGCGTCCTCCTGTTGCCCTGACGTGCCGACCCCCCGGCCAACTGCATGGTTGGACCCGCTGCTTCATGTGTTTCGTTCGTCGCTGCGGCTCGGGCGGGGAACGTGCGGGATGTGTATGTGCCAGGTAGTGTGGGAGCGCTCCCACAAGTGATGTGTTGAAGAGTCGTCGGTCCGGGCGGGGGTGTCAAGGGAACGGACGCGACGAATTGCGTTCAGTTATCGGCCTGTTAACTGGACGCCACGAGCGACACGGAGACACTCCCGTACGGCCGGGGAGGGGCCGGAGTCGGTCATTACACCCGACCGGCCTGTTAAATTCCAGGCCAGCCGCAGAGTGCGGGGGTGACGACGGGAGGCGGAGCCGATGGCAGGCCACGGAGTGCGTGGGCGGAGCGGTGGCCGGCCCACCCTCGAAGAGGTGGCGGCACGCGCGGGCGTCGGCCGCGGCACGGTCTCCCGCGTGATCAACGGCTCCCCCCGGGTGAGCGACGCGACCCGGGCGGCGGTCGAGGCGGCGGTCGAGGAACTCGGCTACGTCCCGAACACGGCGGCGCGTGCGCTGGCGGCCAACCGTACGGACGCGATCGCCCTGGTGGTGCCCGAGCCGGAGACCCGGTTCTTCGCGGAACCGTACTTCTCGGACATGCTCAAGGGTGTCGGCTCCGAGCTGTCCGACACCGAGATGCAGCTCCTGCTGATATTCGCGGGCAGCGACCGGGAGCGGGAGCGGCTCGCCCAGTACCTGGCGGCGCACCGGGTCGACGGCGTCCTGCTGGTCTCGGTGCACGCCGACGACCCGCTGCCCGACCTGCTGACCCAGCTGGAGATCCCCGCGGTGATCAGCGGCCCGCGTTCCGCCGCCGAGCCGCTGGCCTCGGTGGACTCGGACAACTACGGCGGCGCCCGCTCGGCCGTCGAGCACCTGCTGTCCCGGGGGCGCGGCCGGATCGCCCACATCACCGGCCACCTCGCCGTCTACGGTGCCCAGCGACGCGTCGACGGCTACCGCGACGCCCTGCGCGAGGCGGGCCACGAGGTGGACGAGGGGCTGATCGAGGCGGGGGACTTCACCGAGGAGGGCGGTCGCCGCGCGATGACGGAGCTGCTGCGCCGCCACCCCGACATCGACGCGGTCTTCGCTGCCTCGGACGTCACCGCTGCGGGTGCGGGCCAGGTCCTGCGCGAGGCGGGCCGGAGCATCCCGGGCGACGTGGCGCTGGTCGGCTACGACGACTCGGCGATCGCCCGGCACATGGAGCCGCCGCTGACCAGCGTGCGCCAGCCCATCGAGGAGATGGGCCGCGCGATGATCGACCTGCTGCTGGCCGAGATCGCCGACCGCAGGCCGGCCGCTTCGCGGGGGCTGGAGCGGCACCAGGTGGTGCTGGCGACGGAGCTGGTGGAGCGCCGGTCGTCGTAGGGGAGGGGTACGGCGCGGGTGGGTCGGTCCACGGGCCGCGTACCCGTAGTAGAGGGGTACCTCTCGCGCCCACCCGTGCCGCTATGGGGGTTACCCCCTCTGGGGGAGGCACGATTGCCCGCAGACGCCTGCGTGCGGGCGTCGGGTGCGGTGCGGGACTGTGGCTTGCGTGCCCCGGCTTGAGGGGGCGAAGGACCCTGGGTGCGGGCGCGGCGGGGGTGGCGCGGGCCGGCCGGCGCCGGCCGGGTGCCGTTGCGCCCTGCCGTGCTGCCGTGGGGGCACCTCCTCTGGGGGAGGCATGATTGCCCGCAGACGCCTGCGTGCGGGCGTCGGGTGCGGTGCGGGACTGTGGCCTGCGTGCCCCGGCCGGAGGGGGGCGAAGGACCCCGGGTGTGGGGACGGCGGGGGGTGGCGCGGGTCGGTGCTGGCCGGGTGTCGCTGCGCCCACCCGTGCCGCCATGGGGCCCCCTCTGGGGGAGGCACGACTGCCCGCAGTTGGGGATGAGCGGGACGCCCGGGTGTGGGTACGGCGAGGGTGACGTGGGCCGGTGCCGGCCGGGTGCCGTTGCGCCCTGCCGTGCTGCCATGGGGGCACCCCCTTTGGGGGAGGCACGACTGGCCGCAGTTGGGGCGGGATGGTGGCTGCTCGCAGCTGGGACGCCTGCGCCGGGCGTCAGGTGCGGTGCAGGACCGTGGCCTCCGTGCCCCAGCCGAGGGGGACGACTCGGGTGACCTGCCAGCCGGTCTGCTCGGCGAGGGCCGTGATCGCGGTGGCGTCCCGCAGCGGGCTGCCGGTCGCGGCGTAGGCGTGCAGTGCCGCTTCGGCCGCGTGCGGGCTCAGGCCGTCCGGGCGGGAGGCCTCCACGAGGACGGCCGTCGGGGCCCAGGCGGCGAGCCGGGTGAGCAGGGCCGCGGCCTCCTCGTCGGTCCGGTGGGCGAGGGCCTTCGCGGCCACGGCGACGTCGGCGGGTCCCGCGGTCCAGTCGATCCGCTCCGGCGCCGGGACGTGGGAGCGCAGGACCGCCGCCGGGACCTCGTCCTCCGCGAGCCGCAGCCGGGGCCGGCGGCCGGCGTCGTCCAGGGCGGCGACGACCGCCGCGCTGCCGGGACCGGTGAGCAGGCACGACTCGACGCCCGCCCACAGGGGGTCGGCGGTCAGGCCGTTCAGGAGGAACACCAACTGCTCGCACTCCTCGACCAGTTCGCCGTACCGCTCCGCGTCCCGGACCACCGTGTCGTGCAGAGTGGCCCCCGACGCCCGCTGCCACGGGGAGCCGCCGTCGCGCAGTGCGGGCGCCAGCTCGGCCAGGGAGAGCAGCAGCTCCGCCTCGTGGCCCACGTACTCCTCCCGCTCGTGTTCGTCGAGCAGTTCCTCGCCCGCCGGGCCCAGCCGCAGCCCGCCGTCGTCGCCGACGACCACGCCGTGCGCGGCGAGGAGGGGCAGCAGGACGCCGACCCTCGGCGCGGGCACGCCCAGCCGCGCGGCGAGCGCGTCGGGCGTCACGCCGGGTGCGTCGGCGACCGCGTCGACCAGCCCGAGCCGCAGCGCGGCCCGCGTGACCAGCCACGGCACCGGCGACGGAACGTGCGCGTGCTCCCCGGCCGCCGGGGCGTCCTGCGTCTCGGCCGGGGCGCCGGTCTCCTCGCGGTGCCAGTAGCCCGTGATGTTCAGCCGCTCCTTCGCCAGCCCGCACTCCCGCCGGAGGTAGCGGCGCACCGGCAGCAGCGCCCGGCTCTCCGCCGCCGCCCAGGCGTAGCCGTCCCCCTCCGGCAGCGGCAGCGTGCGCACGGCGGCCTCCAGTGCCGCCGCGTCGCCGGGCTCCGCGACGACCCACTCGAGCGTGTCGCCGTCCCGCAGCGCGAGCTTCTGGCGGGCGGAGTCGTCCGCGACCGTGACCAGGATGTGCGCCGGTGCGTCGACGGGGCGTTCGTCGAGGAAGCGGCCGATCGCGGGCAGCGCGGTCTCGTCCCCGGCGAGCAGGATCCAGTCCGGCCGCTCGGGCAGCCGCAGCGAGGACTTGGGGCCGACGAACCACAGCTCGTCGCCGGCCCGCGCCGACCTGGCCCAGGCCGCAGCCGGCCCGTCCCCGTGGGTCACGAGGTCGAGGTCGAACTCACCGGCCGCCGTGTCCACCCGACGCGGGGTGTAGTCGCGGGTGAGCCGGGTCTCGGACGGCGTCCACTCGATGCCGTGCGGCAACTGGGCCGGGAGCGCCGCGCGCACGTCCCCGTCCGAGGCCAGGATCAGCTTGACGTGGTCGTCGAACCCCGGCGCGGCGAAGGCCGGGTGCGCGGTCCCGTCCCGGGTGAACGCGCCGAGCTGTTCGCCGCCGAGGACGACCCGCCGCATCCGGGGCGTCACGTCGTGCACGCGGCGCACCGTGACCCGGCGCAGCACCAGGGGATGTGTCGTGTACGCACGCCGCGCCGCCATCAGGAGAACTCCTTCTCGATGATGTCCAGCAGTGCCATCGACTCGTCGTAGTCGCCGCGCAGCACCCAGTACGGCAGGTCGTAGGCGTGGCCCGACTTGAAGGCGGGCAGCGCGCCGTAGACCGGGTTCTTCTTCAGCGTGGCGACATCGGTCGTGTCGGCGTTGAAGCCCATCACGAACACCGACGGCTGGGTGATCGTCTGCCCGGCCTTCTCGGTCGACAGCTCGAACATGTCGCCGCCCTGCCCGTACACCTTGAAACCGCCCTTCGCGAAGACCGGCGCCGGTTCGATGCCGACCTTCTCGAACTCGGCCGGCAGGCCGACGTTCTCCACCAGGCCGTAGGCCGTGCCGTCCCCGGTGAAGGCCAGGAAGGAGACCGGGCCGGGCGGCGGCTCGATCGCGTTCTTCACCTCGGTGATCCGCTTGTCGTAGGCGGCCACGTGCTCGTCGTAGACACCGCCCTTGCCGAACACGTCCTTCGCGAGGAAGGAGAACTGGGCGCGCCAGTCGCCGAGCTTCTTGCCCACCAGCACCGTCGGTGCGATGTCCGAGAGGTCGTCGTAGACCTTCTCCGCCTGGAAGAGCGGGAAGCCGATGCCGCCGCCGACGATGAGGTCGGGCTCCAGGGCGAGGATCGCCTCCAGGTCGAAGCCGTCGACGCTCCACGGCAGGAACGTCGTCCCGTCCTCCTTCGCCTCCTTCGCCCAGTACGGGGAGAACTCGCCCTTGCCGTCGGCGTCCTCGGGGATCGTCGCGCGCACCGGCACGTCCAGGTCGTAGAGGTAGCCGGCGAGGGCGTGGTTCAGCACGACCACGCGCTTCGGCTCGGCCGGCACCTTCACCTTGCCGTAGTCGGTCGTGACGGTACGGGTCGTGGCGGACGCCTTGCCGTCGCCGCCGTCCCCGCCCCCGTCACCGGAGGAGTCGGAGGAGGCGCAGCCGGTGAGGGCCAGCGTGGCGACGAGCGCGACGGCGAGCAGGCGGGCGGGAGCAAGCATGGGACCTCACGGGGCTGGGCCGAATCAGTTGTTCGACGAATTGGTAAGGTGACCCTAACCTCGCTCGGTCCGCGGGATCGGTCCGCATGCGACATCACCGGTGACGGACACGACACTTCGCAGGCACGGGGAGGCAGGCTTGCCGGTCACATCCCTCGGCACCGTGGTCGCCGAGAACGCCATCCGCTTTCTCGGCCACGACACGCACCAGCACGACGAGCCGCACCTCGTCTACGTCGTGACCGGCTCCGCCCTGCTGACCGCCGACGGCGGCGAGTGGCGGCTCGGCCGCCAGGAGGCGGTCTGGCTCGCTCCCCGGGTGCCGCACGCCCTGCGGATCGCCGACGGCGGCATGGCACTCGGACCCACCCTCAACCCCGATGACCTGCCCCGATGCCGTGTGCAGCCGCTCGGGGCGGTGCCCGCGGTCATTGAGGTCATGACCACCGCACTGGGCGCGGCACCGGGCACGGCGGAACAGGTCAGGCCGTTCCGGCAGGCGCTCGGCCGGGTGCTGCGGAACATCTCGCGTCCCTACTTCCCGGTCGTCCTGCCCACCCACCCCGCGGTGCGCGCCCTCGCCCGCGACGCGCTGCGCACCCCCGCCACGACGCTGGAACGGCTCGCCGCACAGCACCGGATGAGCCCGCGCCAGGTGCAGCGGATCTTCCTCGACGAGACCGGACTGCCCTTCACACGGTGGCGCGGCCGGGCCAGGATGAACGCCGCCGTCGAGCACGTCCTCGGCGGCGGGGAGCTCACGGCGGCGGCCCGCGCGGCCGGCTACGCGACCCGGGCCGGACTGCTGCGCGCGCTGAGCCGCGAGTCCGGCATCCCGGTGAGCGAGCTGACCGCGGACCCGGCGGGTGCCCTCGGCGCACGCTGAGCGCACCGGCGCAGGCTCCGGATCCAGAGTGTGCACGTCCGGTGTGTACGTAAGGCATAGCGGTCGCCGCGCGGAGAGCGTGGTGGCCGGCCCGCCCGTGGGGCGGGCCGCGCAAGGAGGATGGATGGCACAGGCGCTCGCGACGGCGACCGCGCCCCCGCAGGCTCGCCCGCCGCGCCCCGGCAGGCGGCGGCTGCTCGGCCTGGCCGTCGCCGTCGCCGTACTGCTCGTGGCGGTGGTGCTCAGCGTCGCGGTCGGCTCGGCGATGCTCCCGCCGGACGTGGTGTGGCAGGCCCTCACCGCTCCCGACGGCTCCGCCGCGCACGCCACGGTCGGTTCCGCCCGCGTGGACCGCACGGTGCTCGGCATCCTCGTCGGCGTGGCCCTCGGCGTGGCGGGCGCGCTGATGCAGGCGCTCACCCGCAATCCGCTCGCCGACCCCGGGATCCTCGGCGTCAACGCCGGCGCCGGGTTCGCCGTCACCCTGGGCGTGGCGGTCCTCGGCGTCACGCGCATCGAGCAGTACCTGCCCTTCGCGTTCGCCGGGGCGGTCGCCGGCGCGGCGGTGGTCTACCTGGTCGGCAGCGGCGGGCGGGGCGGGGCCTCACCGCTGCGGCTCACCCTGGTCGGGGTCGCCTTCACCGCGGTGCTGTCCGGCATCTCCCAGACCCTGGCGCTGATCGACACCGAGACCTTCGACCGGATGCGGTTCTGGGAGGCGGGCACCGTCACCGACCGCCCGGGCGGCACCGCCACCGCGATCCTCCCCTTCGTCGTGGCCGGTCTCGTGCTCGCCGTCTGCTGCGCCCGCCCGCTGAACGCGATCGCCCTCGGCGACGACGCCGCGCGGGCCTTCGGCCTGCGCATCGGGGCGACCCGGGTCGGCGTGGTGCTCGCGGTGACGCTGCTGTGCGGGGCGGCCACGGCGGCGGCGGGCCCGCTGATCTTCGTCGGCCTCATGGTGCCGCACGCGGTACGCCGGATCACCGGGCCCGACTGGCGCTGGATCCTCGCCTACTGTGCCGTCCTCGCGCCGGTGGTCGTACTGGTCGCCGACGTCCTGGGCCGCCTTGTGGTGATCCCCTCCGAGCTGCCGGTCGGCGTGATGATGCCGCTGGTCGGCGCGCCCGTACTGATCCTGCTGGTGCGCACGGGACGGGCGAGGACGCTGTGAGCGGGGTGCTCGTGCTCAGGGCGGGGCCCCTGAGCCTGCGGACGACGCGCCGGGCGGTCGCGGTGTGCGGGCTGCTGTGGCTGGCGCTGCTCGGCCTGGCCCTGTGGGCCTTCACCCTGGGCAGCTATCCCCTGAGCCCCGGCGACGTCGTCTCCGTCCTCACGGGCGAGGCGAGCAGGAGCGTGCGCACGGTCGTCCTGGAGTGGCGGGCACCGCGCATCGTCGCCGCCGTGCTCTTCGGGGCCGCGCTGGCCGTGGGCGGCGCGGTCTTCCAGTCCCTGACCCGCAACCCGCTCGGCAGCCCCGACTTCATCGGCTTCACCACCGGCTCCTACACCGGCGTGGTGCTGACCATGCTGGCCGGGGCGAGCGGCTACGCGGCGCTCGCGGCCGGGGCGCTGGCCGGGGGGCTCGCCACCGCGCTGGCCGTGTACCTGCTGGCGTTCCGGCGCGGGGTGCAGGGCTTCCGGCTGATCGTCGTGGGCATCGCGGTGGGCGCCCTGCTGTCCTCGTTCAACACCTGGTTCTCGGTGAAGGCCGAGGTGGACGCGGCACTGCGGGCGGCGGTGTGGGGCGCCGGGTCGCTCGCCACCGTCGACTGGCGGACCATCGCCGTGGCCGCCGTCGTCCTGACGGGGGTCGCCCTGGTGGCGCCGGTGGCGCAGCGCAGGATGCGGCGGCTCGAACTCGGCGACGACACGGCGGCGATGCTGGGCGTGCCGGTGGAGCGTACGAAGCTGCTGCTGGTCCTCCTCGGCGTGGTCGCCACGGCCACGGTGACCGCGGCGTGCGGACCCATCTCCTTCGTCGCCCTGGCGGCCCCTCAGATCGCCCGCCGCCTCACCGGCCGCGGTACCTCCGTCGACCTCGCCGGATCGGCCCTCGTCGGCGCGGTGCTGCTGCTCGGCGCGGACATCGCCGCGCAGCACGTGATCCCGGGGGTGACGCTGCCGACGGGGGCGGTCACGGTGTGCGTCGGGGGCGCGTATCTGCTGGTGCTGCTCGTGCGGGAGGGGCGGCGGGGGCTTTAGGGGGACGAGGTGGCCGACGAGGTGGCCGAGGGGCGGGGACTCTGCCGCCCGGAGCCCGGAGCCCGGAGCCGGAGCTCCGGAACGCCGTCAGCCGGTGACCCTCTCGCGAGGGTCACCGGCTGACGGATCAGGGTGAGTGACGGGACTTGAACCCGCGGCCACCTGGACCACAACCAGGTGCTCTACCAACTGAGCTACACCCACCAAGGCCGGTGCTCGAATCCCGCATGGCGGGGTTTCCCGACCGGCTGAGAAAAAGTGTACAGGGTCCGAAGGGGTGCTCGCGCCCGGCTTTCCGGACGCCGCCGACCGGTGGGTCCGCGCCCCTAACCGGCGGATACGACGTGCTTGGCGGCGATCGCCCTGGCCGTTTCGGAGTCGGGGCCGGGCTGCGGTACGAAGACCGCCTCCCGGTAGTAGCGCAGCTCGGCGATCGATTCGCGGATGTCGGCGAGCGCGCGGTGGTTGCCGTTCTTCTCGGGGCTGTTGAAGTACGCCCGCGGGTACCAGCGGCGGGCCAGCTCCTTGATCGAGGAGACGTCGACGATCCGGTAGTGGAGGTAGCCCTCCAGCGTCGCCATGTCGCGCAGCAGGAAGCCGCGGTCGGTGCCGACGGAGTTGCCGCACAGGGGGGCCTTGCCGGGCTCCTTCACGTGCTCCCGCACATAGGCCAGCACCTGGGCCTCGGCGTCGGCAAGGGTGGTGCCGCCGTCCAGCTCGGCGAGCAGTCCGGACGCGGTGTGCATCTCGCGCACCACGTCCGGCATCGTCTCCAGGGCCCGGTCCGGCGGGCGGACGACGACGTCGACGCCCTCGCCGAGGATGTTCAGCTCGGAGTCGGTGACGAGGGCGGCAACCTCGATGAGCGCGTCGTCGGACAGCGAGAGGCCGGTCATCTCGCAGTCGATCCACACCATGCGATCGTTCATGCGGGCCACTGTACGGGGGGCGCCTGTTCATCGGTCCCCCGGCGTCGGTGCGGGCCTCGCCGGGGGCTGCCGCCCCCGGGCCCCCGCTTCGGCCCTGAACGGGCCTCGTCCTCAAACGCCGGACGGGCTGGTTGGGGGCGCTGTCCGGCATCGTGCGTGCACGCCGGACCGGCTGGTTGGATCCTGTCCGGCATCGTGCGTGCACGCCGGACGGGCTGGTCGGGGGCCCTGTCCGGCATCGTGCGTGCACGTCGGACCGGCTGGTCGGGGGCCCTGCCCGGCATCGCATGCGGACGCCGGACGGGCGATTGTTCCCGTCCGGCGTTCTGGGTGCCGCGTCACCTCACGGCGCGCTGCGCTGCCCCGGGACGCTTGCCGCGCCCGCCGGCATCGGGGTGGCCGTGCGGCGGGTCTGGAAGGGGACCGCGGTCTCCGGGGGGAGGGCGGCCGGCGGGTCGGACGGGGGCAGGGGCCGGGCGGCGCCCGCGGTGTCCGGGTCGGGCTGGCGGTCGCCCTGGGGGCGGCGGGCCCGGTAGGCCGCCCGGTAGGCGGCCGGGGACGAGCCCAACTGGCGGCGGAAATGGCCGCGCAGGGCCACCGGCGAGCGGAAGCCGCAGCGGCCCGCGACCTCGTCCACCGAGTAGTCCGACGTCTCCAGGAGGCGCTGCGCCTGGAGGACCCGCTGGGTGATCAGCCACTGGAGCGGGGCGCTGCCCGTCAGCGAGCGGAACCGGCGGTCGAAGGTGCGGCGGCTCATGTAGGCGCGCGCGGCCAGCGTCTCCACGTCGAACTGCTCGTGGAGGTGCTCCAGCGCCCAGGCGACGACCTCGGCCAGCGGGTCGGCGCCGATCTCCTCCGGTAAAGACCTGTCGAGGTAGCGCTCCTGGCCGCCGCTGCGGCGCGGCGGGACCACCAGGCGGCGGGCGAGCGCACCGGCCGCCTCGTTGCCGTGGTCCGTGCGCACGATGTGCAGGCACAGGTCGATCCCGGCCGCGGTGCCCGCGGACGTCAGCACGTCGCCGTCGTCCACGAACAGCTCGCGCGGGTCCACGTGCACCGACGGATAGCGCTTGGCCAGCGTCGGCGCGTACATCCAGTGCGTGGTGGCGGGGCGGCCGTCCAGCAGTCCGGCCGCCGCGAGGACGAAGGCGCCCGTGCACAGCCCGACGATGCGTGCCCCCTCCTCGTGCGCGCGGCGCAGCGCGTCGAGCGCCTCCTCCGGCGGCGGCGAGGTGATCGACCGCCAGGCCGGCACGACGACGGTGCCCGCGCGCGAGATCGCCTCCAGTCCCTGCGGCGCGGTGAGTTCCAGGCCCCCCGTGGTCCGCAGCGGGCCCTCCTCACCGGCGCACACCAGCAGCCGGTAGCGCGGCACGCCGGCGTCCTGGCGGTCGATCCCGAACACCGACAGCGGTATGGAACTCTCGAAGATGGGGCCGCCGCTGAACAGCAGCACCGCGACGATCTCCTTGCGGCGTCGCCCGGAAAGCTTCCGGGCCGCGGCTTCCGGCGCGGCAGCGGAGTCGTGGCTCATACTGCTAAGCCCCCCTCGGTGGTCGCGGCGCCCTTCACCCTTCGGGTCTGTCGCTCCAACACGTTTCCCCTCGGTCCTGCACGAGTCCCCCGCCGTAGACGGTCAAGATCGAATCTACTGTGTCCCGCCGCGCCGAGGTGGCTGGTTCGGCACTTGGGACATTGTCGACATGGCAACTTGGCGTGAAGCAGTCGATCACGAAGCGTTGCACTCCGGGGCGCCCCTGGGAAGTGCGCCTTGTGTCAGTGGCCAATCCCCATAGGGTGCGGAGGGGTCCCGAGACCCTTTCCGTGCAGGTGGAACGGGGGTTTGGGGGCGGTGAGGGGTGCAGATGCGCCACCCGCGGAAGTTGGCTGAAAAGAAGCGGAACTGTGCGCGGAAACCGGTCAGTCGACCGGTGTGTTTTGCCCAGTGTGCCGTCCGCCCCTGTGAGCCCGCCGCCGGACCGCCACACGCTCGGACCGGCGCAGCAGCAGACGGCACACGCCGGTGACGGCGGCCAGGCCGAACGCGGTGCCGGCGGCGCCCGCGAACGAGGCGCCGTACCAGAGGAGCGCGACGGGCACCAGGAAGCAGCTGAAGGCCGCCCAGCGGACGAGATCGGTGACGCCGTCGCGGCCGGGTGCGCCGGACGTGGGCTCGGCGGGGCGGTGCGGTCCGGTCACGGGTGCTCCCTGGGGTGGCGGCATGGAGATCAACGTCCGCGCGGCGCATCGGTCACGACCGGTGACCGACAGTTGAATCCTGTGCAAACTGCCTGTACAGAGCAGCAACCATTGCGTTACGGGCGCCCTCTCGGGCATGCTCCGGTGCAGCCCGCGGCCCACCCTCCGCGGGATCTGGGCGAAGGAGGCGTGCCGCCGTACCCTTGGGGGTATGGGGTTGGGAAGACCATTCCCGGACACACAGCTCCGCCGCCCACTGTTGTCCCCCATAGAGGATAAAAACGCCGAGACAGCCATGGCCGGTCACGAATTCTTCGAACCCGCGGACCGCAAGCGGCCCGTCGCCGAACCTACGGCGGCCGAGCCCCTGGCGGCCGGAGAGCCACGCCAGTCGTGCGACCCAGCCTTCAAGCACGGCGTCGTCGTCGGCTTCGACGGCTCCACCTCCAGTGAGCGCGCCCTCGCCTACGCCATCGGCATGGCCTGCCGACTGGGCTCCGGTCTGGTCATCGTGCACGTGGCCAACCGGCTGCCCACCACGGTGTGGGCCGGGTGCGAACCCCCGGTCTTCGTCGACGTGCCCGACCACCGCACCGAGGTGCTCGGTCTGGAGCTGGCGTGCGCCGACTACCTCGCCGAGGTGCCCTGGATCCTGGTCGAGCGCGGCGGCGACATCTGCCACGAACTCGAAGAGGTGGGGCGGGAGTACGAGGCGGACGCCATCGTCGTCGGCTCCAGTCACGGCCTGGTCGGCCGCCTCTTCGGCTCCGTCGCCGGCCGGCTGGCCAAGCGGGCCAAGCGCCCCGTGGTGGTCATTCCCTGACGGCCCCCGTCGTGTCGCCGCGCGCGGGGGCCGTTTCCGGTGGGAGGCGTCCGGCTACTCCACCGTCACCGACTTGGCGAGGTTGCGGGGCTTGTCGATGTCCCGGCCGAGGGCCAGCGCCGTGTGGTAGGCGAGGAGCTGGAGCGGGATGCCCATGAGGATCGGGTCCAGCTCGTCCTCGTTCTTCGGGACGACGACGGTGTGGTCGGCCTTCTCCTGCTCCTGGTGGGCGACGGCGAGGATCTGACCGCTGCGGGCCTTGATCTCCTCCATGGCCGCGCGGTTCTTCTCCAGAAGGTCGTCGTCCGGCACGATCGCGACCGTCGGCAGGGCGGGCTCGATCAGGGCGAGCGGGCCGTGCTTCAGCTCGGAGGCCGGGTAGGCCTCGGCGTGGATGTAGGAGACCTCCTTGAGCTTCAGGGAGGCCTCGCGGGCGACCGGGTAGCCCCGCACGCGGCCGATGAAGAGCATCGAGCGGGCCTCGGCGTACTGCGCGGCCAGCTTCTTGATGTCCTCCTCCTGCTCCAGCATCTCGGAGATCTGCGCGGGCAGCTTGCGCAGGCCCTCGATGATCCGCTTGCCGTCGCGCACGGACAGGTCGCGGGTGCGGCCCAGGTGGAGGGCGAGCAGCGCGAAGGCGACGCAGGTGTTGGTGAAGCACTTGGTGGACACGACGCACACCTCGGGACCGGCGTGCACGTACATGCCGCCGTCGGCCTCGCGGGCGATCGCCGAACCGACGACGTTGACGATGCCGAGGACGCGGGCGCCCTTGCGCTTCAGCTCCTGCACGGCCGCCAGCACGTCGTAGGTCTCACCGGACTGGGAGACGGCGATGTACAGGGTGTCGGGGTCGACGACCGCGTTGCGGTAGCGGAACTCGGAGGCCGGCTCGGCGTCCGCGGGGATGCGGGCCAGCTCCTCGATCATCTGCGCGCCGATCTGGCCCGCGTGGTACGAGGTGCCGCAGCCGAGGATCTTCACGCGGCGCACGGCGCGCGCGTCGCGGGCGTCCAGGTTGAGGCCGCCGAGGTGCACGGTGGAGAAGCGGTCGTCGATCCGGCCGCGCAGCACGCGGTCCACGGCCTCCGCCTGCTCGTGGATCTCCTTGTGCATGTAGGTGTCGTGGCCGCCCATGTCGTAGGAGGCGGCCTCCCACTCCACGGTGGTGGGCTCGGACGTGGTGCGCGTGCCCTCGGTGGTGAAGGTGCGGAAGTCGTCGGCCTTGAGGGTGGCCATCTCGCCGTCGTCGAGCGTGACTATCTGCCGGGTGTGCGCGACCAGCGCGGCGATGTCCGAGGCGACGAACATCTCCTTCTCGCCGATGCCGAGGACGACCGGCGACCCGTTGCGGGCCACGACGATGCGCTCGGGGAAGTCGGCGTGCATCACGGCGATGCCGTACGTGCCCTCGATGACCCGCAGGGTCTCGCGGACCTTGTCCTCCAGCTTCTCCGCCTCGGAGCGGGCGATGAGGTGGACGAGGACCTCGGTGTCGGTCTCGGAGAGGAACTCGACGCCGTCCGCCTCCAGCTTGCGGCGCAGGTCGGCGGCGTTGTCGATGATGCCGTTGTGGACGACGGCGACCTTGTTGTCGGCCGACATGTGCGGGTGGGCGTTCACGTCGGAGGGGGCGCCGTGGGTGGCCCAGCGGGTGTGGGCGATGCCGGTCGTGCCCTTGAAGCGCGCCGGGACCTTGGCCTCCAGGTCGCGCACCCGGCCCTTGGCCTTGACCATCCTCAGGCCGGTCGCCTTCGGGGAGGTGACGACGACACCCGCCGAGTCGTAGCCGCGGTACTCCAGGCGCTGCAGACCCTCCAGGAGCAGGGGCGCGACGTCACGCTTGCCGATGTATCCGACGATTCCGCACATGTATACGTATCCCTCGTGTCCCTCTCGGCCTGCTCAGCCGTAGACGATGCGGCGCAGCTGACGGAGCGACAGCTCCGGCGGCGCGACCGCGCGGTATTTCAGTTCCGACTCGATCCGCTCGAAGATCGTCGCGTTCACCAGGCCCTGGGCCTGGAGCTCGCGGTGGCGGCGACGGACGTATTCCTCGGTCGCCTCGTCGAAGTAGGCGAGCACGTCCTGGACCACGCGCAGCGCCTCGCCCCGGCTCAGGGGGGTGGACCGCGTCAGGTGATCAACGAGTTCGTCGTGCACCCGGTAGATCCTGAGGTAAGGGAGACGCTTGTGCAAGAATCCTGCCCGATATCGGGCAGGTGTGGGCGTACCTGTGTGGTCGCCGTGGCTACATCCGCTTCAGGACCGCCTGCTTCGCCAGGGTGAACTCCTCGTCCGTCAGCACCCCGGAGCGGTGCAGTTCGCCCAGCTCCCGCAGTCGGCGCAGCAGCGCGTCGTGGTCGTCCTCGGCGGCCGGGGCGGGTGCCGGCGGGGCGGCCGGAGCCGCCTCGGCCGGGCCGGCCTCCAGGGCCGCGCGGGCGGCCGGGTGCGGGAGGCGGGCCTGCACGGCCGCGGCCACCAGGGCCATCAGCGGGTCCCGTTTGAAGCCCCACAGCTCCACCGCGTTGGGGTCGTACTTCGGCGGCACCTTGCCCGGCGCCGCCCGCACGGTGAAGCGGAGGTGGCCGTTCTCCAGGCCCACCGTCGGCTGCCACTCCACGGCGACGATGTTCTCCAGCGGGAGGGTGCGCGGCCCGGCGGCGGACTTGGCGTCCTCCGCCTGCCACTTCCACTCCAGCCGCACCCGCTCCCCGTCGAAGTTCGCGACGCCGTCCCCGGCCGACACCGACAGCGGCACCGAAGGCCCCGGCAGCAGATAGGCGTCCACCGGGCCGGACGGAACCCGGTCGAGGAGCAGCGCGTTGCGCACCTCGTCCACGAAGTACTCCGCCACGCCGTACCGGTCGGGCTCCACCACGAGCTGGTACGGGTCGTGCGGCTCGGTCAGCCGGCCGCCCGTCGCGTGCAGCAGGGGATCGGCGCCGTCCCGCAGCCGGAGTCTGAGCCGCCCCGACTTCTTCCCCTGCTCGAACGAGACGCCCGCCAACGCGGTGAGCGGCACGAGCAGTTCACCCAGCTCCCTGCGGAGCAGGCCGACGTTCTTGTCCCGCCCGGGTGTCAGCCGCAGGGCGTCGCCGTCGAAGACCCACGTTCCGTCCTTCTGGATGATTTCCGCCATGCGGGGATTGTTTCATCGCTTCTTCGGACGGCGATGGTGCGGGAGAGTGGTCCGCACCCGTCCCCAACGCCCGTGCCCGACCCCTCGATTGCACCCATCGCGAAGGGAGCCCACGTGAGACCTCATCGACGGCACCACAGAACGACTCCCCGCATCACCCGGCTGCTGGGAGCGCTGCTGCTGGTGGCGGCGGTCGGCGCCACGACCACCGGCGCCACCGCGGCCCGGAGGGCGGCCGCGGAACCCACGCCGCTGGACCGGGTGATCCCGGCCCCCGCCTCGGTCGACCCCGGCGGCGCCCCGTACCGCATCACCCGCGGCACCCACATCCGCGTCGACGACTCCCGCGAGGCCCGCCGCGTCGGCGACTACCTCGCGGACCTCCTGCGGCCCGCCACCGGCTACCGGCTCCCCGTCACCACCCACGGTCACGGCGGCATACAACTGCGCCTGGCCAAGGGCCCGTACGGCGACGAGGGCTACCGCCTCCACAGCGGCCGCTCGGGCGTCACCATCACCGCCCGCAAGGCCGCCGGGCTCTTCCACGGCGTCCAGACCCTGCGTCAGCTGCTGCCCGCCGCCGTCGAGAAGGACTCCGCGCAGCCCGGGCCCTGGCCGGTCGCGGGCGGCACCATCGAGGACACCCCGCGCTACGCCTGGCGCAGTGCCATGCTCGACGTCTCCCGGCACTTCTTCGCTGTCGACGAGGTCAAGCGCTACATCGACCGCGTCGCCCGCTACAAGTACAACAAGCTCCACCTGCACCTCAGCGACGACCAGGGCTGGCGCATCGCCGTCGACTCCTGGCCGCGCCTGGCCACGTACGGCGGCTCCACCGAGGTCGGCGGCGGCCCCGGTGGCCACTACACCAAGGCGGACTACAAGGAGATCGTCCGCTACGCGGCCTCCCGTCACCTCGAGGTGATCCCCGAGATCGACATGCCGGGCCACACCAACGCCGCCCTCGCCTCCTACGCCGAGCTGAACTGCGACGGCGTGGCGCCCCCGCTCTACACCGGCACCGAGGTCGGCTTCAGCTCGCTGTGCGTGGACAAGGACCTCACCTACGACTTCGTGGACGACGTCCTCGGCGAACTCGCCGCGCTCACCCCCGGCCGCTACCTCCACATCGGCGGCGACGAGGCGCACTCCACGCCGCACGAGGACTTCGTGACGTTCATGAAGCGCGTCCAGCCGATCGTCGCCGAGTACGGCAAGACGGTCGTCGGCTGGCACCAGCTGGCCGGCGCCGAGCCGGTCGAGGGCGCCCTGGTCCAGTACTGGGGCCTGGACCGCACGAGCGACGCGGAGAAGGCCGAGGTCGCCGAGGCCGCCAGGAACGGCACCGGACTGATCCTCTCCCCGGCGGACCGGACGTACCTGGACATGAAGTACACCGAGGACACCCCGCTGGGCCTGTCCTGGGCGGGCTACGTCGAGGTGCAGCGGTCCTACGACTGGGACCCGGCCGCCTATCTGCCGGGCGCCCCGGCCGAGGCGGTGCGCGGGGTCGAGGCCCCGCTGTGGACGGAGACCCTGTCCGAACCGGACCAGCTGGACTTCATGGCCTTCCCGAGGCTGCCGGGCGTCGCCGAACTGGGCTGGTCCCCGGCGTCGACGCACGACTGGGACACCTACAAGGTGCGGCTCGCCGCGCAGGCACCGCACTGGGAGGCGGCGGGCATCGACTACTACCGCTCGCCGCAGGTGCCCTGGACCTGACCGGAAGGCACGACGGGCACCCCGGAGGACCGTCTCCGGGGTGCCCGCCCGTCTGTGGGGGCCCTGGGCGCCTACCGGCCCGCGATGGGGTTCTTCAGCGTCCCGACGAGCTGGAGCGCGCCGGACGGGTCGGCCAGGTCCACCATCTGCCGGTTGTCGCGCAGCTGGAGCCGGTTGAGGCAGGACAGTGCGAACTCGGGCGCGAACATGTCGTACCGCTCGAACTTCTCCGCCAGCTCCGGCACCGACTCCTGGTACTCGCGGGTGACCTCGGCGACCGTCCGCCAGAAGGTGTCCTCCTCCACGATCCCCTCCTCCGCGAGGTTCGCGGCGAGGAAGCGGAAGAAGCAGTCGAAGACGTCCGTGAAGATCGACAGGAGCTTCTTGTCGTCCGGCACGTCCACCGCGATCCGGGAGACCTCCGGCGGCAGCACGGCGTCCGGGTCCATCACCGCGATCTCCTCGGCGATGTCCTTGTAGACCGCCCGCCGCACCACGCCGTCCTCCAGCACGAGGATCACGTTCTCGCCGTGCGGCATGTACACCAGGTCGTAGGCGTAGAAGCTGTGCAGCAGCGGGACGTAGTAGGCCCGCAGGTAGTGCCGCAGCCACTCGGCGGGCGGCAGCCCGGACCGCTCGATCAGCGCGCCCGCGAAGGAGGCGCCCTCGTGGTCGACGTGGACCAGGGAGGCCATGGTGGCGAGCGTCTCGCCCTCCCGGAGGGACGGCACCGGGCTCTGGCGCCACAGCGCCGCCAGCATCTTGCGGTACGGCGAGTAGCGGTCGGTGGCCCGCTCGTACTCCAGGTGCCGGTAGCCCACGGCCGCCCGCTCCCGGATGATGCTCAGCCCCGTCGACTTGAGCACCGGGTCGCCCTCGATCAGCTGGGCGAGCCAGTCGTTGATGGCCGGGGTGGCCTCCATGTACGCCGCCGACAGACCGCGCATGAAGCCCATGTTGAGGACGGACAGGGCCGTCTTCACGTAGTGCTTCTCGGGGTGCGAGGCGTTGAAGAAGGTGCGGATGGACTGCTGGGCCAGGTACTCGTCGTCGCCCTCGCCCAGGCAGACCAGGTGCCCGCGGGCGACCTCGGCGGCGAAGGTGACGGTGAGCTTGTTCCACCACTGCCAGGGGTGCACCGGGATGAGCAGGTAGTCGGCCGGGTCCAGACCGCGCTCGTGCAGCACGCCGTGGAAGCGGTCCACGGTCGCGGCGCCCAGCTCGTCCCGGACGAAGGACTCGTACTCGATGCCCACGCCCGCGGTGAACGCCGCCCGCGAGCGGTGCGCGGCCAGCCACACCAGCCGGACCGGACTCGCGGTCTCGGGCGCGTACGACAGGTACTCGTGGACGCCGAAGCCGAGCCGGCCGTTGTTGGCGACGAAGCACGGGTGGCCCTCGGTCATGCCGGTCTCGACGGCCTGGAAGCCGACGCGGGCCAGCTCGGCGGAGGTGACCTGCGGCTTGGCCAGCTTGTAGCAGGTGCCGGAGAGGGTGGAGGAGATCTCCTCCAGGTAGACGGGCAGGATCTCGTCGCTCAGGCCCAGCGTCCGCTTCAGCTCGATGAAGAAGTCCAGGGCGGAGACGGGGAGTTCGGAGCCGTGGCGGTGACGGGTGATGGAGTCGGCCGCCACCTGCCAGTGGTCCAGGGCGCGGACGGTGGCGGTGAAGCGGTACTCGGTCGTGCCGTCGTCGCCGCGGACGACGTACCCCTCCCCGTCCGGTTCCCGCTCGGGGGCCAGCAGCCGCTCGTGCGTGAACTCGGCCAGCGCCTTGCGGACCAGGAGGCGCTCGGCCCGCTCCCAGTGCCCGGGGGTCAGGTGGGCGACGGCGTCGGCGAGGCTCATGCGGACACCGCCCTCTCGAACTGCTCGCGGGTGCAGAAGCTCAGCAAGGCCTTCTTCTCCGGCTTCTGGATCTCGCGCTCGGGCACGAATCCGACGGCTGCGTTCAGGGCGTGGACGGCGGTGTTGGTGACGTCCGGTTCGACGACGACCCG
This sequence comes from Streptomyces sp. NPDC093065, assembly GCF_044754585.1. Lineage (NCBI taxonomy): Bacteria > Bacillati > Actinomycetota > Actinomycetes > Kitasatosporales > Streptomycetaceae > Streptomyces > Streptomyces sp. NPDC093065. Next base: position 377,547 of record NZ_JBIVPJ010000001.1, on the reverse strand, counting down.
CCGGGTGGCCGGGTCGGCGAAGAGTTCGGTCATGACGGTGGTGATCACGGCGCGGGTGAAGCCGTGCACGGGCCGGTCGGTCGGCGCGGCCAGGAAGTGCATGCCGACGTCGCCCGGCTCGGGCTCGTACAGCCCGACCAGCTCGCGGTGGGCGGGGTCGTAGCGCTCCATCAGGAAGGCCGGGACGCCGTCGTGCAGGCCGATGTGCGCCTGCTGGTGCTCGTCGGCGGCCAGCTCCATGTACGCCCGCTCCACGTCCACCAGTTCGGCGTCCTGCATCATCCAGAACGCGGACTTGGGGTGGGTGAGCCAGCCGTGCAGCAGCCCGGCGTCCTTCAGCGGGTCGAGGGGGCGCAGGGCCAGCGCCCCGACGGCGGTGGCGGTGGTGGTGCTCATGCGGCGAACTCCTGGAACGCGATCGTCTTCTCGACCGGGTAGTACTCGCGGCCGAGCAGCTCCCGGACGATGCAGCTGTTGCGGTAGGCACCCATGCCCAGGTCGGGGCTGGTGATGCTGTGCGTGTGGACCCCCGCGTTCTGCAGGAACACGCCGCCGCCCGTGACGTCCACGGCGTAGTTGCGGGCCACGTCGAAGTTGCCCCGCGAGTCGTAGCGCAGCCGGTCCCGGACGGGCTTGAGGAACTCCGGCTCGGCGTACCGGTAGCCGGTGGCGAGCACCAGGCCCTCGGTCTCGATCTCGAAGTCGCTGCCCTGCTCCTCCTGGCGGAAGCCGAGCGTGTACGTGCCGTCCGCGTACCGGGCGCCGGTCAGCGCCGAGTTGGTGAGCAGGCGGGTGGGGACGGGACCGCCGAGCCGCTTCTGGTAGAGCAGGTCGAAGATCTCGTTGATCAGGTCGCCGTCGATGCCCTTGAACAGGCCTTTCTGCTCACCGGTGAGCCGGTATCGGGTGTCCTCGGGCAGCGCGTGGAAGTAGTCCACGTACTCCGGGGACGTCATCTCCAGCGTCAGCTTGGTGTATTCGAGCGGGAAGAACCGCGGGGAGCGCGTGACCCAGTTGAGCCGGTAGCCGTGGACGTCGATCTCACTCAGCAGGTCCTGGTAGATCTCGGCGGCGGACTGGCCGCTGCCGACCAGCGTGATCGACTTCTTCTTCACCAGCTCCGCCCGCTGCTGGAGGTAGCGGGAGTTGTGGAGGAAGTCGCCGGCCAGGCCCCGGCAGGCGTCCGGGATGTGCGGCGGGGTGCCGGTGCCGAGGACCAGGCGGCGGGCGCGGTAGGTGTCGCCGGAGGTGGTGGCGACGGCGTACAGCTCCTCCCGCTCGTCCCACGTCACCTCGGTGACCGTGGTGGAGAAGCGGACGCTGCTCAGTTTGTGCGCGGCCCAGCGGCAGTAGTCGTCGTACTCGACGCGCAGCGGGTAGAAGTTCTCCCGGATGTAGAACGAGTAGAGACGGCCCTTCTCCTTCAGGTAGTTGAGGAAGGAGTACGGCGAGGTCGGGTCGGCCAGCGTGACCAGGTCCGACATGAACGGGGTCTGGAGGTGGGCGCCGTCCAGGAACATGCCGGCGTGCCATTCGAAGTCCGGCTTGGACTCCAGGAAGACGCCGTTCAGCTCGGCGACGGGCTCGGTGAGGCAGGCGAGGCCGAGGTTGAAGGGGCCGAGGCCGATCCCCACGAAGTCGTACGTGATGCTGGCTTCAGGAAGCGCGGTCAAGGGAGTCTCCCAGGTACTGCTCGGCGTGGCCGGCGATCAGGTCGAGGACGGCGGCGATGTCGGCCGTGGTCGTCTCGGGGTTGAGCAGGGTGAACTTCAGGTAGTGGCGCCCGGCCACCTTGGTGCCCGCGACCACGGCGTCGCCGGAGGCGAACAGGGCCTTGCGGGCGTACAGGTTGACGCGGTCGATCCCGGCGGGGTCGGTGACGGCCGCCGGGACGTAGCGGAAGACCAGGGTGGAGAGGCTGGGCTCGACGACCACGTCGAAGCGCGGGTCGGCGGCGAGCAGTTTCCAGCCCTCGGCGGCCAGGTCGCAGACCTCGTCGAAGAGTTGGCCGATGCCGTCGGCGCCCATCACGCGCAGGGTCATCCACAGCTTGAGCGCGTCGAAGCGGCGGGTGGTCTGGAGGGACTTGTCCACCTGGTTGGGGATACGTTCCTGCACCATGCGGTGCGGGTTGAGGTACTCCGCGTGGTAGGTGGCGTGGCGCAGGGTGGCCGCGTCCCGGACCAGTACCGCCGACGAACTCACCGGCTGGAAGAAGGACTTGTGGTAGTCCACGGTGACCGAGTCGGCCCGCTCGATGCCCGCGGCCCGGTCCCGGTACTTCAGGGAGGCGAGCAGCCCGCAGCCGTAGGCCGCGTCGACGTGCATCCACACGCCGTACTGCTCGCACAGCCCGGCGATCTCGGGCAGCGGGTCGATGGAGCCGAAGTCGGTGGTGCCCGCGGTCGCGACGACGGCCATGGGGACCAGGCCGTCGCTCGCGCAGCGCTCCAGTTCGCGGGCGAGGGCGACGGTCTGCATGCGCTTGTCGTGGTCGACGGGGATCGACACGACGGCGTCGGGGCCGAGGCCGAGCAGTTTCGCGGACTTGTTCACGCTGAAGTGGCTGACCTCGGAGGCGAAGACGCGCAGGTCGGCGAGGTCCTCGGTCTTCGCCTCCTCGCGGGCGAGCAGCAGCGCCTGGAGGTTGGACTGGGTGCCGCCGGAGGTGAACACTCCGTCGGCCGCCGGGCCGAGGCCGATGCGGTGGGTGGTCCAGTCGATCAGTTTGCGCTCGATGAGCGTGCCGCCGGCCGACTGGTCCCAGGTGTCCAGGGAGGAGTTGACGGCGGACAGCACCGCCTCGCCGAGCACCGCCGGTATGACGACGGGGCAGTTGAGGTGGGCGAGGTAGCGGGGGTGGTGGAAGTAGAGGGCGTCGCGGAGGTAGACGTCCTCCAGCTCGTCGAGGACCGCGGCCGTGTCGTGCAGCGGCCGGTCGAGGTCGATCTCGTCGATGCGGGGGGAGAGGGCGTCGACCGTGACACCGGTGAACGGGCGGTCGGTGGTGGCGATTCTGGCGGCCACCCGCTCGACTCCTTCGGTCACGGAGCGGCGGTACTGCTCCGCGGTGGCGTCGTTGAGCAGGTGCGAGCGCATGTGGGGGTCCTCCGGTGGGGACGGTCCGAGAGGGGCGGGGAGGGCGGAGCCCTCGCTTCAACTTAGGTGAGCCTAACCTAAGTCGAAGTGATCAAACGCGCACCTGTGGGTGACCGCCGTCACTGCGGCCCCGTGCGGGCGGGCGTCAGCCCTGCTCGCGGAGTTGTTCCTCCGTCAGGCCCCGGCGCCAGTAGCCGACGAAGGTGACGCGCCGGCGGTCGATGCCGCGCTCGCCGACGAAGTGCCGGCGCAGCCGCTTGACGCAGCCGGACTCGCCCGCGATCCAGACGTAGGGGTGGGCGGCGGAGGGGAGCCGGGCGTCGCGGAGGGTGGCGAGGGTCGCCTCGGCGCCGCCCCCGGCGTCCCGGACCAGCCAGGTGATCTCGGCGTCCGCCGCGGTCGTGAGGTCCTGCACGTCCCCGGCGTGCGGCACCTCCAGCCAGGCCCGGGCGCGGGTGCCGGCCGGCAGCGCCTCCAGGGCGGCGCAGGCGGCCGGTACGGCGGTCTCGTCGCCCCAGATCACCACCAGGTCGGTGTCCTCGGGCGGCCGGAAGCGGATCGCCCGGTTGTCGGCGACGGCGGGGCCCAGCACCAGCACGCGGTCGCCGGGGGCGGCGTCGGCGGCCCAGCGGGCGGCGGGACCGGCCTGGATCCCCGACTCCGGTTCGAGGCCGTGCAGCACGAAGTCGATGTCGATCTCGGCGGTGTGCCCGTCGCCGTCCCGGCGCAGTGCCCGCAGCGTGTACGAGCGCATCACCGCCCGTACGTCCTCCGGCAGTTCGCGCCAGCCCTGCCACCAGCCCTCGCCCAGCTCGACGGGCACCGCGGGCTCCGACTGCCCCGGATGCGGCAGGAACAGCGACAGCGACTGGTCGAGGCCGTCGGAGCGGAAGGCGCGCAGCTCGGGTCCCGCGAAGGTGACCCGGGCCAGGGACGGGCCGAGCCGCCTCGTCCGTACGACCTGGACGGAGAAGAAACGGAACGGGGCGGCGACGGCCGTCGTCATGTGGGGCTCCGGGGAAGGGGGGTGGGTCAGCCGACCTTCTTGGCGTTCTCGATCGCCTCGGCCAGGTTGTCCAGCAGAGGCGTGCACTTGTCGTAGGACAGGATCGGCTCGGGGGAGCGGGCGATGACCTGGCCGGCCTTGACCGCGGGGAGCTTCTTCCAGGTGCCCTCGGTGATGTCCGCGGGCTGGATGGTCGAGGCGCGGTCGTCCATGATGATGACGTCGGCCGGGTACTTGTCGACGTTCTCCCAGCTCAGGGACTCGAACCAGCCGCCGGTCGCCTTCTTGGCCGCCTCGGAGGGCTCCACGAAGTTCACGCCGAGGGACTTGAAGTACTCCAGGTCCACCGAGAGGTTGGTGCCGGAGACGTAGAACAGGTCGGCGCTCGCGGAGCCGGCCAGCACCCTGATCTCGGGCCGGGCCTTGGCGGCGGCGCGCAGCCGGGCGGCGGCCTTGTCGAAGGCGGCCTTGGCATCGGTGACCTTCTTGGCCTTCATGTCCGCGCCGAGCGACTCGGCCAGCTCCCACATGCGCTGCAGCGGCTGGGTGAGCCGGCGGTCGAAGACCGAGATCGCGACGCTCGGGGCGAGCTTGGCGACCTTGTCCTTCGACTCCTCCGGGACGGACCAGAGGGTGCCCGCGGTGTCGAACGTCGTGGTGATGAGCACCTCGGGCGCGAGGGAGGCGTACTTCTCGACGTTGAGCTTGCCCCACTCGTTGCCGAGGACGGTGACCTTGTCGACGTCGAGGTCGCCGGCCTGCACGTCGGGCTTGCCGTCCTTGGTGGTGGTGGGCCCGAAGACACCCTTGACCTGGACGCCGTAGTCGTAGAGGGCGGCGGCGACGCCGGTGAAGGCGACGATGTTCGCCGGCACCTCGTCCAGCTTCACGGTGGTGCCGCGGTCGTCCTTGAAGGACCAGGGGCCGGACTTGGCGGTGCCGCCCGACCCGTCGCCCGAGCCGCCGCTCTTGCCGTCGTCGTCCCCGCAGGCCGCGAGCACGGCACCGAGGCCGAGGGCGCCGCCGGCGGCGAGGATTCCGCGGCGGGTCGGGTGGGAGGCTCTGGCGTTGGACATGGTGGTGGCTGCCTTCGAACGGTGCGGAGCGTCGTGCTCTGCGGGACAATTCGAAGGTAGGTTAGCCTAACCTCAGGCTCTGTCCAGGGGTGGGGGCCGGTGCGGCCCGGCCCCCGTGGCGTCCGAGCCTCAGCCCGCCAGCCCCAGCTCCCGCGCGATCAGCATCCGCTGGACCTCGCTGGTGCCCTCGCCGATCTCCAGGATCTTCGCGTCCCGCCACATGCGGGCCACCGGGTACTCGTTCATGAAGCCGTAGCCGCCGTGGATCTGTGTGGCGTCCCGGGCGTTGTCCACCGCGACCGTCGACGAGTACAGCTTCGCCACCGCCGCCTCCTTCTTGAACGGCTCGCCCGCCACCAGCCGCGAGGCCGCGTCCCGCCAGGCGAGGCGGGCCGTGTGGGCCTTCATCTCCATGTCGGCGATCTTGAACTGGATGGCCTGGTTGGCGCCGATGGGCCGGCCGAAGGCGTGACGTTCCTTCGCGTAGGCGACCGACTCGTCCACACAGCCCTGCGCGAGCCCCGTGCCCAGCGCCGCGATGGCCACCCGGCCCTCGTCCAGGATGCGCAGGAACTGCGCGTAGCCGCGCCCCCGCTCGCCCAGCAGGTTGGCCGCCGGGACCCGCACGTCGGCGAAGGACAGCTCACGGGTGTCCGACGCGTTCCAGCCGACCTTCGAGTACGGGGCGGCCACCGTGAAGCCCGGGGTGCCCGACGGGACGATGATCGACGAGATCAGGGGCCTGCCGTCGGGCTTGCGGCCGGTGACCGCCGTGACCGTGACCAGACCCGTGATGTCCGTGCCGGAGTTGGTGATGAAGCACTTGGTGCCGTTGATCACCCACTCGTTCGTCGACTCGTCCAGGCGGGCCGTGGTGCGGGTCGCGCCCGCGTCGCTGCCGCCGTCCGGCTCGGTCAGGCCGAACGCGCCCAGGATCTCCCCGGAGCACAGCCGGGGCAGCCACTCGCGCTTCTGCTCCTCGGTGCCGAACAGATGCAGGGGCATCGCGCCCAGCGAGACGCCCGCCTCCAGCGTGATCGCCACCGACGAGTCGACCCGGGCCAGCTCCTCCAGGGCCACGCCGAGCGCGAAGTAGTCGCCGCCCATGCCGCCGTACTCCTCCGGGAACGGCAGCCCGAACAGGCCCATGCGGCCCATCTCGCGGACGATCTCGTACGGGAACTCGTGCCGCTCGTAGAAGTCGCCGATCTTCGGCGCCACCACGTCCTGCGCGAACTGCTCGACCGTGCGGCGCAGTTCTTCCAGTTCGGGGGAGAGCTTGTGGTCCATGCTGTTCACGACTCCTGGTGGGAGAGGGCTCGAACGGTGCGGGACGGGCTGGGCCGGCCCAGGTGGGCGGCCATCCAGACGCTTGTGGCGACGAGACGGCCCAGGTCGACCCCGGTGTCGATGCCGAGGCCACGCAGCATCCACACGAGGTCTTCGGTGGCGAGGTTGCCGGTGGCGGACTTCGCGTACGGGCAGCCGCCGAGGCCGCCCGCGGAGGCGTCGACCGTGGTGACGCCCTGCTGGAGCGCGGCCAGCGTGTTGGCCAGGGCCTGGCCGTAGGTGTCGTGGAAGTGGACGCCCAGCGCGGACACCGGCACACCCGCCCCGGTCAGGGCGGTGAGCAGGGCCGTCACATGGCCAGGGGTCGCCACGCCGATGGTGTCGCCGAGACTCAGCTCGTCGCAGCCCATGTCCAGCAGGGCCCGGCAGACCCGCACCACCTGGGGGACCGGGACCGGGCCCTCCCACGGGTCGCCGAAGCACATCGAGAGGTAGCCCCGTACGCGGACGTCGTCGCCCTGCGCCTTCGCCCGGGTCACCACCGGCTCGAACATGGCCAGCGCCTCGTCCACCGTGCGGTTGAGGTTGGCCCTGGCGAAGGACTCGGTGGCGCTGGCGAAGACCGCGACGCGGCGCGCGCCGAGCGCGAGGGCCCGGTCCAGGCCGCGTTCGTTCGGAACCAGCACCGGCAGCGACACCGGCAGGCCGGAGACCTGCGGGTACAGGTCCTCGGCGTCCGCCAGCTGGGGGACCCACCTGGGGTGCACGAAGCTCGTCGCCTCGATCGTGGTCAGGCCGGTGCCGGCCAGGCGGCGGATGAACTCCGCCTTGACGGCCGTCGGCACGGTCGCCTTCTCGTTCTGTAGTCCGTCGCGCGCGCCGACCTCGTGGATGCGGACGCGGGCGGGCAGGCCCTCGGCCGGTACGGTCATCGGCAGGCCCGGGTCCGGGGCGTTCATGCCGTCTCCTCCGCCGCGTCGTCGGTGGGTGCGATGACCGCGAGCACCTGGTCCATGGCGACCGTCGTGCCCGGCGCCACGTCCAGCTCGGCGACGGTGCCCGCGTGCGGGGCGGAGACGACGTGCTCCATTTTCATCGCCTCCACCACCAGCAGGCTCTGCCCGGCGCCCACCTCGTCGCCGACGGCGACCTTCACCACCGTCACCGTGCCCGGCATCGGCGCGGTCAGCGAGTCGGCGCCCGCGTGGGCGGCGCGGTCGAGGGAGGCGGCGACCGGGTCGTGGTCGCGCACGTGCCAGGCGTCGCCGTCGCGGCCCAGCCAGTCGGCGGCGCGGTGGAAGGTGTGCCGGACGCCGTCCAGGGTCACCGACACCCGGTCCCCGGTGACGGTGTGGGTGCCGCTCGGGGTGTGAGTGACGGGTTCGAGTCCCGTCGCACGCAGCGGGAAGGCGGGCGCCTTCGGCTCGCCGCCCATCCGCCAGCCGCTCGGCACCGAGAACGGGTCCGTCCAGCCGTCACCGCGTGGGTGCAGTGCCTGAAGCCGGACGGCCGCCGCCGCCTCGTACACCTCCTCCGGCACTCCGGTGGCGACCAGGCCGTCGACCTCCCGCTCCACCAGCCCGGTGTCCAGCTCGCCCGCCACCACCGCCGGGTGCGCGAGCAGCCGCCGCAGGAACCCGGCGTTGGTCTGCACGCCCAGGGTGACCGTCCCGGCCAGCGCCGCCCGGAGCCTGCGCAGCGCGGTCTCCCGGTCGGGGCCGTACGCGATCACCTTGGACAGCATCGGGTCGTACAGGCTGCCGACCTCGGTGCCCTCGCTGAGCCCCGAGTCGGTGCGCACGCCGTCGCCCTCGGGCTCGCGCAGCCGCAGCACCGTGCCGCCGGACGGCAGGAAGCCCCGGGCAGGGTCCTCCGCGCACAGCCGGGCCTCGATCGCGTGCCCGGTCAGCCGTACGTCCTCCTGCGCGAACCCGAGCCGCTCACCGGCCGCCACCCGCAGCTGCCACTCCACCAGGTCCAGGCCGGTCACCAGCTCGGTCACCGGGTGCTCGACCTGGAGACGGGTGTTCATCTCCATGAAGTAGTACTGCGAGGGGTCGCCGCCCGACACGATGAACTCCACCGTGCCCGCGCCCCGGTAGCCGCAGGAGCGGGCCGCCTGCACGGCCGCCTCGCCCATCGCGGCACGGGTCGCCTCGTCCAGCAGGACGCTCGGCGCCTCCTCGATCACCTTCTGGTGCCGGCGCTGGAGCGAGCACTCGCGCTCGCCCAGGTGCACCACGCCCCCGTGGCCGTCGGCCAGCACCTGGATCTCGATGTGCCGGGGGCGGTCGATCCACCGCTCCACCAGCAGCGTGTCGTCGCCGAAGGAGGCACGGGCCTCGCGGCGCGCGGCGGCGATCTCGTCGGTCAGCACGGCCTCGTCCCGCACCAGCCGCATGCCCTTGCCGCCACCGCCCGCCGACGGCTTGAGCAGCACCGGGGTGCCGATCTCGCGGGCGGCGCCGGCGAGCTGCGCGTCGGTGAGCCCGCTGCCGCTGGAGCCGGGGACGACCGGCACCCCGGCCGCCTTCACCGTCTCCTTGGCGCGGATCTTGTCGCCCATGAGCGCGATCGCGTCGGCGGACGGCCCGATGAAGACCAGCCCCGCCTCCTCGCAGGCCCGCGCGAACCCGGCGTTCTCGGCGAGGAAGCCGTACCCCGGGTGCACCGCCTGTGCGCCCGTGCGGGCCGCCGCCTCCAGCAGCCGCTCGGCGGACAGGTAGCTCTCGGTCGCGGGCGCCGGACCGATCCGTACCGCCTCGTCGGCCTCCCGCACGTGCCGCGCGTCCGCGTCGGCGTCGGAGAAGACCGCCACCGAGCGCACGCCCATCGAGCGCAGCGTCCGGATGACGCGGACGGCGATCTCGCCGCGGTTGGCGACGAGCACGGTGTCGAACATGCGCGGCATGTCGTGGTGCGGCGTCTCGTTCGTGTTCTGCATGGGTCCCCTCCTCACATCCGGAAGACGCCGAACTGGGGCTCGCCCAGCGGCGCGTTGGCACACGCGGTCAGGGCCAGGCCCAGCACCTGCCGGGTGTCTGCGGGCTCGATCACGCCGTCGTCCCACAGGCGGGCGGTCGCGTAGTAGGCGTTGCCCTGGTGCTCGTACTGCGCCCGGATCGGCGCCTTGAAGGACTCCTCCTCCTCGGCCGGCCACTCCTCGCCGCGCCCCTCCAGCTGGTCCCGCTTGACCGTGGCCAGCACGGACGCGGCCTGCTCGCCGCCCATCACGGAGATCTTGGCGTTGGGCCACATCCACAGGAACCGCGGCGAGTACGCCCGCCCGCACATCGAGTAGTTCCCCGCGCCGTACGACCCGCCGACGACCACCGTCAGCTTCGGCACGCGCGTGCACGCCACCGCCGTCACCATCTTGGCGCCGTGCTTGGCGATGCCGCCTGCCTCGTAGTCGCGGCCCACCATGAACCCGGAGATGTTCTGCAGGAACACCAGCGGGATGCCGCGCTGGTCGCACAGCTCGATGAAGTGGGCGCCCTTCTGGGCCGACTCGGAGAACAGGATGCCGTTGTTGGCGACGATCCCGACCGGGTGGCCGTGGATGCGGGCGAAGCCGGTGACCAGGGTCTGCCCGTACTCGGACTTGAACTCGGCGAAGCGGGAGCCGTCCACCACGCGCGCGATGACCTCGCGGACGTCGTAGGGGGTGCGGGAGTCGACCGGCACCGCGCCGTAAAGCCCCTGCGGGTCCACCTTCGGCTCGACCGCGGGCTGCACGCCCCAGGGGAGCGCACCGCGCTCCGGCAGGGTGGAGACGATCTGCCGCACGATGCGCAGAGCGTGCGGATCGTCCTCGGCCAGGTGGTCGGTCACGCCGGACACGCGCGAGTGGACCTCGCCGCCGCCCAGCTCCTCCGCCGTGACCACCTCACCGGTGGCCGCCTTCACCAGCGGCGGGCCGCCGAGGAAGATCGTGCCCTGATTGCGGACGATCACCGCCTCGTCGCTCATCGCCGGGACGTACGCGCCGCCCGCCGTGCAGGAGCCGAGGACGGCGGCGATCTGCGGGATGCCGGCGCCGGACATCCGGGCCTGGTTGTAGAAGATCCGCCCGAAGTGCTCGCGGTCGGGGAAGACCTCGTCCTGCATCGGCAGGAAGGCGCCCCCCGAGTCGACGAGGTAGAGGCACGGCAGCCGGTTCTCCAGCGCCACCTCCTGCGCCCGCAGGTGTTTCTTCACGGTCATCGGGTAGTACGTGCCGCCCTTGACGGTGGCGTCGTTGGCGACGATCACGCACTCCCGGCCGCTGACCCGGCCGACTCCGGCGACGACGCCGGCGGCCGGGGCCGCTCCGTCGTAGAGCCCGTCGGCCGCGAGCGGGGCCAGCTCCAGGAACGGCGAGCCCGCATCGAGCAGCGTGTCCACGCGGTCGCGCGGCAGCAGCTTGCCGCGCGCGGTGTGCCGGGCCCGCGCCCGCTCGCCGCCGCCCAGCCGGGCCGCCGCGAGCTTGGCGCGCAGCTCCTGAACGAGGACGCCGTGCGCCTCCTCGTTGGCCCGAAAGGCCTCCGAGGCGGGGTCCGCCGCCGTCGTCAGCTCCGGTGCCTCTTGCATCCTGCGGTCCCCTCACCCAGTGATCGACCAGTTAATGAGCGTTAACGCATTTCCCTCAGGTTAACGACCGCTAACCTCCCTGTCTAGAATCGACTTCATGGCCACCAGAACCGACGCCCCCACCCGCCGCGAGCAGATCCTCAAGGAGGCCGCCCGGCTCTTCGCCGAGCGCGGCTTCCACGGGGTCGGCGTCGACGAGATAGGCGCCGCGGTCGGCATCAGCGGCCCCGGTCTCTACCGTCACTTCCCCGGCAAGGACGCGATGCTCGCCGAGCTGCTGGTCGGAATCAGCGACTCGCTGCTGACCGGGGCGAAGCGGCGGCTGGCGGAGGACGGGGCGGCCGGTGCCGAAGCGGTCCTCGACTCGCTCATCGAGGGGCACATCGACTTCGCGCTCGACGACCGCCCGCTCATCACCCTGCACGACCGCGAGCTGGACCGCCTGCGGGACGCCGACCGCAAGATGGTGCGGCAGTTGCAGCGGCAGTACGTCGAGCTGTGGGTCGGGGTGCTCCGGGAGGTCTACCCCGCCGTCGCGGAGCCCGCCGCCCGCTCCGCCGTCCACTCGGTCTTCGGCCTCCTGAACTCCACCCCTCACCTGGGCCGCCCAGGCTCCCTGCCCGGCCGCGCGGTCACGGCGTCGCTGCTGCACCGGATGGCGCGGGGGGCGTTCGCGGCGGTGGGGGAGGCGTAGGGGCGGTTCCGGGCTTCTCGGCCGACCCTGCGCCGGAGTGACGAGGGTTACCCGCGTCCCGGTCTGGACGCCTCTGTCTACCCGCCGGTACGGTGGTATCTGAGCAAGCGCTTAGATATTCGTACCCTGGAGGTGGCGCGGTGCGCCGTACGGTGTTCAACGAGGACCACGAGGCGTTCCGGGAGACCCTCCGCGCCTTCATCGAGGCCGAGGTCGTCCCCGTCTACGACGACTGGTTCGCCGCCGGCCAGGCGCCGCGCGAGTTCTACTACAAGCTCGGCGAGCTGGGCATCTTCGGCATCAACGTGCCCGAGGAGTTCGGCGGCGCCGGCATGGACAGCCACAAGTTCGAGGCCGTCCTCTACGAGGAGACCGCCCGCGCCGGCGTCCAGTTCGGCGGCTCCGGCGTGCACGTGCTGCTCGCCCTGCCGTACATCAGGATGCTGGCCACCGACGAGCAGAAGAAGCGCTACCTGCCGAAGTTCGTCACCGGCGAGGAGATGTGGGCCATCGCGATGACGGAGCCCGGCACCGGCTCCGACCTCGCGGGCATGAAGTCCACCGCCAAGCTCTCCGAGGACGGCACCCACTACGTCCTCAACGGCGCCAAGACCTTCATCACCGGCGGCGTGCACGCCGACAAGGTGATCGTCTGCGCCCGCACCGCCGCGCCCACCGCCGAGGACCGCCGCCACGGCATCTCCCTGTTCGCCGTGGACACCAGGTCCGAGGGCTACTCGGTCGGCCGCAAGCTGGACAAGCTGGGCCTGCGCACCTCCGACACCGCCGAGCTGGCCTTCGTCGACGTGAAGGTGCCGGTCGAGGACCTGCTCGGCGAAGAGAACAAGGGCTTCTCCTACCTCGGCCACAACCTGGCCTCCGAGCGCTGGGGCATCGCCTTCGGCGCCTACGCCCAGGCCAAGGCCGCCGTCGCCTTCGCCAAGAGCTACGTCCAGGACCGCACGGTCTTCGGCAAGCCGGTCGCGCACTTCCAGAACACCAAGTTCGAGCTGGCCGCCTGCCAGGCCGAGGTGGACGCCGCCGAGGCCGTCGCCGACCGCGCCACCGAGGCCCTGGACGCCGGCGAGCTGACCCCAGCCGAGGCCGCCAGCGCCAAGCTGTTCTGCACCGAGGTCGCCCACCGCGTCATCGACCGCTGCCTCCAGCTGCACGGAGGCTACGGCTACATGAACGAGTACCCGATCGCCCGCCTGTACGCGGACAACCGCGTCAACCGCATCTACGGCGGCACCAGCGAGATCATGAAGTCGATCATCGCCAAGAACATGGGCCTGTAGACCGCGGAATCACTGGCCATGAGCGAAGCACTCCAGTCCCTCCTCGATCTGCTCGACCTGGAGCGGATCGAGGAGGACATCTACCGCGGCCGCTCCCGGTCCGCCGTCGTCCCCCGGGTCTTCGGCGGGCAGGTGGCGGCCCAGGCGATGGTCGCCGCGGGCCGCACGGTCCCCGAGGACCGGCACGCGCACTCCCTGCACGCGTACTTCCTGCGCCCCGGCGACCCGGGCGCCCCCATCGTCTACGACGTCGACCGGCTGCGCGACGGCCGCTCCTTCACCACCCGCCGCGTCGTCGCCGTCCAGCACGGCAAGCCGATCTTCACCCTGTCGGCGTCCTTCCAGACGTACGAGGAGGGCCTCGACCACCAGGCCCCGATGCCGCCCGCACCGGACCCGGCCACCCTCCCCACCGGCGAGGAGCGGCTGCGCGGCTACCCGCACCTGCCTGCCGAGACCGTGGAGCGCTTCCTGGAGGCCCGCGCCGCCGTCGACCTGCGCTACGTCGACGACCCGCCCTTCGGCGACTTCGGCACCCCGCGCGAACCGCACTCCCAGGTGTGGTTCCGCGCCAACGGCAAACTCGCGGACGATCCGCTGCTGCACGTCGTCCTCGCCACCTACGTCTCCGACATGACCCTGCTCGACTCGGTGCTGCTCGCGCACGGACGCGGCGGCTGGGCCGTCGGGGACGTCGTCGGGGCCTCGCTGGACCACGCCATGTGGTTCCACCGGCCCTTCCGCGCCGACGAATGGCTGCTGTACGACCAGCAGTCGCCGTCCGCGTCCGGCGGCCGGGGCCTCGGCCAGGCCCGCATCCACACCCAGGACGGCCGGCTCGCCGTCTCGGTCGTCCAGGAAGGCGTGGTCCGCGTCCCTCGGGAACACTGAGGGGCATGGCGGACACAGCAGCGGGAGCGGGCGCGAAGAACGGCGGCGGCGACAGCACCTTCACGGTGCTCGTCGCCGCCTTCGCGAATCTGGGCATCGCCGTCGCCAAGGCGGTGGCCGGTGTGATCAGCGGCTCCAGCGCCATGCTGTCCGAGGCCGCGCACTCGGTCGCCGACACCGTCACCGAGGTACTGCTGCTGACCTCGCTCAAACGCAGCGTCCGCCCCGCCGACGAGGACCACCCCCTCGGCCACGGCCCCGAACGCTACGTCTGGGCGCTGCTCGCCGCCGTCGCCACCTTCGTCGGCGGCGCCGTCTTCTCCCTCTACGACGGCATCCACACCCTCACCCGGGGCGAGGACCTCGGCGACCCGCTGGTGTCGTACCTCGTCCTGGCCGTCGCCTTCCTGCTGGAGGGCTACTCGCTGCGCACCGGCCTCAGGCAGGTCCGCGGCGAGGCCGCCCACCACCGGGTCTCCTTCGGCCGCTATCTGCGCCGCACCCCCGACACCGCCGTCAAGGCCGTCGTCATGGAGGACTCCGCCGCGCTGGCCGGTCTGCTGCTGGCCGCGGGCGGACTGCTCGGCGGACAGCTCACCGGCTCCGGCGTCTGGGACGCCGTCGCCTCGCTGTGCATCGGCGTCCTGCTGCTGTACGTCGCCTGGGTGCTGGGCCGCTCCAACGTCGAGTTCCTCGTCGGCCGCCCCCTGTCGCGCTCCGTGCGGGACCGGATCCGGGCGGAGCTGGTGGCCGTCGAGCACATCGAGGCCGTGCTGGAGCTGACCACCCTGGTGCAGGGGCCGAGCGAGGCCCTGGTCGCCGCCAAGGTCGACTTCCGGGACGTGTCGACGGCGGCGCAGATCGAGTGGGCGTGCGAGCGGGCCGAGCAGCGGCTGCGCGAAGAGTTCCCGATCGTGCGCCGGGTCTATCTGGACCCGACGCCGGGATTCGCGCAGCGTCGCTCGGAGGGGCTGAACCCCTGGCCGTAGGAGCCGTGGCAGCCGAGCCGCAGCGGCGCGGGCTACTTCAGACCCGCCTCCGTCAGCAGGTACGCCGTCATCGGGTCGTAGTAGCGCGGGCTGACCACGTGGTCGTCCAGCGGTACCGCCACCTGGAGGGTGCCCTCGGACTCGGCGAGGAAGAGCGCCGGGTCGTTGCAGTCCGCGTAGCCGACGGAGTCCACGCCGTGCTGGGCGGCGTAACCGGCCCAGCCGTGGTCGGCGACCACCAGGTCGGGCAGCGGGCGGCCCTCGCGCTCCAGACCGGTCAGGACGGCCTTCATCGGCTCGCCGGAGTGGGTGTGCCACAGCGAGGCCCCGTGTTCGAGGACCGAGACGTCCGCGAACTGCTGGACGTACCCCTCCTCCGTGGTCAGCCCCTCCGGGATCACGACGATCTCGCAGCCCGCCGTCCGCAGCGCGGCGGCCGTGGCGCGGTGCACGTCGAGCAGTCCGCCGGGGTGACCGGTCGCGAACAGCACCCGCTGCCCGCCGTCGGCCGCCTTGCGCAGCCGCCCCGCCATCCGCTCCAGCGCCGAAACGGTCAGCTCGGGGTCGATGGTGTCCTGGCCGTACCGGTGCTCGGGGTCGTCGTTGACACCGACCCGCTCCGCCATCACCGCGAGCACGTCCTGCTCGTCGCTCCAGCGGTCGCCCAGCTCCAGACCGAGCCAGAAGTGGCGGTCGCCGTTCGCCAGCTTCCGGTAGTGGGAGAGGTTGTTCTCGCGGGGAGTGGCGACGTCGCCCGCGATGCGGGTTCTGACGAGGTGCTCGGCGAGTTCGGCGCGGCTGGGTGTCCCGGGTATCGGCATGGCTCCATTGTGTAGCAGCCGGAGGGCGGGGAGCAGCCGGTCCCGGGCGGGATAGCCGATTCCTCCAGCCCCGGGGCCGCGTATGGACGGAATGTACATGTCGCCCCCGCATTTGGGCCATCTAGTCTGCGACGACCGGCTGCCTCGCTCACCAGTACAGTCGGACGGCAGTAGTACATACGCGACGAAGCGTAAGAAGGAAGGCAGTACATGAGCAGCAACGAGACGCCCCGCGGCCCCGTGGACTCGTCCCGGATCCCGCGCTACGCCGGACCGGCGACCTTCGCCCGGCTCCCGCGCCTGGACGAGGTCCGGGCCGCCGACGTCGCCGTGGTGGGCGTGCCGTTCGACTCGGGCGTCTCCTACCGCCCCGGCGCCCGCTTCGGCGGCAACGCCATCCGCGAGGCCTCCCGCCTGCTGCGCCCCTACAACCCGGCTCAGGACGC
Organism: Streptomyces sp. NPDC093065; assembly: GCF_044754585.1. Taxonomy (NCBI): domain Bacteria; kingdom Bacillati; phylum Actinomycetota; class Actinomycetes; order Kitasatosporales; family Streptomycetaceae; genus Streptomyces; species Streptomyces sp. NPDC093065. The sequence continues at coordinate 361,365 of NZ_JBIVPJ010000001.1, read as the reverse complement.
CGCTCCCTTCGCCCTCGCCCAGGTCGCCGACGGCGGCGACATAGCCGTGAACCCCTTCGACATCCACGAGGCCGTCGAGACGATCGAGGCCGCCGCCGACGACCTCCTCGGCACCGGCGCCCGCCTGATGACCCTGGGCGGCGACCACACCATCGCCCTGCCGCTGCTGCGCTCGGTCGCCAGGAAGCACGGCCCGGTCGCCCTGCTCCACTTCGACGCCCACCTGGACACCTGGGACACCTACTTCGGCGCCGAGTACACGCACGGCACCCCGTTCCGCCGTGCGGTGGAGGAGGGCGTCCTCGACACCTCCGCCCTCTCCCACGTCGGCACCCGCGGCCCGCTGTACGGCAAGCAGGACCTCACCGACGACGAGAAGATGGGCTTCGGCATCGTCACCTCCGCCGACGTCTACCGCCGCGGCGCCGACGAGGTCGCCGACCAGCTGAGGCAGCGCATCGGCGACCGCCCGCTCTACATCTCCATCGACATCGACTGCCTGGACCCCGCCCACGCTCCCGGCACCGGCACCCCCGAGGCCGGCGGCATGACCTCCCGCGAGCTGCTGGAGATCCTGCGCGGCCTGGCATCCTGCAACCTGGTGTCCGCCGACGTCGTCGAGGTCGCCCCGGCCTACGACCACGCGGAGATCACCTCCGTCGCGGCGTCCCACACCGCGTACGAACTGACCACCATCATGTCCCGCCAGATCGCAGAGGCCCGCGCGAAGTGACCCACGACCACGACCTGGAGCTCCGTCCGACCGCCGCCCAGACGGAGGCCGCGCTGAATCCTCCCCCCGGCCGCAACGGCGGAGACCTGGTCGTGGAGAGCCTGGCCGGGCTCGGCGCGACCACCGTCTTCGGCCTGCCCGGCCAGCACGCCCTCGGCGTGTTCGACGCGCTGCGCCGCTCCGACCTGCGCTACATCGGGCTGCGGGTGGAGAACAACGCCGGTTTCGCCGCCGACGCCTACGGCCGCATCACCGGCGAGGCCGCCCCGCTGCTGCTGTCGACCGGCCCCGGCGCCCTCACCTCGCTGGCCGCGCTCCAGGAGGCGCGGGCGGCCTCGGCGCCGGTGCTGGCGATCAGCAGCCAGGTCCCGACGGCCGGGCTGGGCGGCGGCCGGCACGGATATCTGCACGAACTCCCCGACCAGGCCGCGTCCTTCCGGGGGGTGGTGAAGTCCGTCCACACGGTCCGCACCCAGTCCCAGATCCCGTCCGCCATCGCCGAGGCGTGGACGTCGGCGCTGACCGTCCCGCACGGCCCGGTGTGGGTGGAGGTCCCGCAGGACGTACTCCTGGCCGAGACGACGATCCCGGTCGTGACCGGCGGCGACACCTTCCCCGAGGAACTGCCCCCGCGCCCCGAACTGACGGCGGTCGCCGCCGACCTGCTGACCCGCGCCGAGCGCCCCGTGATCATCGCGGGCGGCGGAGTGGTCCGGGCGGACGCCTCGAAGAAGCTCCGGCAGCTCGCGGAACGCCTCCAGGTCCCCGTCGTCACGACCTTCGGCGGCAAGGGCGCCTTCCCCTGGACGCACCCCCTGTCCCTCCAGTCCTGGCTGGAGGACCGCCACACCACGGACTTCCTGGAGGACGCCGACGTACTCCTCGTCGTCGGCTCGGGCCTCGGCGAACTCTCCTCTAACTACCACACGTTCGAGCCGCGCGGCCGGATCGTCCAGATCGAGGCCGACCTCGGCAAACTCGAGTCCAACCACCCCGCCCTCGGCATCCACGCCGACGCCCGCCTCGCCCTCCAGGCGCTGCTGGAGACGGTGGGGGAGCGCGTCGACCCGGGCGCCCCGGAGCGCGTCCAAGCGGTCCTGGGCAAGGTCCGCCAACGCCTCGCCTCCCAGGAACTCGCCCTGGAACAGGACGTGCTGGCCGCCGTCCGCAAGGCCCTCCCGTCCCGCGCCCCCTCCTTCTGGGACATGACCATCCTGGCCTACTGGGCGTGGTCGGCCTTCGACGCCAAGGCCCCGAACACCATGCACTCCGCCCAGGGCGCCGGCGGCCTCGGCTACGCTTTCCCGGCGGCCCTGGGCGCCGCGGCCGCCGACCCCACCCACCCGGTCCTCGCGGTCTCCGGCGACGGCGGCGCCCTGTACTCCGTCGCCGAACTGGCCACCGCCCGCCAGTACGACCTGAACGTCACCTGGCTGATCGTCGACGACGGCGGCTACGGCATCCTGCGCGAGTACATGACCGACGCCTTCGGCGCGCCGACGGCGACGGAGCTGACCCGCCCCGACTTCGTGGCGCTGGCCGAGTCGTTCGGGGTGCCGGGCGTACGGACGTCGCCGGACACGCTGGCGGCCGACCTCGCGAAGGCCCTGGCCGCACCGGGACCCTCGGTGGTCGTCCTCCCCGCCGTACTGCGCATGTTCGCGCCGACACACCTGGGCTGACGGCGTGTCACCGGCCGGGGAAGGTCAGGAGATGGCCCGCAGACCGCCGCGCGACCCGCGCCCGAGCCGCTCGACGGCGCGTGCCGTCTCCTCGTCGGCGGGCAGCAGCACCAGCAGCTGCTGCGCGTCCGAGGTGAGGTCGAGCGTCTCGCGCCGCAACCGCAGCTCCGGCCCGGAGGGGTGGCGCAGCCGGAGCACACCCCGCGCCGGAACGACGTGCCGGTTCAGCCGACGGGTGAACTCCGGCCCCGCCACCGGCGCGAGATCCGCGGTGAACCACTCGGAGTTCTCCGCCACCGGCCCGAGCCACAGGTCGAAGGCCTGCTCGTCCGCGACGTCGTCCCAGTCGGCGAAGAACTCCCGGGCCCGGGGGTCGGTGAACACGTAGCGGGTGAGGTTCGGGGCGTCGCTGTCGAGCAGCCCGGTGCCGCTCGTCACCGACTCGTACGCGGGAGTGCGCGCGAGGATGTCCCCCAGCCGGTTGGTGACCAGGGCGATCCCCGGCTCCAGCAGACGCAGGGTCTCCAGGACCGGCGGGCGCACCTCGCGGCGCGGCGGGGCCGGGCTGGTGCGGTCCGTGCACTCACCACCGGTGATCTTCGCGAGGTAGCGCAGGTGGTCGCGCTCGGCCGGCGAGAGGCTCAGCGCGTCGCCGATCGCCCGCAGCACGGCATTGGAGGGATGACGGTCCCGGCCCTGCTCGATGCGCGTGAGGTACTCGACACTGATCCCGGCCCGCGTCGCGACGTCCGAGCGCCGCAGCCCCGGTGACCGGCGCCGTCCGTGGTCCGGCAGCCCGAGCGACTCCGGCTGGGTGCTGTCCCGCCTGGCCCGGATGAAGTCCCCCAGAGGTGTCCCCATGCCTTCGAGGATAGGGCGGGCCGCGCCCGCCCCGGCGGCCTGAGGCTGGCCCTGTCGGGGCCAGCCTGAGCACGGTCTGGCTGCCCCGCCGGGCGGACCCGATGGTGAGGGACATGAACAACGCGAACAACGACAAGCTCAAGCTCGTGGTCCTCGTCGGCAGCGTCCGGGACGGGCGGTTCGGCCCCGTGGTGGGTTCCTGGGTGGCCGAGCAGGCCCGTGGCCACGGCGGTTTCGACGTGGAGGTCGTCGACCTCGCCGAGGTCGACGTCCCCCTGACGCTGCCCGCGGTCTCCCCGAGGCAGGCCGGCGACGACTACCCCCGCCCGCAGGGCATGGCGCCCCTGACGTCCGCGCTGGCCGGCGCCGACGCGGTCGTCCTGGTCACGCCGGAGTACAACCACAGCTACCCCGCGTCCCTGAAGGCGGCCATCGACTGGCACTTCACGCAGTGGAAGGCCAAGCCGGTCGCCTTCGTCAGCTACGGCGGCCCCGCGGGCGGCAGGCACGCGGTGCTGCACCTGGAGAACGTCCTGACCGAACTGCACGCGGTGACCATCCGGGACGGGCTCGCCTTCCCGAACTACTACGCCGCCTGGCAGGACGGCAGCCCGCTCGACGCCGACGCCCCGGGTTACGCGAAGACGCTGTTCGAGCAGCTGGCCTGGTGGGCGGCGGCACTGCACACGGCCCGCGCGGCCGCCCCGTACCCGGGCTGAGAAGGGCTACCAGATCGACTCGACCCACTCCGGGTGGTCGACGAACGGGTTGCGGTTGTGCTGGTAGTCGTCGTAGATGACCTGGTTGCGGTGCTCCTCGAAGGCGTCCGGCGGGTCCTCGTCGTTCCAGGCCTTCAGTACGGAGAGCTTGCCGATGTACGGGTTGCTCCCGTTGTCCACCTGGCCGTTGACCTCCAGGTCGGCGAAGCCGTCGCCGCCCTCGTAGCGGACCGCCATGTAGAAGATCATGCGGGCCACGTCGCCCTTGACGGCGTCGCGGGGTTCGAAGGAGTCGGAGTCGCTGAGGCTGCCGCCCCCCTCGCTGACCGCGCTGCCGCCGTTGTCGAAGTCCTTGTTGCCCCGCACGCTGTTGACGCCGACGTCCGAGGGGCGCAGGTGGTGCAGGTCGGTGCCGGGGCCGGTGGCGGTGCCGAAGTCGCCGTGGGACTTGGCCCACACGTGCTCGCGGTTCCAGTCGCCGGTGTCGCCGCCGTTGAGCGACTTGCCGCGGGAGACGCCCGAGTAGAGCAGGATCACGTTGCCGGTGTTGTCCGGGTCCTCGTCGGTGGCCTTCAGGGCGTCCCAGACACCCGAGTACGACAGCTTCGTCTGGTCGCTGATGATGGTGTGGAGGGACGACTTGAGGCTCGTGCCGGTCTTGCCGATCGCGTCCTTGTAGTACGTCGAGTCGTAGTCCGTGTTCGTCGTCGTGGACGCCGTGGCCGGGCTCGCCGTCAGGGAGGGGGCGGCGAGCCCGGCGAGTACGGCGGCCGCGGCGAGGGCCGCCGCCTTCCGGCGCCGGGTGCGTATCGCGAGCATGTGGGGTGTCCGATCTACGCGTGTGGAGTTGTGTGGTACGACGAGCGTGACATGGACATGTTGGAGGTGGGGTGTACGGAGAGTGGCGATTGCGTGACGGTGGCCCCCGGCCGGGAGGGGCGGGGGCCACCGGGGCGGATGCGCCGGGGGGTCAGTCCACGTCGGCGGGATCAAGCCGGTAGAGGGACGAGGAGCTCTCCGAGTCGCCGCTTCCGTATTCGCTCGCCTCGACGGCCGTGCCGTGCTCCTGGACCCACTGGGTCACCTCGGAAGCGGCCCCGGAGCCGCCGCCCCTTCCGCCGCCCATGCCCCCGCCGCCGGCCTGGACGTAGTGCAGCTCGCCGTTCTTCACCAGCTCCTTGAGCCGGGCGAGGGTCATGGCGTTGTCGCTGCCCGACCAGCCCCACATCGAGATGACCGGTTCGCCGCTGCCGAGGATGAGCTGTGCCGCGCTCTGCGAACTCGACACGGCCAGGAGCCACTTGGCCCCGTCCCGGTGCTTCTTCAGGTACGCGACCAGCTCGCTGCTCGCACCGCCGCCCATGTCGGCACCGCCACCCGGACCGCCGGTTCCGCCGCCGAAGCCGCTCGCACCGCCCGGCTGTTCGGCGCCCGCCTCGTCGCCGTCGCCGTCCGGCTGTCGACCGTCCGCCCGCTGACCGTCTGAGTCCGTGCCGGACCCGGACCCGGACCCGGACCCGGAGCCGGAGCCGGAGCCCATGCCCGTGCCGGAGCTGCCGCCCGGGGGTGTGCCGCCGCCGGTATCCCCGGAGCCGCCGGTATCCCCGGAGCCGCCGGGAGCCCGGCCGCCCGGGCCCCGGCCGCCGGACCCCTCACCCTCCCCACCGCCCGGGAACCCGCCCCGGCCGCCGCCGCCACCCGGACCACCGCCACCGGGACCGCCGGCCCCGCCACCCGGGCCGCCCATGCCGCCCCCCGTCGAGGGACCGGCCGTCGGGTTGGTGCCGCCCGCCATGCCGCCGCCCGAGCCGGACGGCACCGACCAGGCGTACGCCGCCGGGCCCGCCACCGCCGCGACGACGGCCGCCGCCACGGACACCGCCAGCAGCCGCACCCGCCGCCCCGACCGGAACACCAGCAGCCCCGCGATCGCCAGCGCCATGACCACCGCGATCGCCGGCCACAACCACGTGTTCCACCCGGACGCGCGGCGCAGCAGCACGACCGCCCACACGCCCGTGACGCCGAGGGCGAGCGGCAGCACCCACACCCACCGCCGGTCGGCCCGGAACGCGCGCAGCAGCATCACCCCGCCGCCCCCGCACAGCGCCGCGATCCCGGGTGCGAGCGCGGTCGTGTAGTACGGGTGCATGGTGCCCTCGGCGAGGGCGAAGGTCAGGTAGTGCAGGGCCGTCCACCCGCCCCAGAGGACGAGTGCGGCGCGCGTGAGGTCGGTGCGGGGCGCCCTGCCGCACAGCACGAGGCCGCCGGCGAGCGCGACGCCCGCGAAGGGGAGCAGCCACGAGATCTGGCCGCCGAGGGCGTCGTTGAACAGCCGGCCGACGCCCGCCGCGCCCGAGAAGCCGCCGCCACCTCCTCCGCCCCCGCCCATGTTGCCGTCGCCGCCGAGGATCCGGCCGAGCCCGTTGTAGCCCGTGATCAGGTCCCAGGCCGTGCCGTCGGTCGAACCGCCGATGTACGGCCGCTCGGAGGCGGGAACGAGGGACACCGCGGCTGCCCACCAGAAACTGGAGACCGCCAGCGTGACGGCGGCGAGCAGCAGGTTCCTGAGCCGCTTCGTCCGGGCGAGGTCCGTCGCGTACACGTAGACGAGGAAGACCGCCGGCAGCGCGATGTAGCCCTGGAGCATCTTCGTGTTGAAGGCGAGCCCGAAGCAGGCCGCCGACCCGAGCAGGGGCCCCAGCCGCCCGTCACGGACGGCGCGCAGACCGAGCGCCGCCCCGGCCACCATCAGGAACACCAGCAGCGTGTCCGGGTTGTTGTCCCGGTTGATGGCGACCGTGATCGGGGTCAGCGCCAGCACCAGTGCGGCGAGTGCCGCCGCACCGTGGCCCCACACCCGCCGCACGGACGCGTGCAGGATCCAGATCGTCGCCAGCGCGGCCACGATCAGCGGCAGCATCATCTGCCAGGTCCCGTACCCGAACAGACGGCACGAGAGACCCATGACCATCAGGGCGAAGGGCGGCTTGTCGACGGTCAGGAAGTTGCCCGCGTCCAGGGAGCCGAAGAACCACGCCTTCCAGCTCTCGGTGCCGCTGAGCACGGCCGCGCTGTAGAAGCTGTTCAGGCCGGACCCGGACAGGTTCCAGCAGTACAGCCCGGCCGCCAGGGCGAGGATCGCCAGGAGCGCGGGCCGCGACCACCGGGGCGCGCCGGCGGTCGGGGACGGTACGGGCGGCTCGGTGGCCGCGTGCGGTGGAGCGGTGGCAGATGTCACCACGCCACCGTGACCGCGGCCGATGGGCACGGGCTGTGGTCCGCCTGGGGGCGAGCTGTGGATCGCGCGAGGTGTGACCGGCCGATTGTTGCGGCGGGATGAAATCCCCGCTCGCCCGTGTTGGTGCCTTCCGGTAGATCAGGTGAGCAGGACGACCGACCGGAGGGCACGGCGTGGACGCGCAACGGGGCTGGGTGCGACGACTGACGGGGTACGCCTGGCGGTATCCCAAGGACGTCGTCCTCGCGCTCGGGGCCTCGCTGGGCGGCATGGCCGTCATGGCGTTCGTACCGCTGATCACCAAGGTGATCATCGACGACGTGATCGGCGACAAGACCAGGGACATGGCCGTCTGGGCCGGTCTCCTGATCGGCGCCGCGGTCGTCGTCTACGCCCTGACCTACATCCGCCGCTACTACGGCGGCCGGCTCGCCCTCGACGTCCAGCACGACCTGCGCACCGACATGTACGGGACGATCACCCGGCTGGACGGGCGGCGGCAGGACGAGCTGTCCACCGGGCAGGTGGTCGGCCGGGCGACCAGCGACCTCCAGCTGATCCAGGGCCTGCTCTTCATGCTCCCGATGACCATCGGGAACGTCCTGCTCTTCCTGATCTCCCTGGTGATCATGGCGTGGCTGTCCCTGCCGCTCACCCTGGTCGCGCTGGCCGTCGCGCCCGCCCTGTGGTTCATCGCCCGCCGCAGCCGCAGCCGGCTGCACCCCGCCACCTGGTACGCGCAGGCGCAGGCCGCCGCCGTCGCCGGGGTGGTCGACGGCTCGGTGAGCGGCGTACGCGTGGTGAAGGGCTTCGGGCAGGAGGAGCAGGAGACCGGGAAGCTCCGCGAGGTCGGACGCAGGCTCTTCGCCGGGCGGCTGCGCACGATCAGGCTGAACGCCACCTACACCCCGGCCCTCCAGGCCGTCCCCGCGCTCGGCCAGGTCGCCATGCTCGCCCTCGGCGGCTGGCTGGCCGTACGGGGGCACATCACCCTCGGCACCTTCGTCGCCTTCTCCACCTACCTCGCCCAGCTGGTCGGCCCGGTCCGCATGCTCGCCATGGTGCTCACCGTCGCCCAGCAGGCCCGCGCCGGCACCGAGCGCGTCCTGGAGCTGATCGACACCGAGCCGGCCATCGAGGACGGCACGAAGACGCTGCCGGCCGACGCGCCCGCCACCGTCGAGTTCGACGACGTCGCCTTCGGCTACGACACGGGCGACGGGGAGCCGCGACCCGTCCTGGACGGACTCTCCTTCGAGATCCGCGCGGGTGAGACCCTCGCCGTCGTCGGCTCCTCCGGTTCCGGCAAGTCCACCGTCTCGCTGCTCCTGCCGCGCTTCTACGACGTGTCGCGCGGAGCCGTCCTGGTCGGCGGCCACGACGTGCGCGAACTGACCCTCGACTCGCTGCGGGCGGCCGTCGGACTCGTGCCCGAGGACTCCTTCCTCTTCTCCGACACCGTCCGCGCCAACATCGCCTACGGCCGCCCGGACGCCACCGACGAGGAGATCGAGGCCGCCGCACGGGCCGCGCAGGCCCACGGCTTCATCACGGAGCTGCCCGAGGGCTACGGCACGACCGTCGGCGAGCACGGGCTGACCCTCTCCGGCGGCCAGCGCCAGCGCGTGGCGCTCGCCCGGGCGATCCTCACCGACCCCCGGCTGCTGGTCCTCGACGACGCCACGTCCGCCGTGGACGCCAAGGTGGAGCACGAGATCCACGAGGCGCTGAAGCAGGTCATGCGGGGCCGCACCACGCTCCTCATCGCCCACCGCCGCTCCACCCTCGGCCTCGCCGACCGCATCGCCGTCCTCGACCGCGGCCGTCTCGCCGACCTCGGCACCCACGAGGAGCTCCAGGAGCGGTCCGCCCTCTACCGGCGCCTGCTCACCGACCCCGACGAGCTGGGCGGTGTCTCGCCCGGCCACACCCGCCCCGCCGGGAAGACGGAGGACACCTCCGACACCTCCGTGCGCGACGAGCTGGACGCCGAGTTCGACGCGGAGCGCGGCGTCACACCACGGCTGTGGACCGGCGACCGCGCGCCCAAGGACACCGCGCTCGCCGACACCCCGGCCACCCCGGAGCTGCTCGCCCAGGTCGACGCGCTGCCCCCGGCGGACGGCACCCCGGACATCGACGAGGCGCGGGCGGTGCGGCCCGAGTCGTCCTACGGCCTGCGGCGTCTGCTGAGCGGCTTCCGGGCGCCGCTGCTGATCAGCCTCGCCCTCGTGGCCGTGGACGCGGGCATGGGCCTGCTGCTGCCGCTGCTGATCCGCAACGGCATCGACGACGGCGTCACCCAGGTCGCCCTCGGCGCGGTGTGGGCGTCCTCGCTGCTCGGCCTGCTCGCCGTACTCGCCCAGTGGGCCGCGCAGACCGGCGAGATCCGCATGACGGGCCGGACCGGCGAGCGGATCCTGTACTCGCTCCGCCTGAAGATCTTCGCCCAGCTCCAGCGGCTCGGCCTCGACTACTACGAGCGCGAGCTGACCGGCCGGATCATGACCCGGATGACGACGGACGTGGACGCGCTGTCGACGTTCCTGCAGACCGGACTCGTCACCGCCTTCGTCTCGGTCGTCACCTTCTTCGGCATCATGGTCGCCCTGCTGGTGATCGACGTGCAGCTCGCCCTGATCGTCTTCGCGACGCTGCCGCCGCTGATCATCGCCACGTACTACTTCCGCCGGGCCAGCGTGAAGGCGTACGAACTGGCCCGCGAGCGGGTGTCCACGGTCAACGCCGACCTCCAGGAGTCGGTGGCGGGCCTCAGGATCGTGCAGGCCTTCCGGCGCGAGGGGGACGGCGGGCGGCGTTTCGCCGAGCGCAGCGACAGCTACCGGCAGGCCCGCATCCGCGGACAGTGGCTGATCTCGATCTACTTCCCGTTCGTGCAGCTGCTGTCCTCGGCCGCCGCCGTGTCCGTACTGGTCGTGGGCGGCGGGCGGATCGACGACGCGACCCTGACGACCGGCGCGCTGGTGGCCTACCTGCTCTACATCGACCTGTTCTTCGCACCGGTCCAGCAGCTCTCCCAGGTTTTCGACGGCTACCAGCAGGCCTCCGTCTCGCTGGGCCGCATCCAGGAACTGCTGCGGGAGCCGACCTCCACCCGGGCCGCCGAGCAGCCCTCCGAGGTCGCCTCGCTGCGCGGCGAGATCGCCTTCGAGGACGTGCGCTTCACCTACGGCGGTGACGACGCCGCGGAGGCCGCGCTCACCGGCATCGACCTGCGCATCCCCGCCGGGCAGACCGTCGCCTTCGTCGGCGAGACCGGCGCGGGCAAGTCGACGCTGGTGAAGCTGGTGGCCCGGTTCTACGACCCGACCGAGGGCCGGGTCACCGTCGACGGGCGGGACCTGCGCGCCCTGGACCTCACCTCCTACCGGCACCGCCTCGGCGTCGTCCCGCAGGAGGCGTACCTCTTCCCCGGCACCGTCCGCGACGCCATCGCCTACGGCCGCCCGGACGCCACCGACGCCCAGGTGGAGGCGGCGGCACGGGCGGTCGGGGCGCACGAGATGATCGCCACGCTCACCGGCGGCTACCTCCACGAGGTCGCCGAGCGGGGCCGCAATCTGTCCGCCGGACAGCGCCAGCTGATCGCGCTGGCCCGCGCCGAGCTGGTCGACCCGGACGTGCTGCTCCTCGACGAGGCGACGGCGGCCCTGGACCTGGCCACCGAGGCGCAGGTCAACCAGGCCACCGACCGCATCGCCGGCCGCCGCACCACGCTCGTCGTCGCCCACCGGCTGACCACCGCCGCCCGCGCGGACCGCGTCGTCGTCATGGACGGCGGGCGGGTCGCCGAGGACGGCACGCACGACGAACTGCTGGCCCTCGACGGGCGGTACGCACGGCTGTGGCGGACCTTCGTCGGCGCGGCCGAACCGGAGGAGCCGGTCGGCGCGGCCCGCTGACCCGCCGTTCGGGCAACCATTCGACACCCTGCGTGCGTCCGTACACCCGTACGTCGTCAGTCATCGCCCCACGGAGGGGGACCGCAGTGGGCCGGACCGGTGCCGCAACCCGTCGTCGGCTGGCGCTCGGCACGGCCGTGCTGAGCGCCGCCGCGCTGCTCGCCGTCGCGACGCCGCAGGACGCACAGGCCGCCACGGGATGCCCCGGCCGCAAGGTGCGCACCCTGCCCCTCTCCACCGGGTCCGTCCTCGTGTACCGACGCGGCGGCCACGTCTGTGCCGTCACGGTCCCCAAGAAGCCGGGCACGAAACGGCAGATGTCCGTGAGCGTGCAGGCACGGGGCGGCCGGCCGGTCGTGGACTCGGGCCGGTTCGCCCACCGGGCCGGACCGGTGACCGTGCACGCCGGAAAGCGCTGCGTGCGGGTGACCGGCAAGGTGGCCAAGAGCTCCGTCGGCTCCGGCTGGATCCTCTGCTGACCCTGGTGTCGCGGGAGTTGCTCCGATAGCTTCCGGCGGACATCCGTTTCACAGGGAGGGTGCATGCGCAAGGCGCTCAGATGGCTGCTGGCGCTCGTGGTGCTCATAGGCACCGTCAGCACGGCGGGCGCGGCCACCGCCGCCGAGCCGAAGGCCGTCGACATCAAGGACCGGCTGCTGTCCATACCGGGCATGAGCCTGATCGAGGAGAAGCCGTACACCGGCTACCGCTTCTTCGTCCTCAACTACACCCAGCCGGTGGACCACCGGCACCCGTCCAAGGGCACCTTCCAGCAGCGGATCACCGTGCTGCACAAGGACGTGAACCGCCCGACGGTCTTCTACACCGGTGGCTACAACGTCTCCACGACGCCCAGCCGGCGTGAGCCGACCCAGATCGTGGACGGCAACCAGGTCTCCATGGAGTACCGCTACTTCACGCCGTCCCGGCCCGCCCCGGCCGACTGGTCCAAGCTGGACATCTGGCAGGCCGCCAGCGACCAGCACCGCATCTTCAAGGCCCTGAAGCGCGTCTACTCGCAGAACTGGATCTCCACCGGAGGCTCCAAGGGCGGCATGACCGCCACCTACTACGAGCGCTTCTACCCGCGTGACATGGACGGCGTCGTCGCCTACGTCGCCCCCAACGACGTGGTGAACAAGGAGGACTCGGCCTACGACCGCTTCTTCGCGCGCGTCGGCACCGAGGAGTGCCGCGACAAGCTGAACGGCGTGCAGCGCGAGGCGCTGGTGCGCCGGGCGCCGCTGGAGAAGAAGTACGCGGCGTACGCGGCCGGGAACGGCTACAGCTTCGACACCATCGGCAGCCTCGACCGCGCCTACGAGGCCGTCGTCCTCGACTACGTCTGGGGCTTCTGGCAGTACAGCACCCTCGCCGACTGCGCCGACATCCCGGCCGACGCCAAGAACGCCACCGACGAGGCGATCTGGGACTCCGTCGACACGATCTCCGGCTTCTCCGCCTACACGGACCAGGGCCTGGAGACGTACACGCCGTACTACTACCAGGCGGGCACGCAGCTCGGCGCGCCGACGATCCACTTCCCGCACATCGAGAAGAAGTACGTCCGCTACGGCTACCAGCCGCCGCGCAACTTCGTGCCCCGCTCGATCCCGATGAAGTTCGAGCCGTGGGCGATGCGGGACGTCGACACCTGGGTGCGGCACAACGCCAGCCACATGCTGTTCGTGTACGGCGAGAACGACCCGTGGGGCGCCGAGCGCTTCCGTCTCGGCCACGGCGCGCGCGACTCCTACGTCATGACCGCGCCCGGCATGAACCACGGTGCGAACGTGGCCGGTCTGGTCGCCGACCAGAAGGCCTTCGCCACCGCCCGCATCCTGGACTGGGCGGGCGTGGCCTCCGCCAAGGTCCAGGAGAACCCGTCGGCGGCCGAGCCGCTGGCGACGTTCGACGCCGGGCTGGACAAGCGGGACGTCGAGCGCGAGCCGGCGCTGCGGCCGTAGGACCGTCCGCGACTTGCCCGTCCGGCACGGTGACTGTGCCCGGCCGCTCACAGCGGCCGGGCACAGCCCGTTCCACAGCCCGGGGAGCGGGTCAGGACCGGTAGCTCAGCCCGTGCCCGAGCGGGAGGAGCACCGTGTCCGGGTCGTCCGCGCGCATCACCGGCACCGGCAGCTTCCCGCGCGGCCGCACCCGCCCGGCGATCACCCGGGCCGCCGCCCGTACCTCCACGTCCGTCCAGGAGTAGGCGGCGAGGAAGGCGGGGACGCCGGGCAGCTGGGCGACGTCGTACGGGTTGCGGACGGCGACCGCGACGACCGGCTTCCCCGTCTCCAGCAGCCGCGTGACCAGGGTGCGCTGGCTGTTGCCCGCGGTCACGTTGTACGTGGCGACGACCACCGCGTCGGCGTCCCCGGCCGCCGTGACGGCGGCGTCGACGGCGGCGGCGGAGGGCGCGGTGCCGGTGGACAGGGCGGTGGCCGTGAAGCCCAGCTCCGTCAGCGCGCCCGCGAGCACACCGGTGGGCGGGCCGGTCGTGCCCGAGGGCGAGGCCGGATCGGCGCCCACGACCAGCAGCCTGCGGTGCTTCCGGTGCGAAAGCGGCAGCAGCCGGCCCTCGTTGACCAGCAGCGTGGTGGTCCGCTCGGCGATCCGGTCGGCCGCGGCCAGGTGCGCCCGGGTGCCGACGGTCCGGTCGACGTCCCGGCGGGTGGTGTACGCGTCCCGGAACAGCCCGAGCTTCGCCTTCAGCCGCAGCACGCGCAGGATCGATTCGTCGAGCCGCGCCTCGGTCAGTTCGCCCTCCCGGACGGCCGTCAGGACGGCGTTCCAGGCGAGCGGCAGGTCCGGCGGGTTCAGCAGCTGGTCGACACCGGCCTTCAGGGCCAGCACCGGCACCCGCTCGTCGCCGTACTTCGTCCGTACGCCCTCCATGCCGAGGGAGTCGGTGACCACGACGCCGTCGTAGCCCAGCTCCTCGCGCAGGATGCCGGTGAGGATGGGGCGGGAGAGGGTGGCCGGGTCGCCGGAGTCGTCGAGCGCGGGGACCATCAGGTGGGCGGTCATGATCGCGTCGATGCCGGCCTCGATCGCCGCGCGGAAGGGCGGCGCGTCCAGCTCCTCCCACTGCTCACGGCTGTGCGTGATGACGGGGAAGCCGGTGTGGCTGTCGGTGGCGGTGTCGCCGTGCCCGGGGAAGTGCTTGGCGCAGGCGGCGACACCCGAGCGCTGATAGCCCGTCACCTCCGCGGCCACCAGCTCCGCCACCGCGCCCGGGTCGGCGCCGAAGGACCGCACGCCGATCACGGGGTTGGCCGGGTTGACGTTGACGTCGGCCACGGGGGAGTAGTCCTGGCGGATGCCCAGGGCGTTCAGCTCGGCGCCCGCGATCCTGCCGAGGGTACGGGCGTCGGACCGCGACCCGCCCGCCCCGACGGCCATCGCGCCCGGGAAGAGGGTGGCGGGCTCGCCCACGCGGGCCACTATGCCGTGCTCCTGGTCGGTGGAGATCAGCACGGGCAGACCGCGGGGCTGCTCCAGGGAGGCCTTCTGGATGCCGTTGGACAGGTCGGCGATCTGGTGCGGGTCGCGGGTGTTGTGCGCCCAGGCGAAGTAGATGATGCCGCCGACCCGGTACCGGGCGACCAGCTCGGCCGCGGTGCGGACGCCGATCTCCGCCAGGTTGGCGTCGACGTCCGCCTGGTCGGGGTCCGTGGCGGAGTGGCCGTAGACCCGCATCACGAAGAGCTGCCCGACCTTCTCCTCCAGCGTCATACGGGAGATGAGGCCGCGGAGCTTGTCGTCGTCGGGCCTGCGGGCGTCGGCGTGGGCCGTCCCGCCCCCGGCCGCGAGGGCCGCGGTGACGACCGCGGTGGCGGTGAGGACGGTGCGTCTGGAGGGCTGAGCGGTGCTTCCCGTGCCGGCCGTGCTGCTGTGGTGCACGTGCGCTCCTTCCGGAGGGCTGCTGAAGGAAACTGCCAAGGAGTCACCAATATCCGGGAAGTTTCTGCCAGTCAAGGGACCGCACACGAGTCGCCCGGGCGGACGGTGGAGGCGGGTCGGCCGGCGGCGACCGAGCGGCCCGTGGAGCTGTCGTGGGCCGAGACGGCCGGCCAGTGGGCCCGCAGCGTGCGGACCGTTTCCGCGATGGCCGGGCGGCGTGCCGCGCCCGTGCGCCACAGTGCGTACAGGCGTCGTACCGGCATCGGGTCGAGCGGCACCTCCACCACTCCCGCGGGCAGCGGGCCGCGTCCCAGCCGGGGGATGAGGGCGACGCCGAGACCGGCGGCGACCAGGGCGACCAGGGTCGGGTTCTCGTCCGCCTGGTGGACGATGTCCGGCTCGTGCCCGGCGCCGCGCAGCGTCCGCAGCAGCCAGTCGTGGCACACCCGCCCGGGCGGCTGGCAGATCCACCGCTCCCCGCCCAGCTCCGCCCGCCGTACGGCGCTCCGCCCCGCGAGGCGGTGGCCCTCGGGCACCAGCAGGTCGCACAGGTCCTCCCCGATCGGCGCCTGCTCCACCCCGGCCGGGGCGGGCAGCGGGGCGATGTCCCAGTCGTGCGCCACCACCAGGTCGACCGCCCCCTTGGCCACCAGGTCCACGGACAGGTGCGGGTCGACCTCGGTGAGCCGCGCGTCGAGGCCCGGGTGGCGTGCCGCCAGGTCGGCCAGCACGGAGGGCAGCAGACCGCGCGCCGCCGACGCGAACGCGGCGATGGCCAGCCGCCCCGACGGCACCCCGCGCCGCTCCTCGAGGCGGGTCTCGGCCCGCTCCACGATGGCCAGCAACTCACCGGCGGTGGCGACCAGTTGCCAGGCCTCGTCGGTGAGCCGCACCCCGCGCCCCTCCCGCTCCAGGAGCACCGTCCTGGTCTCCCGCTCCAGCTTGGCGATCTGCTGCGAGACGGCGGACGGCGTGAAACCGAGCGCGGCGGCGGCCGCACCGACCGTCCCGTGCACGGACACGGCGTGCAGGGCGCGCAGACGCTGGAGGTCGAGCACGGCGGCTCCCGGGGGTGAGACGGACGAGGGGCGGCGTAACGAAAAGCATTAGCAGGGCTTCATCCAACCATGCAGCAATCATCGCTGGTGCTACATGGTCGTTCCGGCGGATCCTCGACGCATGCGACCTTCCCACCTCCTCCTCGCCGTGCTCGTCGCCGCCGTCTGGGGCGTGAACTTCACGGTCGTCGAGATCGGCCTCGACCACTTCCCGCCGCTCCTCTTCTCCGCCCTGCGCTTCCTGGCCGCCGCGCTCCCCGCCGTCTTCCTGGTGGGCCGCCCGAAGGTGGCCTGGAAGTGGATCACGGCGGTGGGACTGGTCCTCGGCGTGGCCAAGTTCGGCCTGGTCTTCGTGGGCATGGACGCGGGCATGCCGGCCGGCCTGTCCTCCCTCGTCCTGCAGATCCAGGCGGTGTTCACCGCGGTGATCGCCGCCGCGGTCCTGCGTGAACGCCCCTCCCGCGTCCAGGCCCTGGGCATGCTGGTCGCACTGGCCGGCATCGGCGTGGCGGCGATCGACGAGGGCACCTCGGGACCGCTGGGCGCGTTCCTGATGGTGGTCGGCGCCGCGGCGGCGTGGGGCGTGTCCAACGTCCTGACCCGCAAGGCGTCCCCGCCCGACGCGCTGAACTTCATGGTCTGGGTCTCCACCGTCCCGGTGCTGCCCCTGCTGGCCCTCTCCCTGCTCACCGAGGGCCCCGCCGAGGACCTCGCGGCGCTGCGCGCCCTGGACTGGCAGGGCGCGGGCACGATCCTCTTCGTCGCCTGGGTCTCGACCGTCTTCGGCTTCGGCGCCTGGGGCCGGCTGCTGCGCCGTCACCCCGCCTCGACGGTCGCGCCGTTCTCGCTCCTGGTCCCGGTCTTCGGCATGTCGTCGGCGGCCCTCTTCCTCGGCGAGTCGGTGACCCCCCTGCGCTGGTGCGCGGCGGCCCTGCTGGTGGGCGGGGTGGCGCTGACGACGCTCACCTCCGCCCGCAAGCACCTGCCGGAGGCGACCGTCCGCACCGCGCCGGAATTCGCTGGACGGCCCCCCGCTCCGGCTGAAGAATCCGTCGGGTGACGTTCACACTGAAGGGCCCGGTCCTCGAAGGCACGCTGGTACGGCTGGAGCCGCTGGACCACCGGCACGCGGCCGACCTGGCGGTGGCGGCGGAGGAGGACCGCGGCACCTACGACTTCACGTCGGTGCCGTCGGCCGGCGAGGTCGGCGCCTACATCGACGCCCACCTGGCCACCGCGGCCACCGGACGGCTGGCGCCCTACGCGCAGGTGTCCCTCGCCACCGGCCGCGCCGTCGGCGCCACCGCCTACTGGGAACCCCGCTCCTGGCTCACCGACGACGCGCTCGACGCCGTCGAGGTCGGCTTCACCTGGCTGGCCCGTGCCACCCAGGGCACGGGCGTCAACGCCGAGGCCAAGCTGCTCCTGTTCCGCCACGCCTTCGAGGTCTGGGGCGTCTTGCGCGTCGACCTCAAGACCGACGCCCGCAACCGGCGCTCCCGCGCCGCGATCGAGAGGACCGGCGCCCGCTTCGAGGGCGTCCTGCGCAACTGGTCCCGCTCCTTCGTGCCGGGCGAAGAGGGCCGGCTGCGCGACTCCGCGATCTACTCGATCACGGCGGCGGAGTGGCCGCACTGCCGGGAGCGGCTGGCGGAGAGCGTGCGGTCGGCGGCGGCGCCGACCGCGCTCACGCCGCGTCCGTGAGCAGCCGGGCGAGGTGCTCCCGGCCACGCCCCAGCAGCTCGGGCAAGGGGGCGGCCGACTCGTACCACCGCTTCTCGTACTCCCAGCACAGCCAGCCGTCCCAGCCGTGCCGCGACAGCACGTCCACCACCTCGGTGAGCGGCAGCACGCCCGCTCCCAGCGCCAGCGGCGTGGTGTCCTCGGCGGAGGCGATGTCCTTGACCTGGACGTAGCCCAGGTGCGGGGAGAGCGCCGCGTACGACTCGGAGGGCTGCTCCCCGCCCAGCCAGGTGTGCATCACGTCCCACAGGGCGCCCGCCCGGCGGTGCCCGACCAGCCCCAGGACCCGCATCGCGTCGGCGCCCGTACGGTGCGAGTCGTGGGTCTCCAGCAGGATGCGTACGCCCAGCTCTGCGGCGTACTCGGCGGCCGTGCCCAGCCGCCGCGCGGCCACCGCGTCCGCCTCCTCGGCGCTCTGCTCGGTGCCGCCGCCGGGGAAGACCCGGATGTACGGGGCGCCCAGGTCACGGGCGAGGTCGAGCAGGCCGCGGATCTCGGCGATCACGGCGTCGTCGTCACCGGGCGCGGCGACCCGCGCGTACCCCGCCACGGCGAGCGGTTCGACACCCGCCGCCCTGAACTGCGCTGCCACCGCGGCCCGTTCGTCCGGACCGAGGCCGGGGTTGACCGGTTCCTCAGGATGGGCGCGCAACTCGACACCGTGGTAACCGTGCGCTGTCGCCAGCCCCAGTACGTCGCTCAGGGGCAGGCCGGGAACACCGAGAGTGGAGAACGCCAGCTTCATGCCCACGGAGCGTACCCGCGATCATTCGGTTTACCTGTCGACGCGGGCCGGCAAATCCAGTCCGGTCACGTATGGACGCCGGCCGGCATTCCCAGCCCGTCCGGCGTTTGAGGACGAGGCCCGTTCAGGGCCGAAGCGGGGGCCTGGGGGCGGCAGCCCCCAGCAGGGCCCACACCAACGCGGGCCCACCGCGTTACCAACGGTCCGCTTCAAACTCGCGGCCGTCCGGAGGACCCCCGTACCATCAACTCCCCCCGCACCGCCGCGATCCCGCCGACCGGCGCCTCCTCCCGCCCCATCGCGACCCGCCCCGCCCGCGCTCCCGCCTCCGCCAGCGGCAGCCGGACCGTCGTCAGCGCGGGCACCGCGTCGATGCTGAACGGCAGGTCGTCGAAGCCGGCCACGGACACGTCGTCCGGGATCCGCAGCCCCGAGTCGCGCAGCGCCGCGCACGCGCCCAGCGCGACGGTGTCGTTCGCGGCGACGACCGCGGTCAGCGTCGGGTCCCTGCGCAGCAGCTCCAGCGTGGCCTCGTACCCGGCCTGCCGGTCGTAGCGCCCGTGGACCGTCCAGCGGGGGTCCTCCTCGATGCCCTGCGCGGCGAGCGCCGTGCGGTGGCCCTCCAGCCGGTGCCGGGTCGTGGTCCGTTCCTCCGGGCCCGCGATGTAGCCGAGCCGCCGGTGCCCGAGCCCGATCAGGTGCTCGGTCAGCATCCGCCCGCCCCCGCGGTTGTCGAAGGTCAGCGCGATCGCCCCGGTGTCCGGGGCCGGCGGGCGCCCGCACAGCACCACCCGCGTCCCGGCCTCCGTGAGCCTGCGCAGCTTCGCCGCCACGGCCGACTGGTGGGCCCCGTCCTCCATCGCGCCGCCGGTCAGCACGACCGCCGCCGCACGCTGCCGCTGGAGCAGCGTGAGGTAGGTCAGCTCGCGCTCCGGGGTGCCGCCGGTGTTGCAGACCACGGCGAGTCTCTCGCCGCCCGCTCTGCCGCCCGGCCCGCCGATCTCGGATTGGACGGCGCCGGCCATGATGCCGAAGAAGGGGTCGGCGATGTCGTTGACGAGGATGCCCACCAGGTCGGAGGTGGCCGCCGCCAGCGCGCTCGCGGGGCCGTTGAGCACGTAGTCCAGCTCGTCGACGGCCTTGAGCACCCGCTCCCGGGTGGAGGCGGCCACGGGGTAGTTGCCGTTCAGTACGCGCGACACCGTCGCGGGGGAGACCTGGGCGCGGGCCGCCACGTCCGCCAGTGTCACCGTCATGTCCTCGTCCTCCGCATCGCACGTGTGAGCCGAACGCCGTACCGGGTGACCTTACGGCCACCGCCCGCCGTCGTTCGCCCCCTCGAACAACTCACCCGAACCGCGGTCTTGTCCAGACCACCGTTCACAGGCTAGCTTCGTCCTACATAGAAAGCGCTTGCTGTTCGGTTCGGGGTCGATCCGCGGCTTGCGGCATGGCTCGTACGAAGGGAATGACGTGACACGCAAGACGGTGCGTATCGCCATGAACGGCGTGACCGGGCGCATGGGCTACCGCCAGCACCTGGTCCGCTCCATCCTGGCGCTGCGCGAACAGGGCGGCCTGGACCTCGGCGACGGCACCGTGCTGTGGCCGGAGCCGGTCCTGGTCGGCCGCCGCGAGCACGCGCTGCGGGCGATGGCCGAACGGCACGGACTCGACGAGATCTCCACCGACCTGGACGCGGTCCTCGCCGACGACGGCATCGACGTCTACTTCGACGCCCAGGTGACCTCGGCCCGCGAGGAGGCGATCAGGAAGGCGATCGCCGCGGGCAAGCACATCTACACGGAGAAGCCCACCGCCACCGGTCTCGACGGCGCACTGGAACTGGCCCGCCTCGCCGAGGCCCGGGGCGTCAAGCACGGCGTCGTCCAGGACAAGCTCTTCCTCCCCGGCCTGCTCAAGCTCAAGCGCCTCATCGACGGCGGCTTCTTCGGCCGGATCCTGTCCGTGCGCGGCGAGTTCGGCTACTGGGTCTTCGAGGGCGACTGGCAGGAGGCCCAGCGCCCGTCCTGGAACTACCGCACGGAGGACGGCGGCGGCATCGTCGTCGACATGTTCCCGCACTGGGAGTACGTGCTGCACGAGCTGTTCGGCCGGGTGAGGACCGTCCAGGCCCTCACCGCCACCCACATCCCCGAGCGCCGGGACGAGAAGGGCAAGCCCTACGACGCCACCGCCGACGACGCCGCGTACGGCGTCTTCGAACTCGACGGCGGCGCGATCGCACAGATCAACTCCTCCTGGGCGGTCCGCGTCAACCGCGACGAGCTGGTCGAGTTCCAGGTCGACGGCACGGAGGGCTCCGCCGTAGCGGGACTGCGGGGCTGCCGTGTCCAGCACCGCTCGGCCACCCCCAAGCCGGTCTGGAACCCGGACGTCCCCGCCACCGAGGCCTTCCGCGACCAGTGGCAGGAGGTCCCCGACAACGGCACGTTCGACAACGGCTTCAAGGCCCAGTGGGAGCTGTTCCTCAAGCACGTCTACGCCGGCGCCCCCTACCACTGGGACCTGCTGGCCGGTGCCCGCGGCGTCCAGCTCGCCGAACTGGGCCTCAGGTCCTCGGCGGAGGGCCGCCGCCTCGACGTACCGGAGATCGCGCTGTGACCCTCCATCTGCCGAACGCCGACGGCACCCTGCGCGCCCACGAACCCCGCACCGCGCCCCCGGCAGTCCCGGCGGCGGGCGGGGGAAGCGGGGGAAGCGCTTTCACCTCCCGGACGGTCTTCTCGGCCGCGCACGTCGTCGCAGACCCGTTCGCGGACACCACGCCCGACTCGCCCGCCGCCGTCGACTGGGACGCCACCCTCGCCTTCCGCCGCCACCTGTGGTCCCACGGACTCGGCGTCGCCGAGGCGATGGACACCGCCCAGCGCGGCATGGGCCTGGACTGGGCCGGGGCGGCCGAGCTGATCCGCCGCTCCGCCGCCGAGGCGAAGGCGACCGGCGGCCGCATCGCCTGCGGCGTGGGCACGGACCAGCTGACCGCGACCGCTACCACCTCCCTCGCGGAGGTCCGGACGGCCTACGAGGAACAGCTCGCCGTCGCCGAGGAGTCGGGCGCCCAGGCCATCCTGATGGCCTCCCGCGCCCTCGCCGCGACGGCCAAGGGCCCGGACGACTACCTGGAGGTCTACGGCCACCTGCTGCGCCAGGCCGCCGAACCGGTGATCCTGCACTGGCTGGGCCCGATGTTCGACCCGGCCCTGGACGGCTACTGGGGCTCGTCCGACCTCGACACGGCGACGGACACCTTCCTGGAGGTCATCGCCGCCCACCCCGACAAGGTCGACGGCATCAAGGTCTCCCTCCTGGACGCCCAGCGCGAGATCGACCTGCGCCGCCGCCTCCCGCAGGGTGTGCGCTGCTACACCGGCGACGACTTCAACTACCCCGAGCTGATCGCGGGCGACGACCAGGGCTTCAGCCACGCCCTGCTCGGCATCTTCGACCCCCTGGGCCCGCTGGCGGCGCAGGCCGTCCGCGTCCTGGACACCGGGGACACGGAGGGCTTCCGCGCCCTCCTCGACCCCACCGTCGAACTCTCCCGCCACCTCTTCCAGACCCCCACCCGCTACTACAAGACGGGCGTGGTCCTCCTGGCCTGGCTGGCCGGGCACCAGAGCCACTTCACGATGGTCGGCGGCCTCCAGTCGGCCCGCTCCCTGCCGCACCTCGCCCGCGCCTACGAACTCGCCGACGACCTGGGCCTGTTCCCCGACCCGAAGCTGGCGGAGGAACGCATGCGCAACCTGCTGAGCCTGTACGGAGTGAACCAGTGAGCGATCCCGGCCCGACCCGCTTCAGCATCAACCAGATGACGGTCAAGCAGCTCTCGCTGCCCGAACTCACCACCGCCTGCCGCGAACTGGGCGTCGGCAACGTCGGCCTGTGGCGCGAACCGGTCCAGGCGTACGGCGTCGAGGCGGCGGCCAAGCTGGTCCGCGACGCGGGCCTGCACGTCACCACCCTGTGCCGGGGCGGCTTCCTCACGGCGACCGACCCGGACGAGCGCGCCCGCGCCCTCGCCGACAACCGCCGTGCCGTCGACGAGGCCGCCGTCCTCGGCACCGACACCCTGGTCCTGGTCTCGGGCGGCCTCCCGTCCGGCGACAAGGACCTGCGCGCCGCCCGCGAACGCATCGCCGACGCGCTGGCGGAGCTCGGCCCGTACGCCGAACGGCACGGCGTACGCCTCGCCATCGAGCCGCTCCACCCCATGTACGCCTCCGACCGCTGCGTGGTCTCCACCCTCGCCCAGGCACTGGACCTCGCCGAGCGCTTCCCGGCCCACCAGGTCGGCGTGACCGTCGACACGTACCACATCTGGTGGGACGACCGGGCGCCCGAGCAGATCGCCCGGGCCGGCGCGCAGGGCCGCATCCACACCTTCCAGCTCGCCGACTGGACGACCCCGCTGCCCGAGGGCGTCCTCAACGGCCGCGGCCAGATCGGCGACGGCGCGATCGACATGCGGGAGTGGAAGGGATACGTCGAGGCGGCCGGGTACACCGGCCCGATCGAGGTCGAACTGTTCAACGAGGGGCTGTGGGCGCGCGACGGGCGGGAGGTGCTGGCCGAGACGGCGGCACGGTTCGCCGAACACGCCGGGGACGGGGCGCCCGAAAAATAATCCCGGCGACCGTGCAACCCTTCCGCGGCCCCGCGGGTCGTACTTGGCATCGGAACTCCCGTGGGGGTACCCGGGGGGGAAAATCCGCGGGGTTCCGAAGGGGTGGGGAACCCGAGGGGGCCCGGTCGTCGACCGGGCCCCCTCAAACTTCTCCCCGCACGCGCGGGCACTCCTCAGAAGAAGACCCCGCACCGCAGCAGCACGTTCGCGTACGGCCGGGCCTCCCCGGTGCGCACGATCAGCCGCGCGCCCGCCGACAGCTCCTTGAGCCGCTCGTGCGGGACGAGTTCGAGCACGGGAAAGAGCCCGTCGAGCAGCGCGGCGCACCCGGTGTTCGCCTCCCGGACCTCCGTCGCCGCCGTGGCGCCCTCGACGACCAGCTCGGCGAGCAGGCCGTCCAGCACCTCGGCGAAGGACGGCACCCCGGCCCGGAACGCCAGGTCGACCACGCGCGGCCCGTCCGGAACGGGCATGCCCGCGTCGCACACCAGGACACCGTCCCCGTGGCCGAGTTCGGCGAGGGCGCCCGCAAGATGGCGGTTGAGTATTCCTGCCTTCTTCACCGCGCCCCGGCCCCCAGCGCCTCGGCTTCCGCAGCCGTCGGGTACGACTCCTGCGCGCCCGCCTTCGTGACCGCCGCCGCGCCCACCCGGGCCGCGTACGCCGCCGCCTCGGCGAGCGACTCGCCCGTGCCGAGCCGCCAGGCCAGCGCCGCGGTGAACGCGTCACCGGCGCCCGTCGTGTCCACGGCGTCCACCTTCACCGACGGCACCCGGACCACACCCCCGGCCGCCGACGCGACCAGCGCGCCCTCGGCGCCCAGCGTCACGACCACCGAGCGGGGCCCCTTGGCCAGCAGGATGCGGGCCCAGTCCTCGGGACGCTCGCCGACCAGGGCGTCGCCGAGGATCACCTTCGCCTCGTGCTCGTTGACGATGAGCGGGTCGCAGGCGGCCAGCACCTCCTGCGGAAGCGGCTGGGGCGGCGACGGGTTCAGCACGAACCGGCTGTCCGGCGCGAGAGAGCGCACCACCTCCACGACCGTCTCCAGCGGGATCTCCAGCTGCGTGGAGACCACCCGGGAGGCGTGGAAGAGGCTGGCCGCGGCCCGGACGTCGCCCGGTGCGAGGCGGCCGTTGGCGCCCGGCGAGACCACGATGCTGTTGTCCCCGGACGGGTCCACGGTGATCAGCGCGACGCCGGTCGGGGCGCCGCCCACCAGGACACCGACCGTGTCGACGCCGGCCGCCCGCTGCGAGTCCAGCAGCAGCCGGCCGTAGTCGTCGTCGCCGACCCGGGCCAGCAGGGCCGTACGGGCACCGAGCCGGGCGGCGGCGACGGCCTGGTTGCCGCCCTTGCCGCCCGGGTGGACGGCCAGGTCGGAGCCGAGCACCGTCTCCCCGGCCCCCGGCCGCCGCTCGACACCGATCACCAGGTCGGCGTTGGCCGACCCGACGACCAGCAGGTCGTAGTCGTACATCAATCGTTCTCCGATTCGAGTGATTCCCGCTGGTTCCCGCGGGCCGGTCTCAGCCTTCGAAGCCGGCCACGTTCTCCTTGGTGACGACCTTCACGGGCACCTTCACCGTCTGCTCCACCTTCTTGTCCTCGGCCGCCCGCAGCGCGTTCTGTACGGCGATCCTGCCCAGTTCCTTCGGCTGCTGCGCGACGGACGCGAACAACGTGCCCTCCTGGACCGCCTTCAGCCCGTCCGGGGTGCCGTCGAAGCCGACGACCTGGACCGACTTTCCGGCCTTGGAACCCAGCGCCTTGATCGCGCCCAGCGCCATCTCGTCGTTCTCCGCGAAGACGCCGTCGACGTCCGGGTGCGCCTGGAGCAGGTTCGTCATCACGTCCAGGCCCTTGGTGCGGTCGAAGTCCGCGGGCTGCTTGGCGACGACCTTGATGCCCGGGTACTCCTTGAGCCCGGCCGCGAAGCCCGCCCCGCGCTCCCGGCTGGCGGAGGTGCCGGCCTGGCCCTGGAGGATCACGATGGTGCCCTTGCCGCCGAGCTTCTCGGCGAGCGCCTTGGCGCCCAGCTCGCCGCCCTCGACGTTGTCGGAGGCGACCAGCGCGGACGTGTCCGCCTTGTTGACGCCGCGGTCCACGGCGATCACGGGGATGTCGTCCTTGTTCGCGGAGCGCACCGAGGGGCCCGCGGCGTCGGAGTCCACGGGGTTGACGACGACCGCGGACAGGCCGCCGCTGACGAAGTTCTGCAGCTGGTTGGCCTGCTGGGAGGCGTCGTTCTGGGCGTCCGTGACCGTCAGGTCCACACCGAGCTTCTTCGCCTCCTCCTGGGCCCCGTCCCTGATCTGCACGAAGAACGGGTTGTTCAGCGTCGACAGCGACAGCCCGATCTTCTGGCCCCTGCCGTCCGAGGAGCCGTTGTGCAGCAGCGAGGTCGCACCGACGACGGCCACCGCGACGACCGCGGCGACCACGTACGTCAGTGCCTGCTTGCCCCGGTTGCCGCCCCCGGAGGCCCCGGCCGCCGGAGTGACCGCGCCCGCCTTGCGCCGCAGCGTGTCGAAGAGCACCGCCAGCGCGATGACGACACCGATGACGACCTGCTGCCAGAACGCGGAGACCGACAGCAGGTTGAGGCCGTTGCGCAGCACCGCGAGGATCAGCGCGCCGATCAGCGTCCCCGACGCCTTGCCGGTGCCGCCCGCCAGCGAGGCACCGCCGATGACGACGGCGGCGATGGCGTCCAGCTCGTAGCCCTGCGCGGCCTGCGGCTGCGCGGAGGAGAGCCGGGAGGCGAGGACGATGCCCGCGGCGGCGGCGAACAGCCCGGAGAAGGCGTAGATGGCGAGCTTCTGCCGCTTCACCCGCAGCCCGGACAGCCGCGCGGCCTCCTCGTTGCCGCCGATCGCGTACATGGACCGGCCGATGTACGTCCGCCCGAGGACGAACGCCGTGATCAGCCCCATCACGATCATCACGAGCACCGGCACCGGCAGCCACCCGCCGAGCGTGTCACCCAGGTGGGAGACCGAGTCCGGGAAGGCGATCGGCGAACCCTGCGAGATGACCAGCGACAGACCGCGCCCCACCGACAGCATGGCGAGCGTCGCGATGAACGGCGGCAGCTTCCCGTACGAGATCAGGAAGCCGTTGACCAGGCCGCAGGCGATGCCCGTCGCGACGGACAGCAGCACGGCGAGCGCGACCGGTATCCCGGCCTCGGTGGCGCTCCAGGCCAGCACGGTGGCCGACAGCGCGGCGACCGAACCGACCGACAGGTCGATGCCCGCCGAGACGATGACGAAGGTGACGCCGAACGCGAGGATCGCGGTGACGGCGGCCTGGACGCCGACGTTCAGGAGGTTGTCGGCGGTCAGGAAGTCCCCGGACAGCGCCGACATGGCGATGACGAGGACGATCAGGGCGGTCAGCGCGCCGTTGTCGAGCAGCAGGCGGCGCAGGCCGCCCGTGGCGCCGCCCTGCGCGCCCGGCTTGCTCTTGAGCGTGTCAGTGGCCACGGGAGGCCTCCGTTCCGTCCGTTCCGTTGGTGTGCGTGCTGACGGCGAGTGCCATCACGGCGTCCTGGGTGGCCTGTTCGGCGGGGAGTTCGCCCGCGACGCGCCCCTGTGCCATGACGATCACGCGATCGCTCATGCCGAGGACCTCCGGCAGATCGCTGGAGATCATGAGCACGGCGGCGCCCGCGGCCGTCAGTTCGTTGACGAGCTGGTAGATCTCGACCTTGGCGCCGACGTCGATGCCGCGCGTCGGCTCGTCGAGGATCAGCACCTTGGTGTTCGCCAGCAGCCACTTGCCGATGACGACCTTCTGCTGGTTGCCGCCGGAGAGCGTGCGCACGTGCTGCCCGAGCCCGGCCATCCGCACGCCGAGCTGCCCGGCGATCCGCTCGGCCGCCGCGTGCTGCCCCTTGAGGTCGACGAGGCCCGCGCGGGCGGAGGACCGGAGCGTGACGAGCCCGAGGTTCTCCTCGACGGACGCGTCCAGCACGAGCCCCTGCCCCTTGCGGTCCTCGGGCACGAGCCCGATCCCGGCGGCCATGGCGGCGTTCACGTCGTGCCGCCGCAGCGGCGCGCCCGCGACGTGCACGCTCCCGGCGTCGTACGGGTCGGCGCCGAACACCGCCCGCACCACCTCCGTCCGCCCGGCCCCGACCAGCCCCGCGATGCCGACGACCTCACCGGCCCGCACCTCGAAGCCGACGTCGTGGAAGACGCCGTCCCGGGTGAGCCCCTCCACCTTGAGCAGCGCCTCACCGGCGTCGGTGCGCTCGCGCGGGTACTGCTGCTCGATGGACCGCCCGACCATGAGCCGTACCAGCTCGTCCTCGGGCGTGGAGGCGGGCACCTGCCCGACGCTGCGGCCGTCCCGGATCACGGTGACCCGGTCGCCGAGCGCGGCGATCTCCTCCAGATGGTGGGTGATGAAGACGATCCCGACGCCGTCCTCGCGCAGCCGCCGCACGATCGCGAACAGCTTCTCGACCTCCTCGGAGGTCAGCACGGCGGTCGGCTCGTCCATGATGAGCACGCGCGCGTCCAGGCTGAGCGCCTTGGCGATCTCGATCATCTGGAGCCGGGCGATGCCGAGTTCACGCACCCGCGCCCGGGGAGAGACGTTGACCCCCACCCGCTCCAGCAGCACCTCGGCGTCGGCGTCCATCCGCTTCCGGTCGATCATGCCGAACCGGCGCGGCTGGCGCCCCAGGAAGATGTTCTCGGCGACCGTCAGATCGGGGACGAGGTTGAACTCCTGGTAGATGGTGGCGATCCCGAGGCGCTCGGAGTCCTGCGCACCGTGGATGCGCACCTCCTCGCCACCGGCCAGGATCCGCCCGGCATCGGGCGTGTAGGCGCCGGAGAGCATCTTGATCAGCGTGCTCTTGCCCGCGCCGTTCTCACCGAGCAGCACGTGCACCTCGCCCCGGCGCAGGTCGAAGTCGACGCTGTCGAGCGCGACCACGCCGGGGAAGGTCTTGCGGATGCCCTCGATGCGCAGCAACTCGTCCGGACTGCGGCTGCTCACGGCGTACTCCTTTGTACGGGGGTCGGGATCTGGTGCACGGCGGTGCTGTGCTCGCCGCACGAGCGGCGCGCGACGAGCCGCGCCGGAAGGGTGACGGACTCGCCGGCCCGCCCCGCGATCCGCTCGACGAGCGCGCGTACGGCGGCCCGCCCGAGCTCACGGGTGGGCTGGGCGATCGCGGTGACCGGCGGATCGGTGTGCACGAACCAGGGGATGTCGTCGAACGCGGCGAGCCCGATGTCCTCGGGGACCCGCAGCCCGCGCGCGCGTACGGCGTCCAGCGCGCCCAGCGCCATCAGGTTGTCGGCGGCGAAGACGACTCCGGGCGGCTCGGGCAGGTCGAGGAAGCCCTCGGTGACCCGGCGTCCGCTGCCGGCCTGGAAGTCGCCCTGGCCGATGTAGGCGTCCGGGAGGGGGAGCCCGTACGCGGCGAGAGCTTCGCGGAAGGCGTCGACGCGCTCGCGTCCGGTGGTCGTGGCGGCGGGCCCGGCGATGATCGCGAGCCGCCGGTGCCCGAGCCCGTGCAGATGCGCCACGAGGTCCCGTACGGCCGCCCGCCCGTCCGACCTGACGACGGGCACGTCCACGCCGGGGATCCACCGGTCGACGAAGACCATCGGGGTCCCGGCCCGCGCTGCGTCCAGCATGCGCGGGGAGCCCCCGTCGGTGGGGGAGACGAGCAGCCCGTCGATCCGCCGGTCGAGAAGCGTGGTGACGTGGTGGTCCTGGAGCTCGGGCCGCTCGTCGGCGTTGCCGATGATGACGCTGTAGCCGAGCGCGCGGGCCTCCTCCTCGACGGAACGGGCCAGCTCGGTGAAGTACGGGTTCATGACGTCGCTGATGACCAGGCCGAGGGTGCGGGTCTGGTCGGTGCGCAGCGACCGGGCGACGGCGTTCGGGCGGTAGCCCAGCGTCTCGACGGCGGCCAGCACGCGCGCGCGGGCGGCTGGGCTGACCGAAGGGTGGCCGTTGAGCGCCCGCGAGACCGTCGCGACGGACACACCCGCCTCGGCGGCGACGTCCTTGATGCTCGCCATCGTCGTTCCACCTCCTCGTGGAATCGATTACATGGAGGATTGGAAACGATTACACGGCCCGGAATCAAGGGGTGGGGGCGGGCCGAGACCCAATCGTGACCCCTTTCCTCCGCGGCGGCCCGGTGGCGGGGGCGGCGGGTACCGTCCCCGGCCGTCACGAACGGCCCGGCCGAGTACCGTCCCGGCCGGTCGCGCGGTAGGAACGGGAGGACGGCGGTGACCGGTCCCCGGGGCGGGGCGACGGTCCCGCGCATCGGCGAACCCGGGAGCACGCGCATGACCCACTCCTCCGGCGGCCCCGCCGGACCGGACACCTTTCCCGCGCTGTGCGCCCACACGCACCTCTTCCCGGGGGCGCGCTGCCGCGTCCAGGGTCTCCCGGACCCGGACGCGTTCGTGGCCGGACCCCGGCCGCTCGACCTGGACCTGCGGTTCTCCGACGGAGTGATGGTGGCGGCCCGGCTGCTCACGGAGCCGGGGGAGGGCTCCCCGCTCGCGGAACCGGGGGAGGGCCACTCCGCGGTGGCGGTGCTGGCCGTCCCCGCCCACACCACGGCCGCCGGGACCCGGATCGACGCCCGCACGTGGCGGATCCGGGACCTGGACGTGCGCGAGGGCGCCGACGTCGAACTCGTCGTCGGCGCCCTCGCGCGGCCCTGAGCCGTGGCGCTCAGCTCACGGCCGTCGCGAACATCCCCGCCTCGTACGAGCCGCCCTTCTGGTGCGTGATCACGGCGAGCCGGTTGGCCGCGTTGATCAGGGCGACCAGGCAGATCAGCGCGGCGGTCTGGTCGTCGTCGTAGTGCTTGCGCACCAGCGCCCACGTCTCGTCGGACACGCCCTCGTGGGCGTCGGCGAGCCGGGTGCCCTCCTCGGTGAGGGCCAGCGCCGCCTGCTCGGCCTCGGTGAACACGGTGGACTCGCGCCAGGCGGCGACCAGGTGGAGCCGGACCGCGCTCTCCCCGGCGGCCGCGGCCTCCTTGACGTGCATGTCGATGCAGTGGCCGCAGCCGTTGATCTGGCTGGCCCGCAGCGACACCAGCTCCTGCGTGGCCTTCGGCAGCGCCGACTCGTGAAGCAGCATGCCCATGCCCGCGAACCGCTTCCCGAACCGGCCTGCGAACTCGTTCTCGAAGAGGTTGAATCGGGTGTCCATGATCTCGTCCTCGCTGTCGTGTCTGGCTGTCGGTGTCTGGCTGTCGGCGCTTCGCCGCCGGTGTCTCCGTGCCTCGGTGACGAACACAAGACGCCGGCGCACCGAGCCCTGTGACAGGCCGCCGATGTGACACAGGCCACCGTCGGCGGGTGTCACGGAATCGGGCCGGCCGGTGTCCTGTGCGCGTGACATCGTGGGAACCGAACGAACGGGAGAAGCCGGTGACCAGCGAGAGGAACGGCCGCGAACAGGGCGACGCGACCGGCGACGGGGGGTCCGCGGGCGCGGTCGACGGGGGATCCGTGGACGCGGCCACCGAGGACTTCGTCGCGCACCGCAACCTGCTCTTCACGGTCGCCTACGAGATGCTCGGCTCGGCAGCCGACGCCGAGGACGTGCTCCAGGAGACCTGGCTGAGATGGGCGGGCGTCGACCTCGACGCGGTGCGCGACCGCCGCGCGTACCTCGTCCGGGTCACCACCCGCCAGGCCCTGAACCGGCTGCGCACGCTCGGCCGCCGCAAGGAGTCCTACGTCGGCTCCTGGCTGCCCGAGCCGCTGCTGACCACGCCCGACGTGGCCGAGGACGTCGAGCTGGCCGACAGCGTGTCGATGGCGATGATGCTGGTCCTGGAGACGCTGGCACCGGTCGAGCGCGCGGTGTTCGTCCTGCGCGAGGTGTTCGACCTCGGGTACGACGAGATCGCCGAGGCCGTCGAGAAGAGCCCGGCCGCCGTCCGGCAGATCGCGCACCGCGCCCGCGCCCACGTGGCGGCACGCCGCCCGCGCGGGGAGGTCACGGCGGCCGAGTCCCGCCGGGCGCTCGCGGCGTTCCAGCGGGCGGTCGAGACGGGCGACCTCCAGGGCCTGCTCGACATCCTCTCCCCGGACGTCGTCCTGCTCGGCGACGGCGGCGGCATCAAGCAGGCCGTGCTCCGGCCGGTCGTCGGCGCCGACAAGGTGGCCCGTCTCATGCTGGGCGGCCTGGTCAAGCTGTCCGTTCCGGTGTCGATGGACCCGGCCCAGGTCAACGGCTATCCGGCGCTGATCGTCCGCCTCGACGGCGAGCTGGACACCGTGGTGGCCGTCCGCTTCGACGAGGGCCGCATCACCGGCCTGTACGCCGTACGCAACCCGGAGAAGCTGTCGTACATGCGCGAGGAGACGGTCCTGAGCCGCTGACCGACGTCCGGGCTCAGCGGGGCTCCGGGAGCGCCTCTCATGTCGAAATCCACTACCGCGACGACGTACGACGGCGGGAGACTTTCCCCATGACGGACATGGGGACGTTTCGCGACGCGGTCACCGCGTGGGCGGCCGGCGGCCCCGGCGGCCCGGCGCAGGACCTGGCCGACCGGCTGTTCGTCCACACCGCCGTCCTCCTCGAAGGGCCGAGCGACGCGGCGGCCGTCGACGCGATGGCCGCGCGGCACGGCCGGGACCTCGCGACGGAGGGTGTCTGCGTCCTCCCGATGGGCGGCGCGATGAGCGTCGGCCGTTTCGCCGGCCTCCTCGGCCCCTCCGCCCTGGACCTGCGCCTCGTGGGCCTGTGCGACGAGCGGGAGCAGGACTTCTATGTCCGGGCCCTGGCACGCGCCGACGCGGCGCGGGACGGCCTCTTCGTCTGCGCGGCCGACCTGGAGGACGAGCTGATCCGCGCGCTGGGCGTGAGCACGGTGACCGAACTCGTCGAGGCGGAGGGCGAGTCGCGCCGCCTCCAGACCTTCCTCCGGCAGCCCGCCCAGCAGGGCCGCGCCGCCCAGCAGCAACTCCGCCGCTTCCTCGGCACCAAGTCGGGCCGCAAGATCCACTACGGCCGCGTCCTGGTGGAGGCCCTGGAACCGGCCCGCACACCCGCTCCACTGGCGGGACTGTTCGCGGCGCTGTGACGGCCGTCGTCACGCCGCCGACAGTTCGCACCACACGTACTTGCCCCGGTTGCCGTGTCTGGCCAGCGGATGCCACCCCCACACGTCGGCGCAGGCCCGTACGAGTGCCAGCCCCCGCCCCTCCTCCAGCTCCGTCACCCGCTCGAACCGGGCAGGCGGCTCGGGCGGTTCGGGGTCGGCGTCCCACGCCCCGATCCGCAACGTCCCCGGCGGCGACCAGCGGATACGGAGGGCGGCGGGGCCCTTGGTGTGCCGTACGGCGTTGGACACCAGCTCCGTGGCGAGCAGTTCGGCGACGTCGACGAGGCGGATCAGCCCGTGCATGGTGAGGACCAGCCGGAGGGTGCGGCGGCTGACGGTGACGGCACGCAGGTCGTTGGGGATGTAGAGGGAGTACTCCCAGGGTTCGTTCTCAGGCATGCGGGGCTCCTCGCGGAGGGCGGTGGGGTGAGGGGCGGGCCCGGTGTCATTGCCGCAGCCGTCATGGCAGGACGGGGCGGTGCGCTTCCGGCGGCCCGGTGTCGCACGGTGTGCGTCGCGTCACCGACCGTAGACCTTAAAGTTTCGGCGCAGCAAGCCGGTCGCGTAATCTTCACCCCGAACGAGTCGCGCCGACGGGCGCGTTGGACGGAGGAACGGTCAATGCCCACGAGGCGCGAGCCAACGGCGCGACAGCTGCGCCTCGCCGTCGAGCTGCGCAGGCTCAGGGAAGCGGCGGGTTTTACCGCGCGGCAGGCTGCGGCCATGCTCGGCGTGAGCAACGTTCAGATCAGTCAGATCGAGTCGGGATTGTCGGGAGTGAGCGAGCAGAGACTCCGACGCCTGGCATCTCATTACGCCTGTACGGACGAGGAGTTCGTCAACGCGTTGGCGGAGGTGGCAACCGACCGCACGCGTGGCTGGTGGGAGGAGTACCGGGGCCTGCTGCCCACCTCGTTCCTGGACCTGTCCGAGCTGAACCACCACGCCAGGTTCCGTCGCGACGTGGCGGTTCTGTATGTGCCGGGGTTGTTGCAGACGGAGGAGTACGCCCGTGCGGTCTTTGCCGGAAGGGTGCCCGAACTCACCGGCGAGGAACTCGAGGTGCGCGTCCGTCACCGCATGGCTTCCCAGCGGCTCACCGTTCCGTACGAGTTGGTGCTCCACGAGGCTGCCCTCCGTATCAGGGTCAGTGACCGTGTCGCCTCGCGGGCCCAGCTCACCAGGCTGCTGCAGCTCTCGGAAGCAGACGACGTCAGTGTGCGCGTCATCCCTTTCGACCTGGACGGCTTTGCCAGAGCCGCCAGCACCATGACGTACGTGGGCGGCGCCGTACCCAAACTGGACACGGTGGTGCGGGACGTACCGCACGGATCGGCGTTCATCGACTCCGAAGCCCAGCTCGGCGCCTTTCGAACTCGTTTCCGTAAAGTGGAAGCCGTATCGCTCGACCCCGATCGCTCGCGTGACCTCATCAACCGGCTGGCGAAGGAGCTGTGAGACGCATGGACAACTGGCGGAAGTCGTCCTACTCAGGCCCCGACGACGGCAACGAATGCGTGGAGATAGCCACGTCGACCACCCACGTCGCCGTCCGCGACAGCAAGGCCCCCACCCGGGCCACCCTCACCTTCCCGCCGGAGGCCTTCGCCTCCTTCCTCGACGCCCTCACGTCGCAAACGCGCCGTTAGCCGTCCCTGCCGTACCGGCGGAACTCCGACGTCTCCACCGTCCACGGCCCGAACGGCATGTAGTGCGGGATGCCCATGGCCGGATAGTCGGCCAACTTCTCGCCGTAGTCGTTGCCCGGGTCGGACGGTGAGACGATCTCGACGGCAGCCAGCACCTGCGTCGCGTCGACGGCCAGGCCCTCTTCGTCGAGGGTGGCTTCGGGGATCACGACGGCGTCCGGGCGGCGCATGCGTCCGATGGCCGGGTGCTCGATCTCGGGGCCGTTCGCGCAGATGTGGTCGGGGTGCGTGTCAAGGAGTTGCGCGTCCAACTGCTTGCAGATGCGGCGGACGGCACCCTCGTGCCGCTTCGACGGGCACATCATCGCCAGTATCTACTGAGAAAGCGACTCTCCGACCGCCCTGTCACACCCCACCGGTACGGTCGACCCATGCCCACCCAGCCCCCCGTGGCCCCCGGCGAGCGGCGGCTCGCCACTCTCGAAGGCGTCCTGGAGAGGATCACGTACGCCAACGAGGAGAACGGCTACACGGTCGCCCGCGTCGACACCGGCAGAGGCGCCGGCGATCTGCTGACCGTCGTCGGCGCGCTGCTGGGTGCGCAGGTGGGGGAGTCGCTGCGGATGGAGGGGCGCTGGGGCTCGCACCCGCAGTACGGCAAGCAGTTCCACGTGGAGAACTACACGACGCTGCTTCCCGCCACCGTGCAGGGCATCCGGCGCTATCTCGGGTCCGGGCTGGTCAAGGGGATCGGGCCGATCTTCGCGGACCGGATCACGCAGCACTTCGGGCTGGACACGCTGACGATCATCGAGGAGGAGCCCAAGCGGCTCATCGAGGTGCCCGGCCTCGGGCCCAAGCGGACCAGGAAGATCGCCGACGCCTGGGAGGAGCAGAAGGCGATCAAGGAGGTCATGCTGTTCCTCCAGACCGTGGAGGTGTCCACCTCCATCGCCGTGCGGATCTACAAGAAGTACGGGGACGCTTCGATCTCCGTCGTGAAGAACCAGCCCTACCGGCTCGCCGCCGACGTCTGGGGCATCGGCTTCCTCACCGCCGACAAGATCGCCCAGTCGGTCGGGATCCCGCACGACAGCCCGGAGCGGGTCGGGGCCGGGCTGCAGTACGCCCTGTCGCAGGCCACCGACCAGGGGCACTGCTATCTCCCGGAGGAGAGGCTGATCGCCGACGCGGTGAAGCTGCTCCAGGTGGACACCGGGCTCGTCATCGAGTGCCTCGGGGAGCTGGCCGCCGAGCCGGAGGACCCGGACGGCGATCCCGGGGTCGTACGGGAGAAGGTGCCGCACCCCGAGGGCGGCGAGCCCGTCACCGCCGTCTACCTCGTCCCCTTCCACCGGGCCGAGCTGGCCCTGGCCGGACAGTTGCGGCGCCTCCTGCACACCGACGAGGACCGGATGCCCGGCTTCCAGGACGTGGCCTGGGACAAGGCGCTCGGGTGGCTGAGGCAGCGCACGGGCGCCGATCTCGCGCCCGAGCAGGAGGCGGCCGTCAAGCTCGCGCTCAGCGAGAAGGTCGCCGTGCTCACCGGCGGGCCCGGCTGCGGCAAGTCCTTCACCGTGCGGTCGATCGTGGAGCTGGCGCGGGCGAAGAAGGCGAAGGTCGTACTCGCCGCGCCCACCGGACGGGCCGCCAAGCGCCTCGCCGAGCTGACCGGCGCCGAGGCGTCCACCGTGCACCGGCTGCTGGAGCTGAAGCCCGGCGGAGACGCGGCCTACGACCGGGAGCGGCCGCTGGACGCCGACCTGGTGGTCGTGGACGAGGCGTCCATGCTCGACCTGCTCCTCGCCAACAAGCTCGTCAAGGCCGTCCCGCCCGGTGCCCATCTGCTGCTCGTCGGGGACGTCGACCAGTTGCCCAGCGTGGGCGCCGGGGAGGTGCTCCGGGACCTGCTGGCGCCCGGCAGCCCCGTGCCCGCCGTCCGGCTCACCCGGGTCTTCCGGCAGGCGCAGGAGTCCGGCGTCGTCACCAACGCGCACCGGATCAACGCCGGGCAGCATCCCGTCACCGACGGCATGAAGGACTTCTTCCTCTTCGTCGAGGACGACACCGAGGAGGCGGGGCGGCTCACCGTGGACGTCGCCGCGCGGCGCATCCCCGCGAAGTTCGGGCTCGACCCGCGCCGGGACGTGCAGGTGCTGGCACCCATGCACCGGGGCCCCGCCGGGGCCGGGACGCTGAACGGACTGCTCCAGCAGGCCGTCACCCCGGGGCGCCCGGACCTGCCGGAGAAGCGGTTCGGCGGCCGGGTCTTCCGCGTCGGCGACAAGGTCACCCAGATCCGCAACAATTACGAGAAGGGCGAGAACGGCGTCTTCAACGGCACCGTCGGCGTCGTCACCTCGCTCGACCCGGTCGACCAGCGCCTCACCGTGCTGACGGACGAGGACGAGGAGGTGCCGTACGACTTCGACGAACTGGACGAGCTGGCGCACGCGTACGCGGTCACCATCCACCGGTCGCAGGGGAGCGAGTACCCGGCGGTGGTCGTCCCCGTGACCACCGGGGCCTGGATGATGCTCCAGCGGAACCTGCTGTACACGGCGGTCACCCGGGCGAAGAGGCTGGTCGTGCTCGTCGGGTCGCGCAAGGCGATCGGCCAGGCGGTGCGGACGGTGTCGGCCGGACGGCGGTGCACGGCGCTCGACTTCCGGCTGGCGGGCTCCCGGCCCTGAAACCTTCCCGCAAACCTCCCGGCCCGTGTGAAAAAAATGATCGATCAAACGAGTCGGAAAGGTCACACAGCACTTCCGGATGGGCCCCGGAGGGGGCAGGATGAGCAAGTTGGCGGCACTGAGTGCCGTCAATAGGCCCGATGGTCGACCCCGAGTGCACTCTCCTCAGCCAAGTGGGGGATGGTAGAGACAGTCAGGGCACCTCGAAGATGAGGCACTACGTCGGTGAGGGAAGACGTGAGCGACAACTCTGTAGTACTGCGGTACGGCGATGGCGAGTACACCTACCCGGTGATCGACAGCACCGTCGGCGACAAGGGCTTCGACATCGGGAAGCTCCGCGCCCAGACCGGTCTGGTGACGCTGGACAGCGGTTACGGCAACACCGCCGCCTACAAATCCGCCATTACGTATCTGGACGGCGAAGCCGGCATCCTCCGGTACCGCGGCTACCCGATCGAGCAGCTGGCCGAGCGCTCCTCCTTCGTGGAGGTGGCCTACCTGCTGATCAACGGCGAGCTGCCGACCGTCGACGAGCTGTCCGCGTTCAAGGGCGAGATCACGCAGCACACCCTGCTGCACGAGGACGTCAAGAACTTCTACAAGGGCTTCCCGCGCGACGCCCACCCGATGGCCATGCTGTCCTCGGTGGTCTCGGCGCTGTCCACCTTCTACCAGGACAGCCACAACCCGTTCGACGAGCGGCAGCGCAACCTCTCCACGATCCGGCTGCTCGCGAAGCTTCCGACGATCGCGGCCTACGCCTACAAGAAGTCGATCGGCCACCCGTTCGTCTACCCGCGCAACGACCTCGGCTACGTCGAGAACTTCCTGCGCATGACCTTCTCGGTCCCGGCGCAGGAGTACGTGCCGGACCCGACGGTCGTCGCGGCGCTCGACAAGCTGCTGATCCTGCACGCGGACCACGAGCAGAACTGCTCGACCTCCACGGTCCGCCTGGTCGGCTCCTCGCAGGCCAACATGTTCGCCTCGATCTCGGCGGGCATCAACGCCCTGTGGGGCCCGCTGCACGGCGGCGCCAACCAGTCGGTGCTGGAGATGCTGGAAGGCATCCGCGACGCGGGCGGCGACGTCGACTCCTTCATCCGCAAGGTGAAGAACAAGGAGGACGGCGTCCGCCTGATGGGCTTCGGCCACCGGGTCTACAAGAACTTCGACCCCCGCGCCAAGATCATCAAGGCCGCCGCGCACGACGTGCTCTCCGCCCTCGGCAAGTCCGACGAGCTGCTGGACATCGCCCTGAAGCTGGAGGAGCACGCGCTCTCCGACGACTACTTCGTCTCGCGCAGCCTCTACCCGAACGTCGACTTCTACACCGGTCTGATCTACCGGGCCATGGGCTTCCCGACCGAGATGTTCACGGTCCTGTTCGCCCTCGGCCGGCTGCCGGGCTGGATCGCCCAGTGGCACGAGATGATCAAGGAGCCGGGTTCCCGCATCGGCCGCCCGCGCCAGATCTACACGGGCGTCGTCGAGCGCGACTTCGTGCCCGTCGAGGAGCGCTGAGCCGCAAGGCACCCCCACAGCGCGTCAGGTGAGTCCCGTACCGCCCCGAGTGGTACGGGACTTTTCCGTGCCCGGACCCCTGAAAGGTGCGGGAACAGCAGAAGGCGCCCTGGCGCCGGTCCCCCCACGGGCCGACGATCCAGGGCGCCTTCCCATGCCCCGGTGCGGATTCCCCCCACGGGATCCGGCCGGGCGTCTGTGAGGACAGCGCCTGAATTCGCTGTTGAGCACAACGAGCAGAACTCGCGGTGCGGGTCGTGCTCGTCCTGCGGTCGTACCTGTCGTACTCGTCGTACCTGTCGTGCTCGTCGTGCGGTCTGCCGGGACAGCGCACGCCCGGGAGGGCCGCTCAAAGCTTCCCGGTGTACGTGTCCCGGCAACGCAGCTCTGGGAAAGTCCCCCAAGACATCCCCAGACGCCAGGTCACGCCCCCCAAGACGCTTCCTGACATCGCCAACTTAGACCTTCGAACCCCTTCGATGGTTACGTTCGCATCACTGTGATCTGCGTCTCTTGCATATGTCCGTTAGGTGCGCAAGAACCCCGTACGTCGCACAGGGCTCAAGCGTAGGGAAGATGCGCGAGCCTTGTGAAGAGCTTATGTGAGGCGAGTGCCGGACTCCAGAGGCCCAGCCCCTCGACCTGCGTGAAATGTGGACCGGTGCGGGTCAGTGAAAGGTGCGCAGCCGGAGGCTGTTGGTGACCACGAAAACCGACGAGAAGGCCATCGCCGCCCCCGCGATCATCGGATTCAGCAGCCCGGCGGCGGCCAGCGGCAGCGCGGCCACGTTGTAGCCGAAGGCCCACACGAGATTGCCCTTGATCGTGGACAGGGTGCGCCGGGACAGCCGGATCGCGTCCGCCGCCACCCCGAGGTCCCCGCGCACCAGGGTCAGGTCGCCCGCCTCGATCGCCGCGTCCGTCCCCGTGCCCATCGCCAGTCCCAGGTCGGCGGTGGCGAGCGCGGCCGCGTCGTTGACGCCGTCGCCGACCATGGCGACCGTACGGCCCTCGGAACGCAGCCGTTCCACCACCGCGACCTTCTCCTCGGGCAGCACCTCGGCGATCACCTCGTCGATGCCGACGGCCGCCGCGACCGACTCGGCCACCCGGCGGTTGTCGCCGGTCAGCAGGACGGGGGTCAGGCCCAGCCGGCGCAGCCGGGCCACGGCCTCGGCGCTGGTCTCCCTGACCGCGTCCGCCACCGCGAGGACTCCGCGCGCCTCGCCGTCCCAGCCGACGACGACGGCCGTACGGCCCCGCTGCTCGGCCTCGTCCACGGCGGCCGACAGCTCGGGCGGGAGGGCGTCGTACAGGCGCCCCACGGCCACCTCGCGGCCCGCCACGCGGGCGCGTACGCCGCGCCCGGGGACGTTCTCGAAGTCCTCGACGCCCGGCAGTGTGCCGACCCGTTCCCCGGCGCCGGCCGCGACCGCGCGGGCCACGGGGTGCTCGGAGGCGTGCTCGACGGCGCCCGCGAGCCGCAGCAGTTCGTCGGCGTCGGTGCCCTCGGCGGCGTACACCTCGTGCAGGGTCATGCGGCCGGTGGTGACGGTGCCGGTCTTGTCCAGCACGACCGTGTCGACGCGCCGCGTGGACTCCAGCACCTCCGGGCCCTTGATGAGGATGCCGAGCTGGGCGCCCCGGCCGGTGCCGACCAGCAGTGCGGTGGGCGTGGCGAGGCCCAGCGCGCACGGGCAGGCGATGATCAGGACGGCGACGGACGCGGTGAACGCGGCGACCGTGTCGCCGGTGGCACCGAGCCAGCCGCCGAAGGTGGCGAACGCGATCAGCAGCACGACCGGCACGAAGACGCCGGAGATCCGGTCGGCGAGGCGCTGCACCTGGGCCTTGCCGCTCTGCGCGTCCTCCACCAGCTTCGCCATCCGCGCGAGCTGCGTGTCCGCGCCGACCCGGGTCGCCTCGACCACCAGCCGGCCCCCGGCGTTCACCGTGGCGCCGGTGACGGCGTCGCCGACGGTGACGTCCACCGGCACGGACTCGCCGGTCAGCAGGGAGGCGTCCACGGCGGAGGCACCCTCGGCCACCGTCCCGTCGGTGGCGATCTTCTCTCCGGGCCGTACGACGAACCGGTCGCCCACGGCCAGCCGGGCCACCGGTATCCGCACCTCGCGGCCCTCGCGCAGTACCGCCACGTCCTTGGCGCCCAGCTCCATCAGCGCCCGCAGCGCGGCACCGGCGCGGCGCTTGGAGCGGGCCTCCAGCCAGCGGCCGAGCAGCAGGAAGGCGGTGACCCCGGCGGCTGCCTCCAGGTAGATCGTGGAGGCACCGTCGGTGCGGGAGACGGTGAGGTCGAAGCCGTGCCGCATGCCCGGCATGCCCGCGTCCCCGAAGAACAGCGCCCACAGGGACCAGCCGAACGCAGCCAGCGTGCCGAGCGAGACCAGCGTGTCCATGGTGGCCGCGCCGTGCCGCAGGCCCGTCCAGGCGGCGCGGTGGAAGGGCAGCCCGCCCCAGACCACGACGGGCGCGGCCAGGGTGAGCGAGAGCCACTGCCAGTTGTCGAACTGGAGCGCCGGGACCATCGCGAGCAGGACGACGGGGACGGCCAGGAGCACGGAGACCAGCAGGCGCTGCCGCAGGGCCGACAGCTCCGGGTCGTCGTCGCCGTCCCCGGTGGCGCGCCCCTCGGTCCCGGCCTCGTCGGCGGGCTCCGGGGGCGGCGCGGGCTCCTCGGCGGTGTACCCGGTCTTCACGACGGTGGCGATCAGGTCGGCGACGGCGACGGTCACCGGGTGGCTGACCCGGGCCTTCTCCGTCGCGTAGTTCACCGTGGCGGTGACACCGTCCATGCGGTTGAGCTTCTTCTCGACGCGGGCCGCGCAGGAGGCGCAGGTCATCCCGCCTATGAGCAGCTCGACCTCGGCGACGCCGGGTTCGGGCCCGGCGGCCGCGGCGGCGGTGCGGGTGTCCGCGGTGGTGCTGGTCATGGTCCGGACTCCAGGGCGGGGACGGGTGCGCCGGGCTCAGACCCGGCCGACGAGCTCGAAGCCCGCCTCGTCCACGGCGGCGCGCACGGCCGCGTCGTCCAGGGGGGCCTCGGAGACGACGGTGACCTCGCCGGTGGAGGCGACGGCCTGCACGGAGCCGACGCCCGTGATCTCGGAGATCTCGCCGGAGACGGCGCCCTCGCAGTGGCCGCAGCTCATTCCGCTCACCTTGTAGACGGTGGTGATGGAGCCCTGGGCGGTGTCGGTCTGGGCGGTCATGTCGTTACTCCTCGTCGGGGGGCGTGCACGGGCGGGTACCCGGGGGTCCGGGCTGGACCACTCGCCTCCCACTGTACCCCTAGGGGGTATGGCTTCGGATGAGCCTGCCGTGAGATGAGGCACGGAAGGCGGAAACTCCGCCCGAACGACAGCCACGGCAGTGACGACAGCCACGACAGTACGAAAGTGGGGGTGACGGATGCGCGCGGTCGTGTTCGAGCGCTTCGGGGAGCCGGCCGGGGTGCGGGAGGTCGCCGACCCCGCGCCCGCGCCGCACGGCGTCGTGGTGCGTGTCGAGGCCACCGGACTGTGCCGCAGCGACTGGCACGGATGGCAGGGCCACGACCCCGGCATCGCGCTGCCGCACGTCCCCGGTCACGAACTCGCCGGTGTCGTCGAGGCGGTCGGCGACCGGGTGGCCGGGTGGCGGCCCGGCGACCGGGTGACCGTGCCCTTCGTCTGTGCCTGCGGGAGCTGCCCGGCCTGCGCGGCGGGGGACCAGCAGGTGTGCGAGCGCCAGACCCAGCCGGGCTTCACCCACTGGGGCTCCTTCGCCGAATACGTGGCGCTCGACCACGCCGACGTCAACCTCGTCGCCGTGCCCGAGGGCATGTCGTACGCCACCGCCGCCTCGCTCGGCTGCCGGTTCGCCACCGCGTTCCGCGCCGTCGTGCAGCAGGGACGGCTCACGGCGGGGGAGTGGGTCGCGGTGCACGGCTGCGGGGGCGTCGGCCTGTCCGCGGTGATGATCGCCGCGGCGTCGGGGGCGCGCGTGGTCGCCGTGGACGTGTCGGACCGCGCGCTGGAGCTGGCGCGGGCCTTCGGCGCGGCCGAGTGCGTGGACGCCTCCCGGACGCCGGACACGGCGGCCGCCGTCCGCGACCTCACCGGCGGCGGCGCCCACCTCTCGCTCGACGCCCTCGGTTCGCCCGTCACCTGCGCCGCGTCCGTGGCCGGCCTGCGCCGCCGCGGCCGGCACGTGCAGGTCGGGCTGCTGCCCTCGGTGGACGGCACCACACCGGTGCCGATGGCCCGCGCGGTCGCCCTGGAGCTGGAGCTGCTGGGCAGCCACGGGACGGCCGCGCACACCTATCCGCCGATGCTCCGGATGGTCGGCGCCGGAGTGCTCCGGCCGGACCTGCTGGTGACGTCCACCATCGGCCTCGACGCGGTCCCGGCGGCGCTCACGGCGATGGGGACGGCACCCGGCGCCGGGGTGACGGTCATCGAGCCGTGACGGCTGCCCCGGGGCGCCCTCGGTGGACGGCCCACTCGTGGCCGAGGACGGCCATCAGCACCTCGTCCACCCACACGCCGTCCCGCCGCTCCACCTCGCGCCGCACGCCCTCGCGCACGAACCCGACCTTCTCGTAGACCCGCAGCGCCCGGTGGTTGTGGGCGTAGGCGTCCAGCTGGACGCGGTGCAGGCCGAGTTCCTCGAAGGCGTGGCCGACGATCAGCCGGGTCGCCTCGGTGCCGACGCCCCGGCCGCGTCCCCGCGCGCCGATCAGGGTGCGGAAGGTGCAGGAACGGTTCTCGGGCTCCCAGTCGTGGAGCACGACCTCGCCGAGCAGTTCCCCGTCGGCGGGGTCGGTGACGGCCAGGTCCAGGCGGTCGGGCCGGGTGCCGCGCGTGCCGTACCAGTCGCGCAGCACCCGAGGGGTGAGTTCGCGCGGCGGGGGGCCGGTGAAGTGCGCGACCTCGGGGTCGTGGACGATCGCCCACATGGGCTCGGCGTCCGCCTCGGTGAAGGGCCGCAGAACGGTCCTGTCACCGGTCAGCACGGGTTTGACGGAGAAGTCCATGGGCCGAACTGTGCCCCACGCGGACGTGGGGCACCGAACGGTTTTCCGGCGCCGGAAGCGCTAGGGCGCCCGCGGGCCCCCTAGCGCTTCCGGTTGCGGGGGCGGGACGCCACCCAGGCCCGGACCGTGTCCGCGTACCAGTACGGCTTTCCTCCCTCCACGTGGTCGGGCGGTGGCAGCAGCCCGTGCTTGCGGTACGACCGCACGGTGTCCGGCTGGACGTTGATGTGGGCCGCGATGTCCTTGTAGGACCAGAGCCTTCGGTCGGTCACTCGTTGCACCTCCCTGCGCGCGCCGCGGCGGCGACCGGGGACGGCCGCCGGGGGGAGCCGGGCGC
The DNA here is from genome assembly GCF_044754585.1 of Streptomyces sp. NPDC093065. Classification (NCBI taxonomy): domain Bacteria; kingdom Bacillati; phylum Actinomycetota; class Actinomycetes; order Kitasatosporales; family Streptomycetaceae; genus Streptomyces; species Streptomyces sp. NPDC093065. Next base: position 317,747 of record NZ_JBIVPJ010000001.1, on the reverse strand, counting down.
TGCGCCGGCGATCACCAAGCCTGTTCCGGGTGAACGACGCCGGGTGAGGGGCGGTCAGGGGCCGTACCGGGGTGTGACGGAAGACCCGCGTGCGCGTGACAAGTGTGACGCGGAGGGCGCATTTGTGACACGAGTGCCACACAGGCGTACGCCGTCGTTCAGGCGCGGCGCGTTGACTGTGCCGGTCGTCGGCGCTCCGTCGTACGCCCCGGGACCGCCACCCGGATCAAGTCGTCCGAATGTCCGGACAAAACATTGACAGGCCGCACGCGCGGGGCTAGAAACCGGGGTGACGCAAGGGCGCGGGCAAGAAGGGAACGCGATGGCGCACGACCCGATGGCACACGGCCCGGTCGCCGGTTCCCCCACCGAACGCCTCCGGCGCGGGAAGGCGGCCTCGCCCTGGCAGGAGCGAGGCACGAGCGCCAACTCCCCGCTCGCACCGGCTCCGCGCCGGAGGTTCCCGCGTCCCGCCGTGGCGCCGGCCGCCCACACTGCCCCACGTGTCTACGCGGACGCCCAAACCGCAGACACAGTGTCGGGCGCGCCCGCTGCGCCCGGCTGCTGGGATGGAGTCACGGCCGAGACCGCGACCCGAGCACCGGTCCCGCTCCCGGCCCGTGAGCAGTACGAGCAGTACGCGCAGCACGCGCTGCGAGAGCTGCACCAACGGCACGTCTCGACCCGTCGCCGCCATCTGTGAAGGAGTTCTCGGTCATGACGAACATCGTCAACCACTGGATCGGCGGCAAGACCGCCGAAGGCGCCTCGGGCATGTACGGGCCGGTCACCGACCCGGCGACCGGCGAGGTCACCACCAAGGTCGCCTTCGCCTCGGTCGACGAGGTGGACGCCGCGGTCGCCGCCGCCAAGGAGGCGTACCTGACCTGGGGTCAGTCCTCCCTGGCCCAGCGGACCTCGATCCTTTTCCGGTTCCGGGCGCTGCTGGACGCGCACCGCGACGAGATCGCCGCGCTGATCACCGCCGAGCACGGCAAGGTGCACTCCGACGCGCTCGGCGAGGTCGCGCGCGGCCTGGAGATCGTGGACCTGGCCTGCGGTATCAACGTGCAGCTCAAGGGCGAGCTGTCGATGCAGGTCGCCACCCGCGTCGACGTGTCCTCGATCCGGCAGCCGCTCGGTGTGGTCGCGGGCATCACGCCGTTCAACTTCCCGGCCATGGTGCCGCTGTGGATGTTCCCGATCGCCATCGCCTGCGGCAACACCTTCGTGCTCAAGCCGAGCGAGAAGGACCCGTCGGCCGCCGTGAAGGTCGCCGAACTGCTCTCCGAGGCCGGACTGCCGGACGGCGTCTTCAACGTCGTGCACGGCGACAAGGTGGCCGTGGACCGCCTGCTCGAACACCCTGACGTCCAGGCGGTCTCCTTCGTCGGCTCGACCCCGATCGCCCGCTACATCCACACCACCGCATCCGCCCACGGAAAGCGCGTGCAGGCCCTGGGCGGCGCCAAGAACCACATGCTGGTCCTGCCGGACGCCGACCTCGACGCGGCGGCCGACGCGGCGGTCAGCGCGGCCTACGGATCGGCCGGCGAGCGCTGCATGGCCATCTCCGCGGTCGTGGCCGTCGGTTCCGTCGGCGACGAACTGGTCGAGAAGATCCGCGAGCGTGCCGAGAAGATCAAGATCGGCCCCGGCACCGACCCGTCCTCCGAGATGGGCCCGCTGATCACCAAGGCGCACCGCGACAAGGTCGCCTCCTACGTCGAGGGCGCGGCGGCCGAGGGCTGCGAGGTCGTCCTGGACGGCACCGGATACACCGTCGACGGCCACGAGGACGGCCACTGGATCGGGCTCTCGCTGCTCGACCGGGTGCCGACCACCGCCAAGGCGTACCAGGACGAGATCTTCGGCCCGGTCCTGTGCGTGCTGCGCGCCGAGACGTACGAGGAGGGCGTGGCGCTCATCAACGCCTCGCCGTTCGGCAACGGCACCGCGATCTTCACCCGGGACGGCGGCGCGGCCCGCCGCTTCCAACTGGAGATCGAGGCCGGCATGGTCGGCGTGAACGTCCCGATCCCGGTCCCCGTCGGCTACCACTCCTTCGGCGGCTGGAAGGACTCGCTCTTCGGCGACCACCACATCTACGGCAACGACGGCACGCACTTCTACACCCGCGGCAAGGTCGTCACCACCCGCTGGCCGGACCCGGCCGACGCCCCGGCGGGCGTGGACCTGGGCTTCCCGCGCAACCACTGAGGCGGCGCGGACGCCCCCGGCCCGCCGGTCGACACGGCGAGCCGGGGGCCCGGCGGGTCACTGGCCGATCGCCGTGTCCCGCTGCTCCCTGACCTGCTCGGTGAGGTCGCCGGTCTCGGCGGCGGGCGGCGCCGTGATCTTCTTGGTGGCCCCGAACTTCACGAAGTCCATGTTCACCGTCATTCCGGCGCCGCTCTGCGTGATCCGCACCGGCAGGTCCTTGCCGTCGACCCAGATGTCGCACGTCAGCTTTCCGCCACTCGCCTCCAGGGCGGTGATGGCGGCCTTCTTCTCGGCCGCGGTGAACTCGGACCTCTCGATGTGCTCCGCACCGAGGCTGCCCCGGTAGTGGGTGGTCTTCCTGCCGAGGACGGTCTCCTCGCCGAGGTCCTCCACCTCCGTGGAGGCCGTCATGTAGCGCAGTGTCGCCGTGGGGTCGGCGTTGGCCGCCATGTTGTCGGCGCCCGCCTCGCCCGCCACGGCGGCGACGTCGACGCGCATCCACTCCTTGCCCGCGATCGGGCCGCTCGGCTGGGGATCGACGTCGTAGTAGTAGGCGCCGTCGACCATGACGACCCGCGTCGTCGGGTCGTCCTGGAGGGCGCTCATCTGCGCGGCGGCGGTGTCCATCTCGACGTCCATGGCCGCGCCGTCCCCCCAGGAGTACGTGCCGTCCATGGAGATCGGCTCGCCGCCGGTCGCGTCCAGCTCGGTCGTCGTCCTGACCTGGGCGGAGCCCAGCTCCTCGGTCCGGTAGGTGGCCCGGGTGAGGGCCGCCATGACCGTGTTCGCCTTGTCCACGGCCTTGTCGGCCGTCTCCGTCGCCGTCTTCGCGCCGTCCGAGCCGCACGCGGTGGCCGTGACCATCGCGGCCGCCGTGAGCCCCACCCAGGCCGCGGTGTACTTCAGCTTCATGAGTCCCCACCCGTTGCTGAGTTCCTGTGATTCATCTGTGCGCACGACTGTACCGGCCCCCACCGACAGCGTCCGGATACCGGACGCCGTCGGTGGGGGGCGAAGCCCGGCGGCGGTCCGCCGGAACCCGGCCGGACTACCGCGCCCGTGGTACCCGCGGCCGGGCGCGTACTTCCCTGGGAGGGCCGACGGTTCACTCCCGGGGCGGCCCCCGTCGTCGGCGGCGGCCCGTACCGTTGACGCATGGATCTTCGACTGCCCCGCGTGCGAGGGCTGCTACGGGGGCCGCGGCGGATGCTCTCCGCCGCGGCCGCCGTCGTCGTGCTCGCCGGTGCCGGGACGTGGACGGCCGTCGCCGGTGACGACCCGGCCCCGGTGCGGCACGCCGACCGGGCCGTGGCGGTGGGCGACGGCGTGCGCCTGGACACCTCGTACTTCACGGCGGGATCCGGCGGCCGACGCCCGGCCGTCCTGCTCGCGCACGGCTTCGGCGGCAGCAAGGACGACGTACGGGCGCAGGCCGAGGACCTGGCGAGGGACGGGTACGCGGTCCTCACCTGGTCCGCGCGCGGCTTCGGCAAGTCCACGGGGAAGATCGGGCTGAACGCGCCGGACGGCGAGGTCGCCGACGTCTCCCGCCTGATCGACTGGCTCGCCCAGCAGCCCCAGGTCCGGCTGGACGAGGACGGCGACCCCCGTGTGGGCATCGCGGGCGGCTCCTACGGCGGTGCGGTCGCGCTGCTGGCGGCCGGCCACGACCCCCGGGTGGACGCCATCGCCCCGGCGATCACGTACTGGAACCTGGCGGACGCGCTGTTCCCGAACGGCGTCTTCAAGAAGCTGTGGGCCGGCATCTTCGTCAACTCCGGCGGCGGCTGCGACCGGTTCGAGGCCGACCTGTGCCGCATGTACCAACGGGTCGCCGAGTCCGGTACGCCCGACGCCGAGGCGGTGAAGCTCCTGGAGCAGCGCAGCCCGCAGGCGGTGGGTGAGCGGATCAAGGTGCCCACCCTGCTCGTGCAGGGGCAGACCGACTCCCTCTTCCCGCTCGGCCAGGCCGACGCCGCGGCGAAGACGATCCGGTCGAACGGCGCCCCCGTGGACGTCGACTGGATCGCGGGCGGCCACGACGGCGGCGACATGGAGACCGGCCGCGTCCAGGCACGCGTCGACGACTGGTTCGACCGCTACCTCAAGGACGACGAGGGCGCCGACACCGGCGCGGCCTTCCGCGTCACCCGCACCGGAGGCGTCGACTCCACCGACGGAAGGGCCCAGTTGCGCGGCGCGAGCGCCGACCACTACCCGGGCCTGGGGAACGGACGGCGTTCCGTGCCCCTGCACGGCCGAGAGCAGAGCGTCGACAACCCCGCCGGCGCCAACCCACCCGCCGTCTCCGCACTGCCCGGCCTCGGCGGCGCCGGAGGGCTCTCCCAGCTCTCCTCGCTCGGCGTCGGCGTCTCCCTGGACTTCCCCGGCCAGTACGCCGCGTTCGAGTCCGCCCCGGCCGGTGACGACCTGCGGATCACCGGCTCCCCGACGGCCACCCTCCACGTCCGCTCCACCACCGAGGACGCCGTCCTGTTCGCCAAGGTGTACGACGTCGGCCACGGCTCCGCCGCGCCCGTGCTGCCGTCTCAGCTGGTGACCCCCGTCCGCGTCGAGGACGCCAAGGCGGGCAAGGACGTGACGGTCACCCTCCCGGCGATCGACCACGAGGTGGAGAAGGGCCACCGCCTCCGCCTGGTCCTCGCCTCCACCGACCTCGGCTACGCCTCACCGGCCGCCCCGGCGACGTACACCGTCTCCCTCAAGGGCGACCTGGAGGTGCCGACCGCACCCGGCGTCACGACCGCCGCCGCCCCGCTGCCCGCCTGGGTGTGGTGGCTGCCCCTGGCCGGTGCCGCCGTCGCCCTGGCCCTGCTGTGGACCGGCCGCCGCCGCACCGCCGCACCCGCGCCCGACCCGGCGCTCGCCGACGTACCCCTGCAGATCACCGGCCTGAGCAAGCGCTACGCCGGGTCCGCCGAGCGGTACGCGGTGCGGGAGCTGTCCTTCCGCGTGGAGAAGGGACAGGTGCTCGGCCTGCTCGGACCCAACGGCGCGGGCAAGACCACCACCCTGCGGATGCTGATGGGCCTGATCAAGCCGGACGACGGCGGGATCAGGGTCTTCGGCCACGCCATCCGGCCCGGCGCCCCGGTGCTGTCCCGGGTCGGCGCCTTCGTCGAGGGCGCGGGCTTCCTGCCGCACCTGTCGGGGCGGGAGAACCTGGAGCTGTACTGGCGGGCGACCGGCCGCCCACCCGAGGACGCCCACCTCGACGAGGCCCTGGAGATCGCCGGTCTCGGCGACGCGCTCGCCCGCGCGGTGCGCACGTACTCCCAGGGCATGCGCCAGCGCCTCGCCATCGCCCAGGCCATGCTCGGCCTGCCCGACCTGCTCATCCTGGACGAGCCGACCAACGGCCTGGACCCGCCCCAGATCCGCGAGATGCGCGAGGTGATGATCCGCTACGCGGCGGCCGGGCGCACCGTGATCGTCTCCAGCCACCTGCTGGCCGAGGTCGAGCAGTCCTGCACCCACCTCGTGGTCATGGACCGCGGCCGCCTCGTCCAGGCGGGCCCGGTCGCCGAGATCATCGGCTCCGGCGACACCCTCCTCGTCGGCACCGGCCTGCCCGTGGACGAACCGCTGGTGGACAAGGTCGCCGCGCTGCCGGGAGTGGCCTCGGTCGTGCACACCGACGACGGGCTCCTGGTCCGCCTCGACCCCGGCGGCACGGCGCCCGGCCTGGTCGCCGAACTGGTCCGCCTGGAGGTGCCCGTGGCGTCGGTCGGCCCGCACCGCCGCCTGGAGGACGCCTTCCTCACCCTGATCGGAGGCTCGGCATGAGCACGCCCACCAAGTCGGCCACGACCGGGCCCGGGCCCGAACCGGCGCCGGCGCCCGAGTCCGCCCGCGGCTACCGGGCGGGCCGCACCCTGCCCCTGCGGGTGGAGCTGGTGCGCCAGCTCAAGCGGCGCCGCACCCTGGTCATGGGCGCGATCCTCGCCGTCCTGCCGTTCGTCCTCGTCGTCGCCTTCGCGATCGGCGGCGAGCCGGACGGTCCCGGCGACCGGGTCACCCTGATGGACACCGCCACCGCCTCCGGCGCCAACTTCGCCGCCGTCAACCTCTTCGTCTCGGCGGGCTTCCTGCTGGTCGTCCCGGTCGCCCTGTTCTGCGGGGACACCGTAGCCTCCGAGGCGAGCTGGTCCTCCCTGCGCTACCTGCTCGCCGCGCCGGTGCCGCGCGCCCGGCTGCTCGCCTCCAAGCTGGCCGTCGGGCTCGGGCTGAGCCTGGCCGCGATGGTGCTGCTGCCCCTGGTGGCGCTGGCCGTGGGCACCGTCGCCTACGGCTGGGGGCCGCTGGCCATCCCCACGGGCGGTTCACTCGCCCCGGGGACGGCCGCGCAGCGCCTGGTGGTGGTCGTGGCGTACATCTTCGTGTCCCAACTGGTCACCGCAGGGCTCGCGTTCTGGCTGTCCACCCGCACCGACGCCCCGCTCGGCGCGGTCGGCGGCGCCGTCGGCCTCACCATCGTCGGCAACGTCCTGGACGCGGTGACGGCGCTCGGCCACTGGCGCGACTTCCTGCCCGCGCACTGGCAGTTCGCCTGGGCGGACGCCGTCCAGCCGAACCCCGAGTGGTCCGGCATGATCCAGGGCACGGCGGTCTCGGTCACGTACGCGCTGGTGCTGTTCGCCCTGGCCTTCCGGGGCTTCGCCCGCAAGGACGTCGTCTCCTAGGCCCGGCCCGGCGGACCGCCCCCGGGCCCGCTTCGAGACACAGCCACCCCGTGCCGCACGCTTCGGCCCGCAGGCCCGCCCATTGACGTTTCCTTACGCGTGAGTAAGTTTACTCCGAAGTAAGTTCGTGAACGAGTACACGCGACAGCGCATCAGTCCGACCGCGACCGGGAGCCGTCATGGGCGTACGCAGGGACCTGAAACGGGCGAGAGACCGCAGTGACCTGCGGTCCCGTACGAGGACCGAGACCGTCACGGACGCCCGCGGCACCGTCCGCGAGGCCCGCACCGCCCCCCTCGCGCCCCGTCCCACCGCGGGCAGCACCGCCGACATCCCGTTCACCAACGCGGCCGAGGCCCCCGGCGCGGTGGTCCTGCGCCGCGAGGTGAACGGGGCCTGGCGACCCGTCACCGCCGCGGAGTTCGCCCGCGAGGTCACCGCCGTGGCCAAGGGCCTGATCGCCGCCGGCCTGGAACCCGGCGGCCGGGTCGCCGTCATGTCCCGCACCCGCTACGAGTGGACGGTCCTGGACTTCGCGATCTTGGCGGCCGGCGGCCAGACCGTACCCGTGTACGCCACCTCCTCCGCCGAGCAGGTCGAGTGGATCGTCCGCGACTCCGGAGCCCGCTACGCCGTCACCGAGACCGCCGCCAACACCGCCACCGTCCTGACCGGCACCGCCGGCCACCCCGGGCACCCGCGCGTCTGGGAACTCGACGCCGGCGCGCTCGCCGACCTCACCGCCCTCGGCCTCGGCGTGAGCGACGAGGAAGTCACCAAGCGCCGCACCGCGCTGACCCCGGACACGGCCGCCACCGTCTGCTACACCTCCGGCACCACCGGCCGCCCCAAGGGCTGCGTCCTCACCCACGCCAACCTGCACGCCGAGGCCGCCAACACGGTCGAACTGCTGCACCCGATCTTCAAGGAGGTCACCGGCCAGACCGCCTCGACCCTGCTCTTCCTCCCCCTCGCCCACATCCTGGGCCGCACCATCCAGATCTCCTGCCTGCTGGCCCGCATCGAGATCGGCCACTTCCCGAGCATCAGACCCGACGAACTGCGCCCCGCGCTCAAGTCGTTCCGTCCGACCTTCCTGGTCGGCGTCCCCTACCTCTTCGAGAAGATCCACGACACCGGCCGGGCCACCGCCGAGAAGATTGGCCGCGGCGCCTCCTTCGAACGCGCCCACCGCCTCGCCGTCCGCTTCGGCGCCGCGCACCTGGAACGCTTCCTGGGCCGGGGCAAGGGCCCCACCCCGGGCCTGTGGGCGGGCTGGGCCCTGTACGACCTGCTGGTCTACCGCCGGGTCCGGCGGGAGCTGGGCGGCCGGATGCGCTACGCCATCAGCGGCGGCTCCCCGCTGGAGAGCGACCTCAACCTGTTCTTCTACGCCGCCGGAATCATGGTCTACGAGGGGTACGGCCTGACCGAGACCACCGCGGCCGCGACCATCGTCCCGCCGCTCGGCCCCCGCCCCGGCACGGTCGGCCCGCCCGTCCCCGGCACCGCCGTGCGCATCGCGGACGACGGCGAGGTGCTGGTCAAGGGCGGCATCGTCTTCGGCGCCTACCGGGGCAACCCGGAGGCCACCGACGCGGCCCTCACCGACGGCTGGTTCGCCACCGGCGACCTCGGCTCCCTCGACGCCGACGGCTACCTCACCATCACCGGCCGCAAGAAGGACCTCCTGGTCACCTCCGGCGGCAAGAACGTCTCCCCGGCAGTCCTGGAGGACCGCCTGCGCAGCCGCCCGCCCGTGGCCCAGTGCCTGGTCGTCGGCGACAACCGCCCCTTCGTCGCCGCCCTGATCACCCTCGACCCGGAGGCGGTCGCCCACTGGCTCGCGGTGCGGAAGCTGCCCGCCGGCACACCGCTGTCCGAGCTGGTGCACGACGAGAGGATGCGCGCCGACGTCCAGAAGGCCGTCGACCACGCCAACGCGGCCGTCTCCCGGGCCGAGTCGATCCGCGCCTTCCGGCTGGTCGAGGGCGAGTTCACCGAGGAGAACGGGCTGCTGACCCCGTCCCTGAAGGTGAAGCGGCACGCGGCGGTCGAGGCGTACGCGGACGAGATAGAGGCGCTGTACGCGACGCCGGCACGCTGATCCGCGCCCGGGCGCCGGGGGCATGCGAAAGGGGCGGACCGCCGATGTGCTCGGCGGCCCGCCCCGGGCGCGTCCCGGCGCCTGCGCCCTCAGCCCTCGCCGTTGGAGGACAGGATCGAGACGTCCTCCAGGAGGTGGGCCAGCGCACCGTCGCGCTTGGCCTGCGTGGAGTTCTCGGCGCACTGCTGGTTCATGTCGTCGCCCAGGACGTTGAGGTCCTGGATCGGCACGAGACCGATGACGCTGACCGGGATGTCGCTGACCGCGATGCACGGCTTGTTGAACGAGCCCTGGATGAGCGCCATCTGCGGGCTCATGTTGCCCGTGGTCATCGAGTTGCCGAAGTACTGCGAGGCGCCGTTCCCGTTGGCCGAGACGGGCCCGCTGTCGTCGCCGAGCGCCATCGCCTGCGGGGCCGCGGCAGCGGAGGCGCCCATGACGGAGGCGGCGATCGCCGCGTAGGCAACTACCTTCTTGATCACTGGCCAGTCCTTTCTGAGGAAACCCCGTCCACCGGAGCGCTCTGGTCAACTCCGTGGGTCCGGCCGGGTTTCTCCCGTTCACTCCGACGGCGGACAGCGGGAAATGTGTGCGGGTCCGCGTTTCCCCAGGGGATTTGGGCGATTTACGGGCCGATTCCGGGATCCGGTGCGGGCCAACCGGGTGAACGCCCGAAACCAATCATGGCGCATCGGGTTGATGAGGCCGTAGGACAGTGCGTCGCTACGACGAAAGGAACGCGAAGTGCTCAAGAAGGCAATGGTCGCCGCGGCGGCTGCCGCTTCTGTGATCGGTATGTCGGCTGCCGCCGCTCCCCAGGCCCTGGCCATCGGGGACGACAACGGGCCGGCCGTGGCCAACGGCAACGGCGCCTCCTCGGCGTTCGGCAACTCGGCCACCAAGGGCGACATGAGCCCCCAGCTGTCGCTGGTCGAGGGCACGCTGAACAAGCCGTGCCTCGGTGTCGAGGACGTCAACGTCGCCGCTGTCAACCTCGTGCCGATCCAGGACATCAACGTCCTGGCGGACGACCTGAACCAGCAGTGCGCGGACAACTCCACGCAGGCCAAGCGTGACGGTGCCCTGTCGCACGTCCTGGAGGACCTGTCGGTCCTGTCGGCGAACGGCGAGGGCCGCTGAGTCCAGCCCGCGCCCGGTACGGGCGGCCCCCGCTGATTTCCGCGTGGGCCGCCCGGCCGTGAATCGGGACGGGATTTCGCCGGGGAGCGGATCGACGTCGTCGCTCTCCTGGGGGAACGGCCGGACCGTGCCGTGAGGCATCCGAGTGAATTCCGGGGTGTCCCACGTTCGGTAGTTTCTCCGGCCGTCAATTCCTCGTTTGCAGGCTGCAGGTCATGGTGCGAGCCGTCAATGCTGTGCTCGCGCGGTTTCGGCCGTCAATCAGGCATGACCGCAGAGAAGGGAAAGTTCATGAAGAAGAGCGCTGCTGTCGTCGCGGGCGCGATCATGGCCCTCGGCATGGCCGCCCCGGCCTTCGCCGACGCCGGCGCCGAGGGTGCCGCCGTAGGCTCCCCGGGCCTCCTGTCCGGCAACGTCGTCCAGGTTCCCGTGCACGTTCCCGTCAACGTGTGCGGCAACAGCATCAACGTCGTTGGTCTGCTGAACCCGGCGTTCGGCAACAAGTGCGAGAACGACTGACGTCGTTCCGCACCGACCGGCTGCGTCACGGCCGGCCTCGGCCAACTCGTTTGGTTCGGGGCCGGCCGTTCCCTCTTTCTGCGGCCAGTCCCCCAGACCGTTCTCCAGCCATCTCTCATCTACCAGCAGGAAGACAACCAGAGTGCGACAGACCCTGAGCAGGGGGATGGTCGCGGCTGCCGCCGCGACGGGCATCCTTTCCCTGTGCGGCAGCCCCGCCCTTGCCGACTCGCATGCGGACGGGGCCGCCACGAACTCGCCGGGCGCCGTTTCCGGCAACGCCCTCCAGGCCCCCATCGACATCCCCGTGAACGCCTGCGGCAACTCCGTGGACGTGATCGCCGCGCTGAACCCGGCCTTCGGCAACGAGTGCGAGAACGCCTCGGACGAGCAGCCCGACGGCCACGGCGGCGGATACGGCGAGGACACCTCGTCCACGTCCTCCTCGTCCTCGTCCTCGTCCTCGTCCGGTTCCGGTTCCCACGCGGACGGCGCGACCCACGGTTCGCCCGGCGTCGGATCCGGCAACAACACGCAGATCCCGGTCGACGTGCCGGTCAACCTCTGCGGCAACACCGCCGACGTGATCGCCGCGCTGAACCCGGTGTTCGGCAACGCGTGCGAGAACTCCGCCGAGGAGCCCCCAGGCTACGGCGAGGAGGAGCCGCCGCCCCCGACCACGCCCCCCGGCTACGGCGAGGAGGAGCCCCCGCCGCCCACCCACGAGGAGCCGCCGCCCCCCGGTGAGGAAGAGCCCCCGCCGCCGCCCGAGGAGGAGCACCCCCCGCCGGCTCCCCCGAAGGAGCAGCCGCCCGCGCTGGCCGAGACCGGCAGCGAGGGCACGCTGGGTGCCGCGGCCGCGGGTGCCGTGCTGATCGCGGGCGGAGCGATCCTGTACCGCCGGGGCCGGGCCGCCGCAGGCCGCTGACCCCGGCCCGCTCGCCCCGACCCCCCCCCACACCCCCGACGGCCCCCGCACGGGCCGCCGGGGGTGTCGTGTTCTCCACCCCGGCGGCCCGTCCGCGTCAGCGGATGCCCGCGCGGTCCGCGTCGCGACGGCCGGCGTGGCCCGGGCGGCCCCGGTGGTCCTCGTCCGGACGGTCGGAGACACCGGGGCGGTCCGCGGCCGGTGCGGAGGCCTGGCGCACGACACGGCCCCGGGCCGGGGCGCCGGCCGGCGGACGGGCGTCGCTCCGGTGCGCCCGGTCCCGCAGCCGGGCGCCCACGTGCCGGCCCCACAGCGCCCACAGGGCCCTGCCCGGCGCCCGGTCGTCCCGGGCGTACCAGGCCAGCTCCCGGCCCCCGCGCCCCTCACGGACCGGACGCAGTGCCCTCAGCGGCGCGTAGTTCTCCACCACGAACACCCGCCCCGGCCGCGGCGCCCCCTGCGGCAGCGGACGGTGGGTCAGGTCCAGGTGCAGGGCCCGTACGACGTCCAGCCCCGCGGTGTCGGCGAAGAGCCGGAACTGGGCGCCGGGGCGCGGGTTGAAGTCGAGCATGTGATAGCGGCCGGTCGTGCCGCAGCGGCGGAAGTCGAGGTCGAGGACGCCCCGGTAGCCCAGCTCGGCGACGATCCGCTCGGCGAGCCCCCGCACCTCCGGGTTCGGCGTCCAGCGGCCCACCGCCGTCAGACCCGCGCCGCGCGGCCTGGCCCGCGTCTTGCGGCCCGCACCGCCCGCCCGGACCGTGCCCGAGCGGGCGGCGTACCCGTGGAAGAACCAGTCCCGGTCCGGGCCCGGCGGCAGGAACGCCTGCAGCAGCAGCCGGCTGCCCGCCTCCTCCGCCCGCCGGTACAGCTCCCCGGCCTCCCGCGCCGAGCGCACCAGCACCGTGCTGCGCAGCCCGCCGCCCGGGGGAACGAGCCAGGGCCGGCTCCACTTCGCCACCACCGGCAGCCCCAGCCGCCAGGCAGCGCGCGCCGCCTCCGCCGCGCCGCCGGGGATCACGGTCTCGGGGTGCGGGACGTCCAGGGCCGCGCACACACCGGCCAGTTCCGCCTTGTCCGCCACGCGCTCCGCGAGCCCGCCCGGCTGGTCCGGCAGCAGATAGGCGGGCGCCAGTTCCGCCCGCGCCCGGGCCACCGCCACGGCACACGCGTCGTCCATCGGGATCAGTACGGCGGGGCGGGCGATCCGCGCGGCGACGCGGCGCAGGGCCGCCACGATCTCGCCGAGCGACGCGCCGGGCGGCGGCGGGGTGTGCAGCCCGCCCAGGTAACGGGAGGCACGGACCGGGCTCCCGGCGCAGTCGGCGACCACGTGCACCTCCACCCCCGCGCGGCCGAGGGAACGCACGGCACCCAGTGTTCCGTGGTGGAAGGGATTGCGGTCGGTCCGCAGCACAACGGCGGGGACACGGGTGTCGAGCAGCGGCACGGGAGACTTCCTTCGTATGCGGGCGGCGGACGCCTCGGTTCACCGGTGCGGGCGATCACCGCACTCGAAAGCCGTAACGGCGGTGGCGTGATGGCATCTCATATGACTGAGTGTCAGTAACGGAGACCGGGCCGGAGATCCGACCGGACCAGAGATCTAAGGAGGCCGCCATGGCCGTACGGCAGTCACGGGCGCGGTCCGGGCGGCGGCCGGCGCACGCCGCGGTGGCGGCGATCGCGGCGGCGGCCTTCCTGGCCGCGGGACCCGGTGCCGCCGCCGGCGAACCGGCCGCGCCCGCGCCCGAACCCGGTCCGAAGGCCGGCCCCGCCTTCGGCGCGTACCTGGACTACGGCCCGCGCGGCGTGGCTCGGATGGCCGCGCTGAGCCACTGGCTGGGCGGCGCCGAACTGCGCGTCGGCCACACCTACCTGCCCGGCGACCGCTGGAGCAACATCGAGGGCGCCCCCGGCTTCCTCGACGTGTGGGCCGACTGGCGCACCCGCAAGGCCGACCGGATGCTCGTCCTCAACGTGCCCATGATGGAGCGCAACGAGGAGCACGTCGGCGACGACGAGGTGCGCGAACTGCTGCGCCAGGGCGCCGCCGGACGCTTCGACCAGCACTTCCGCGCCCTCGCCGAACGCCTCGTCGCGCTCAAGGTGCCGGACACGGTGCTGGTGCTCGGCTGGGAGATGAACGGCACCACCTACACCCACCGCTGCGGACCGGATCCGGAGGCCTGGAAGACGTACTGGAACCGGATCGTCACCACCATGCGCGCGGTGCCCGGCCAGAAGTTCCGCTTCGACTTCGCGCCGAGCCGCGGCCGGGACGCCGTGCCGTGGACGCAGTGCTATCCGGGCGACGCCACCGTCGACATCGTCGGCATGGACTCCTACGACCAGCCGCGCGGCATGACCTTCGACGAGCAGGTGAAGGAACCCTACGGGCTCCAGGCGCACGTCGATTTCGCGAAGGCGCACGGCAAGCCCGTCTCCTACCCGGAGTGGGGGCTGTTCCGCAACGGCGACAACGCCGCGTACATGCGGCGCATGCTCGCCTGGATGGACGAGCACAAGCCGGTGTACAACACGGTCACCGACTACTGCCCGCACGGCGTCTGGCAGTGCGACGACAACCCCCGTTCCACCGCCGTCTACCGGTCCGTGCTCTTCGGCCGCACCGAGGAGACGGAGCCGACGGTCCCGGAGCCCGGCGCTTCCACCACGCCCACGCCCACCGCACCCCCGGTGCCCTCCACCGCGCCCGAGCCTCCGGCCGACTGCTCGCCGCTGGAGCTGGGCGACTGGGTGGAGCACTGGCTCGGCGGGAAGCTGTGCCTGCGCCTGGACTGGTACTCGCGCGAGCGGTAGAGGCGCGCGCAGGGTGCCGCGGTGGCGGCGGGCCCGGTCAGGTGCCGCCACCGTCGTGCTCCCTCCGCTCCGCCCGCCGCCGCAGCAGCTCCTTGCCCCGCCGGCGCGCCGCCGCGTCGCACAGGGCCGCCGCCAGCAGCGGGGCCGTGCGGCGGCGGGCCAGCAGCAGCCGCTGGTTCGGCACCGGCTCGGGGCGCCAGCGGTGCTTGTACGGCTCGTCGCCCCGCAGCAGGCTCAGCGTGCCGCGCCCCGGCGCGCGTGCGTACGAGGCGCACGCGTCCAGCAGCATCACCGCGACGTCCGCCTTCCGTTCCCGCAACCGGGGATGCGCGCCGTAGAGGTAGCCGCCGGCCAGCCGGCGCGACAGCAGCGTCACGTCCACGGCCACCACCTCGTCGGCCATCCGGAACTCGGTGACCACCGCGTCCCCGGACCGCACCATCGGCCCCACCGCCCGCACCAGGTGCTCGCGGAACCGGGGAAGCAGGTGCTCGCCGGTCACGTTCCGTCCCCGCCACTGCAACCGGTGCAGTTCGAGGAGGCGCCGCACGGCCGCGTCCGCCTCGTCGGGCAGGACGGGCCGGCCCTTGACGCCGAGCGCGTCCAGCCGGCGCAGCTGGGCGCGGACCCGCTGCCTGGTCTTGGCCGAGGCCAGCCGGGCGACCAGCTCGTCCAGCGGGAGGGCGGGCAGTTCCAGGCAGAGCGAGTCGTCCAGCCGGCGCCGGGGCCCGCGCCAGCGGGCGTAGACCCGTTCGGCGGCGGCGCCCGGCCGTACCTCGCGCAGGTCGACCAGCGCCGTGCGGGACGCCGCCGCGAGGCCCGCGGTGAGCGCGGTCACGGCCTCCGGGCCGCGCTCGTCGTCCAGCAGGACGTCCCCGTAGTCCGAGATCGCCCCGCCCAGCGGCACCAGCGCCGGTACGGGACGCCGTACCAGCATCAGCGGTGCGGCGGCGACCAGTTCGCGGCCGTCGCGGGCCAGCACCAGCCGCAGCCTGCCGGGCGAGCCGTACGAACGCCACCACGAGTACAGCCAGGCGTGGCTCTGGAACGGGGTGGCGGTGTCACATCCGTCGTACAGCCGCCGCCACTCGGCGGCCAGCCCCGCGAAGACCCGCTCGTCGGTGACCAGTTCGATCGTGTGGCCGGGCGGGAGCGGACCCGGGTGCGGGGGCCTGGGAGGCGTCACAGCTGTCCGCGGCCGTCGGCGGCCGAAGCCGGTCCGGGTACGGCCGCCGCCGTGCGGCCGGGCTCCCGGCCGGTGCGGCGCGGCCGGACCAGCAGGGCCAGCCCGCCCAGCAGACCGCCCGCGCTCGCGCCCACCAGGCCCGTCACGGCGGCGGACGGCGAGGACGCCTCGGTGGGCTTGGTGGCCCGGGCGAACTGCCGCAGCTCCACATGGGTGTCGCCGGCGGAGGCGTCCGCGTGCCGGGTCAGGGCGCGGGCCACCGCGTTGGCCATGTCGGCGGCCTCCTCCGGGTCGGCGGAGGTGGCCGTCACGGAGACCATCGGCGCGTCCGGGGAGGTGGCGGTGCGCACACTGCGCTCCAGGGTCGCCACCGGCACGTGGGCCCACATCTGGGCGTCGCCGAGCACCGCGAGCTGCGTGGCGACCCGGCCGTAGGCCTGCGCGAAGCCCAGCGCGGCCGAGGGGTCGGACTGGTCGGCGGGCACGGCCACGACGTAACTCGTCGCCGTGTACCGCGCGGTGGAGAGCAGGCCGTACCCGGCGCCGAGCAGCCCGCCGGCGAGGACGCCGGCCGCCAGTGCCGACCAGGGCGGCAGGGAACGCAGGCGGCGCGGGAGACGGCGCAGGGCGGTCCGGGCGCTGTCCCGGCGTGCGGGCGGGGCGGGCTCGGGGGCCGTCGCGGGCTCGGCCGGGGACTGGGTGAGTGACTCGGTCATGCGGAACTGACTCCCTGGGATGCCGGGGACGGGTGTAGCGGATGCGTGAGGGTGGTCGCGTACACGTCCATCAGCCGGGCGGCGCTGCGGGTGACGCAGTAGTGGCGGGCCGCCTCGGGCGCGGTGCGCATGCCGGGCACCGCGCCGCCGCGGGCGCGCACCTCGGCGAGGGCGCGCGCGAACTCCCCGGTGCCGCCCCCGACCCGCCGTGCCGTGGGCGCGAACCCGGGGGGCAGGTCCTCGATCGCCGGGCAGGAGGCGTACAGCACCGGCAGCCCGGACGCGAGCCCCTCCACGGCGGCCAGGCCGAAGGCCTCCTCCGGCGACGGCGAGGCGAGGACGTCCATCGCGGCGGCGAGGGCGGGCAGGTCGGGGCCCGGGGAGCCGTCGGGCAGGTAGGGGCGTTCGCCGGTGAGCAGGACGCGGTCGGCGACGCCGGCCTCACGGGCGGTGCGGCGCAGCAGGTGCTCCTCGGGGCCGCCGCCGACCAGCAGCAGCCAGCAGTCGGGCGGCAGCAGGGCCAGGGCGCGGACCAGGACGTCGAAGCGCTTGGCCGCGGTCAGCCGGCCGACGCCGCCGACGACGTACGCGCCCTCGGGCAGGCCGAGGCGGCGCCGGGTGCGCAGCCGCTGGACCGGGTCGAAGCGGAAGCGGGCCAGGTCGATGCCATTGGGGACGACCTCGATACGGGGCTCGGGCACGCCCCAGCGGCGCAGCCGGTCGGCGACGGTGGGGGAGACGGCGACCGTGGCGCTGCCGAGGCGCTCTCCCGCCAGGTACAGGGCGCGGATGCCCGGGGTGAGCGCGCGGCCCTCCATCTGGGAGTCGCCGAGGGAGTGTTCGGTGGCGACGACCGCGCGCACCCCGGCCAGGCGGGCGGCGATGCGGCCGTAGAGGCAGGCGCGGTAGAGGTGGGTGTGCACCAGGTCGTAGCCGCCGGTGCGGATGAGCAGGGCCAGGCGCGGCAGCGCGGCCAGGTCGCGGTTGCCGGTCATGCCGAGGTGGACGACTTTCACGCCGTCGGCCAGCAGGCCCTCGGCGACCGGGCCGGGGTTGGTGAGCGTCACGACGTCGCAGTCGACGGGCAGGTGCCGCAGCAGCAGCCGCAGTTGCTGCTCGGCGCCGCCGACACCGAGACCGGTGATGATGTGCAGGGCCTTCACGTCCGCCACCTCACACCCCCGCAGCGGCCCGGCGGCGCAGGCGGTGCAGCCGGGTCTTCAGGAGCAGCCGTACGGGGGTGTCCCGCTGGCCCACGTGCACGCGGGGCAGGGCGTGGGGGCCGGTCAGCGGGCCGGGGTCGATGGCGCAGGCGTAGCCGTACCCGGCGGCGCGCACGGCGTCGGCGGCGCGGGCGTCGACCGTGCCGTACGGGTAGCAGAAGCCGGTGACGGGAGTGCCGGTCAACTCCGTGATCCGGGCCCTGCTTTCAGCGGTCTCGGCGGTCAGCGTGGCCTCGTCCGCCGCGGTGAGGTCGACGTGGGTGAGACCGTGCGAGCCGATCTCGACGCCCTCGGCGGCGGCGCGGCGGATGCCGTCGGCGGTCAGCAGCGGCTTGCGCGGGCCCAGCGGGTCCCACGCGTTGTCGCCGCCGAGCCGGCCCGGCAGCACGAACAGGGTCGCCCCGCAGCCCCAGCGGCGCAGGCACGGCAGCGCGTGCTCGACGAAGTCGGCGTACCCGTCGTCGAAGGTCAGCCCGACCAGGTCCCGGCCGCCGCCCCGGGCGCGCTCGGCCAGCAGCTCGGCGACCGGCACGCCGCGCAGCCCGCGCCGCCGCAGCCAGCCCAGCTGCGCGTCCAGCCGGTCGGGCGTGACGGTGATGCGGTACGGGTCGTCCGAGCAGTCGCCGACGGAGTGGTACATCGCGACCCAGGGGACGGGGGCGGGGCCGGTGCCGGCGCCGGAGCGCGGGCGGGTGTCAGCGGTCGTCGTCGCCGAGGCGGGTGCCGCGGAGGGGGAACCGGAAGCGGGAACGGCCATGCGGGTGCCTTTGTGTGACGGGGCGGAGGAAACGGACGGGGCGGACCGTCCGCAGAACGGTGCCGAGGCCCTGGACGCCCGGGGCCAGGCAGAGGACGGCGAAGACCGCGCCGACGGTCGCGGCGCCGACGGCCAGCGAGACGGCGGCACCGGGGCCGGTGACCCGGTCGGCGGCCAGCACACCCGCACCGGTCGCCACGGCCGCCGCCGGCACCGCCCGGCCCAGGTCGCTCAGGACCCGCCGCACGCGCACCGGCACGCTGCGCGGGCCCGTCCCGGCGAGCAGCAGGGCGGCGGTGACGGTGATGCCGGCGGCGTTGGCGGCGGCGATGCCGCCCACGCCCCACCGGCCGACCGCCGAGACACCGACGGCGGCGGTGGAGACGACCCCGACGGCCATCGCGCCGAACGGGTACCAGGAGGCGCGGCCCGCCGAGAAGTAGGAGCGGGCCAGCGCGCCCACCACGGTCTGGCCGAGCAGCCCGAGCGCGTACACGCGCATGACCCCGGCGGTCGCCGCCGTGTCGGCCGCACCGAACGCGCCGCGCTGGAAGAGCAGGTGGACGATCTGCGGTGCGCAGGCGACCACGGTGGCCGCGCCGAGCAGCACCAGGCGGGCCGCCAGCGCCACGTCCCGTTCGACCCGGTCGCGGGCCCGTTCGGTGTCGCCGTCGGCCAGTGCGCGGGCCACCACCGGGAAGGTGACCGTGCACAGCATCAGCGACAGCGTCATGGGGATCTGGGCCACCTTCTGCGCGTAGTTCAGGTGCGAGATGGCCCCGGAGGGGAGCCCGGAGGCCAGGAAGCGTTCGATGAGGACCTGGGACTGCCGGCACAGCGCGAACAGCAGGACGGTCGTGAACAGGGCGGGGGCGAGCGGACGGGCGGGCTCGTCCGCCACCGGGTTGCGCCCGCCGCCCTCCCGGTGCCGAAGCCGCCGCAGCAGCGAAGGCAGTTGCGCCGCCACCATCAGGGCCCCGCCCACCGCGACGCCGGCCGCCGCCGAGCGCACCCCCCAGCGCCCGCCCAGCACGAACATCACCGTGATGATGCCGGTGTTGTAAGCGACGTAGATCGCCGCCGGCGCGAGGAACCGCCGGTGCGCCCGCAGCGCGGCGCTGCAGTACCCGGCGAGCCCGAAGCTGAGGACGCAGGTGGCGGTGAGCCGGGTGCAGTCCACGGCGAGGGCGTGGTCGGACAGCCCCGGTGCCAGGGCCCGCACCAGCACCGGCGCGGCGACGGCGACCAGCGCACCGGCCGCCGTGAACGCGAGGGCCAGCCGGGGCAGGGTCGAGGCGACCAGCGCGCGCACCGGGTCGCCGGGGACGCCCCGCGCGCGGCGGGCCAGGGCCAGGCTGAACATCGGGACCAGCGCGAAGGCCAGCCCGTCCTCGATGAGCAGCGTCGCCGCGAACTCCGGCACCGTCCATGCCACCAGGAAGGCGTCCGTCTCGCCGCCGGCCCCGAACAGCCGGGCCAGCGCCTGGTCCCGGGCCAGCCCGAGAACCGACCCGGCCACCGAGAGCACGGCGGTGACCAACGCGGCCCGAGCCAGGAAACGCCCCGAGGACCGCCCCTCGGCGGGGGGCGCGGTCTGCGTGCGGGGTGTCTCGCCCCGGAGGCCGGCCTGCGGCGGCCCGGCCGGCAGACCCGTGGACGGCGTCTTCGCCGGGGGGCCTGGGTGCGGCGGGGAGGGCGCTGCTCCGGTGCGTGGCGGGGAGGGCGTGGTGTCGGAGTGCCGTGCGGCGGTCGCGGTCGCGGTGTCGGTGTGCGGCGGGGAGGGCGTGGCTCCGGTGTGTGGCGGGGAGGCGGGGGTGAGGGAGAGGGGCGGGGACGGTGTGGTGTCGGAGTGCCGTGCGGTGTCCCAAGCCGGCGGGGCGGTGGTTCCGCCCGCGTCGGGGGCGGCGTCCGTGCCCGCGCCGTGGGGCGTGCCCGGTCCGCCCGTCGTGCGCGGCGAGGTCGTCGTCACCGCCCCGGCACCTCCCGCGCGGCGGACCCCAGCGCCCACCAGGCCGCCAGCCCGAAGCACAGCGCCGTCAGCACGGTCGACGGCCCGCCGATGTCGGCGTACGCGAAGTCGGTGAGCTGCCACACCAGCAGGCCGCAGGCGACGAACGCGCAGTCCGGCACCGCCCCTCGCTCCCGCCGCACCGCACGCAGCCGGCGCAGGCCCAGCACGAGCAGCGCCAGCCAGCTCCCGGCGAGGCAGAGCAGCCCGATCAGCCCCTGCTCGGCCAGGACCAGCAGATACATGTTGTGCGGCGACAGCAGCGGCTGCCTGCGGTACCCGGCACCCGCGCCGTCCGTCTCGCTGCCCGACGACAGCGCCAACGAGGCGTGCGCGTCCCGGTGTTCGGGGAAGCCCTTCAGTCCGACGCCGGTCAGCGGCCGCTCCCGCCACATGCCGGCCGCCGCCGCCCACATCGTGTAGCGGTCGGTCACCGACTGGTCCGGCGCGTCCGTGACCTGCGTGATGCTGCCGACCCGCTCCTGGAGCATCGCCGTACCGATCCCGAAGCCGCCCACCAGCACCACCGCCGCCGCGACCGCGGCCGCCCCCACCGCCAGCGCCCGGCGCACCCCGGCGAGGAGCAACTGCACCGCGCACGTCACCGCCGTCGCGATCCACGCCCCGCGGCTGAACGACAGGGCCAGCGGAAACAGCAGGGCGAGCGCGCACCCGGCGGCGAGCAGCCGGTGCCGTACCGGCGTCCCGCCCAGCGCCAGTCCGGCCGCGCAGACCAGCCCCAGCGACACCACGGTCGCCATGCCCATCACGTCCTGCGCCCCGAAGGTGCCCACGGCCCGGATCGGCTCCCCCTGGTAGGAGGCGCCGGTCCCGGTGACGTACTGGTGCACGCCGACCGCTCCCTGCCACCCGGCCAGCCCCACCATCGACCAGGCGAGCAGCCGCACGTCGGCCCGGTCGCGCACGAGCAGCAGTACGGCGGCGGGGACGAGGACGAAGACCTGGAGGTACCGCCCGAGCCCGGTGAGCCCGGCCCCCGGCGACAGGGCGCCGGCCGCCGCGACGGCCAGGCCGAGCACGGGCAGGCCGAGGACCACGGCCGCCGTACGGGACAGCGGGCGCCGCCGGTCCCGCACCAGCCGCAGCGCGCAGTACAGCACCGCCAGCGCCGAGACCGCGTCGGCCGGGTGCGCGCCGCCCCCGTCGTCCGGGCCCACGGGCAGCGCGAGCAGCGCCACGACGGCGACCACGGCCAGCACGGGCCGCAGCCGCCGTACGCGTGCCGCGGGCCGGAGGGGCAGGGCGTGGGCCACCTGGGTCAGCTCCCCGTGGGACGCACGAGCGCGACGGCCGTGCGCAGCAGGATGCACACGTCCCGCCACAGCGACCAGTCGTCGATGTACGCGTTGTCGAAGCGCGCCCGGTCCTCGATGGAGGTGTCCCCGCGCAGCCCGTTGATCTGGGCGAGGCCCGTGATCCCGGCCGGCATCCGGTGGCGGGCGGCGTAACCCGGGTAGGTCTGGCTGAACCGGGCCACGAAGTACGGGCGTTCGGGACGGGGGCCGACCAGGCTCATGTCGCCCCGGAAGACGTTCCACAGCTGGAGCAGCTCGTCCAGCGAGGTGCGGCGCAGGAAGCGGCAGAACCACGGCATCCGGTGCTCGTCCGCCACGCTCCACCGGGTCGCCGCCTCGTGCTCGTCGGCCGGGCGGTGCGTGCGGAACTTCAGCAGCGTGAACGGCCTGCCGTCCTGCCCGACGCGCTCCTGCCGGAACAGCACACCCGGGCCGCTCAGCACCCTCAGCGCCGCCGCACAGCCCAGCAGCAGGGGGCTCAGCAGCAGCAACAGCACTCCGGACACCGCCACGTCCAGCGCCCGCTTGCCCGCGCCGCCCGGCCGCCGGTGCGCCGGTTCCAGACGCCGGCAGGGGAAGGCGGCGATCCGGTCCCCGGCCGCGTACGAAGGAGCCTGGGCGGGGGCCTCCGCGTCCAGCTCCCACACCGCGCAGCCCGACTCGGCCAGCGCCCGCAGCAAGGCCGCCTGCCGGGGCCGTACGGACGGGTCCACGGCCAGGACGTCCCGTACGCCGTTCTGCACCACGGCCCGCCGTACCTCCTCGCCCGTGGACAGCACGGGCAGGCCCGCGGTGCCGCCCGGGTCGTCGGTGACGATCCCGACGGGGCGCATCCCGCAGCGCGGGTGGCGCAGCAGCGCCGAGGCCACGCGCTGCGCGGTCGCCGCGGGCCCGACGACGAGGGCGGCGCGGGGGCGGCTCAGCAGCGCCCTGCGGTGTCCGCGGTGCACGACGGCCCGGCCGGCGCAGCCCGCCACCGCGTGCAGCAGGAACCCGGCGGCCAGGGTGCGCGCGGACAGCGCGTGCGGCGGGGCGTACGTCGCGACGAGCGCCGCCACCACCAGCCACACCACCGCGATCCGGCCGCACAGGGCGGGCAGGTCGTCCAGCACGCCCGAGGTCCGCCGGGCAGGGCGCGGCCGGGGACGCAGCAGCAGCGAGGCGGCCACCAGCAGGGCCGCGAGCAGCGGCCGGTGCGGGACACCGGTGAGGACCAGCGAGCCCGGCAGGGCCGCCGTGCCGTCCGCGACGAGCAGGGGCAACGGGGAGCCAGGCCGCGGCGCGGGACGCCCGGCGGGCAGCCGGGGGCTCCCGGTGCCGTCGCGCTGCGGCAGCACCGCGACGGGAGAGGAGCCGAGGTCGCGCGACTGGCCGGCGGGGGAGGGGACGGTGCTGTCCGCGGTCACGGGTGGGTGGACTCCCTGCACTCGATGGGCACGACGGCCGACCGGGCCGAGGCCGCGGGCCAGTCGCCGGGGAGGGGACGCGGTGCGACGGACGGGCCGGCGCTCGGACCGGTGCCGGTGCCGGTGCCTGCGCCGGTGCCTGCGCCTGCGCCGCCGGTGTGCGCCGCGGCCGGGTGGCGTACGCCGGCGGCGGGTCGTACACCGGCAGTGGGCCGTAGGGCGGCGCTGGGCCCTGCGCCGTCCAGAAGGCCGTCGTACAGGGACGTGACCGCCGCGGCCGTGCGCCGTACGTCGTGCGCGGACCGGACGTGCGCGCGCCCCCGGCGGCCGAGCGACGCGCGCAGCGACGCGTCGAGCAGCAGCGCGGAGACGGCGTCGGCCAGCGTCGCCGGGTCCCCGGGCGGTACCAGGCAGTGCGGGAGGAGAGCGGGCGGCAGGCCCTCGCGGGCGCCGTCCACGTCGGTCACCACCACGGGCCGGCCGCAGGCCATCGCCTCAAGCGGGGCCAGCGCCATGCCCTCCCAGCGCGAGGGCAGGACGACCAGGTCGGCGGCCCGGTACCAGCGGGCGGCGTCGGCGACGGTGCCCGCGAAGAGCACGGACTCCGGGGCCCCCTCGGCCAGCCGGGCGCGGTCCGGGCCTTCGCCGACGAGGACCAGCCGGGCGCCGGGCACCCGGGCGAGGACCGTTTCCCACGCGCTCAGCAGGAGGTCCTGTCCCTTCTGCCGGCACAGCCGCCCCACGCAGACCACCAACGGGTCGTGCGCACCGATGCCGTGCCGCAGCCGCAGGCGGGCCGGGTCGGCCGGGCAGGCCGGGTCCTCGGGGTCCTCGGGGGCGTCTTGGGGCACGTCGGCGTCGAATCGGGTGAGGTCGATGCCGTTCGGGACCACCGTCCACGGCCCGCGCAGCCCGGCCCGCACACCCCGCAGCCGTTCCGCCTCGCTCACGCACACCGTCCGCGCCGCCCACCGCGCGGCCCACCGCTCCCAGCCGAGCGCGAGGAGCCCGGCGACACCGCCGACCGCCTCGAACGACCAGGCGTGCGGCTGGAACACGGTCGGGATCCGGCCCCGCACGGCGAGCCGCCCCGCCAGACCGGCCTTCGCGCTGTGCGCGTGCACCAGGTCGGGCCGTACGTCCTCGATCACGCGGGCGAGCCGCCGTACCTCGGCCACCACGGCCGGGCCGGGCGAGCGCGTCGCGGGCCAGTTCCGCACGTCGGCGCCCAGCGCCCGCAGCCGGTCGGCGAGACCCCCGTCGGGACAGGCGACGGCGACGCGCAGTCCGGCGGCGAGCTGAGCGCGCGTCAGGTCGGTGACCACCCGGGCGACTCCGCCGTCCACCGGTTGGGTGAGGTGCAGAACCCTTGGCCGTAAACCGGTCGGTGGCAGGTGCATGCGCGTTTCCTCGCTCACGGAGAATGCTCGGGACGGGCGGGAACGCGCCCGGCCGCGGGGCGCCGGCCGCGACGCGGCATACGGGTGCGTCGAATGGTGTGGGACTCTAGCTGCTATCCGTACTAATACGGCGAAACCGGGTAAGTGTGTTGGATTTGTGAATGCCGGTCTTTCGCGAGATCACCCCTTTGGCGGCACAACTCGGGCGCACGCCACGCGTTGACACTGCGCCGGGCAGCCGCCCGGGTGTGTGTACAACCCCAAGGAGCACTTCTCCATGTCGCGTATCGCGAAGGGCCTGGCCCTGACCTCCGTCGCCGCCGCCGCGGTGGCGGGCACCGCCGGTGTCGCCGCCGCCGACAGCGGCGCGCAGGCCGCCGCCGCCCACTCCCCGGGCGTCCTGTCCGGCAACGTGGTGCAGGTCCCGGTCCACATCCCGGTCAACGTCTGCGGTAACACCATCGACGTCATCGGCCTGCTGAACCCGGCGTTCGGCAACGAGTGCGAGAACGACTGACGTCGGTCGGCAACTCTCCGCACCGGCCGTCCGCACCGCGGTTCCTCCGCGAGCGGGCGGCCGGTTCGCGTTGCCGCGCGGACGGCGGTGTGCTGCCCCGAATGGGGGGACCGCGCGGTGACACGGCGCGCGGACCTTGACAGGGCGTCTCAGCAGGTAAGACGCCGAGCGGAGGAAGGGCGGGCGGCCCGGCCGGGTCACCGCTCGGTTGCAGAGCGCCAGGGGCACTTCCACGGTGGGCACAACATCCGACGCACCACCGAAAGGAACCCCCATGCGTCTGCCCGCACGGCGAATCGCCACCTCCGCTCTCTGCGCCGGCCTGCTGATCGGCCTCTCCGGCCCGGCGGTGATGGCGGCCGACGGCGACTCGGTCCGGGAACGCACCCACGCGGCGTCCCGCGCCCCTCTCCCGGACGCGGAGGAACTGCAGAGCCAGGTCGCCGGCCTGGCCGGTCTGGGCGGGATGCTCACGCCGGTCACCGACATGCTCACCGCCGTCCTCAAGGCCGACAACGGCCAGCTCTCCGCCACGGACGCGGACAAGCTCTCCGCCGCCGTCAAGGACGCCCTCGCCAAGGCGGACGCCGCGGACACGGACGCCGACGACGCGGCGACCACCCCCGGCACGAGCACCCCGGCCCAGCCGCCCGCCACCGCGCCGGAGGCCGGGTCCGACACCCCGGTCACGCTGCCGGCGCCCGTCACGGCGCAGAGCGACGACGGCACCGCGGCGGCCTCCGACCTGTCCGCGGCAGCGCAGACCGAGCTGCAGAAGCAGGTCGACGCCCTGGTGAAGGCCACCACCTCCGGTACCGCCGAACAGGTGAGCCCGGCCGTCAAGGACGTGATGACCGGCATCGTCAACGTCGTCGCCGCCACGCTGGTGGGCAACGGGCTGCCCGCCGCGGACCTGGTCGGCCTGCCCGGCGTCCCCACCGCGCCGGAGGCGACCACCCCGGAGGCGACCACCCCGGAAGCCGCCGTGCCGGAAGCCGCCGTGCCGGAAGCCGCCGTGCCCGCGAACCCGATGCCGGCCGACCCCTCCTGACGCCGTCCCGGGCGTCCCGGGCCGTCGCACCCTCCCTCCCCGGAGGCGCGACGGCCCTTTCCCGTGTCCGGGCTCGTGTCCGGAGATCTCATATGTCTTCCGGACGGCGGAGTTTCCGGGTCCGGCGCAGGTCGTTAGGGAGGGCGTCAGCAATCCACCGGTGACCCGGGTCGCCGAGGAAAGGAACACGATGAAGTCCCTCATCAAGGCCGCCGCCGTCGTCGCCGGTTCCCTGGTCGCCGCCGGCTCCGCCGTGCCCGCGTTCGCCTACGACGCCGCCGACGCCGCCGCTCTCACGCCCACCAGCCTCAACGGTGCCGTGAACGCGCTGACCGCGGAGCCCATCGACATCATGCCGGTCAAGCACCAGTCGGACGCGCGGTCCAACGCCCTGGACACCGAGAACAAGGACTCCGTGCTGCACACCGTGAAGGGTGCGACCACCGAACTGAACTCCGCGAGCGGTCTGCTGGGCGGCCTCCCGCTGGGCGGCTGAGCCACCCGCTGCCCGCCGTACCCCTCCCGCCTTCCCGAAGCCGTACCCCCGCCTTCTCGAAAGGGACCGTGCCTGTCATGAAGCCGACCACCAGACGAACCCTGGCCGCCGTCGTCACCGGTGTGGCCGCTGCCGTGGGCGTCACCGCGACCCCCGCCGCCGCCTCGGCCCGCGCGATTCCCGTGCCGGTGCCGCTGGAGGGCGCGGAGACGGCCCTCGGCATGGAACTGCCCGAGGTGGCCGGCGAGCTGCCCGTGCCGACGGCGGGCGCACCGGAGGGCCCGCGGTACGTGGAGGGCCGGCTGCTGCCGGAGCGCACGCTGCCGCAGCTGCCGGTGCGCGGCGGGCTGCCCGGCCTCGACCTGCGCCAGCCGGTGCCGCACGTCCTCGGCGACGACTTCGACCACGCCGGTGTCGACGCGCCCGCCGCCGAGCTGCGGACCCTGGCACCGGGTCTGTCCCTGGACGCGCCGCTCACCGCGCCGAACCCCGGGGCCCTGGGCCTGCCGGCGCCCAAGCTCCCCGAGGCCGGCCTGCTCGCCCCCGCGCTCCAGACCGTCCCGGTGGCCGACCTGGGCGTCGGGCCGGGACTGTAGGGCCCCTGCTCCCCCTCGCCCCGCGCCACGACCCTGCTCCGACTGGCCCTGCCCGCGGTGACCGCGGGGCCCGCCGTGCGGTTAGCGGTGCGGACCAACGCAACCGGACGAGGAGAGAGCCATGGTCGTCAACGCGGGCGCCGCATCGAGCGGCGCGGAGCGCAGTACGGAGTACGCGGCGGAGGCAGCGGCGAGAGGCGGCACCAGGCGGCAGGTGATGCGGGGGCTCTTCGCGCCGGCCCTCGCGGTCGGCCTGGCGCCCCTGATCGCCGCCTCCCGGCCCTCCCGGGTCACGGAGGCCGCCGGTGGCGAGGGCGCGGCGGGAACCGCGCACCCCGAGCCGCACGCCGCCGAGTCCGCCCCCTCGCCCGCCGACAGCGCCGCCTTCGACGAGACCTACCGCGGCCGGCGCATCCGGGGCATCCGCTCCGCCGCGGGACGGGCCGTGGGCGCAGGCACCTGGCACGTCACCGTGGACGGCCGCCCGCTGCACCTGATGCGCCGGGCCGACGGGAGCTGGCTGAGCATGGTCGACCACTACCGGTCGTACCCCACCCCGCTCGCCGCGGCCCGCGGCGCCGTCGACGAACTCGGCCCCGGCGAGCACCTGCGCGACACCCCCTCCACCGGCCACGACCAGCACTCCGGGGGGCGGCATGGCGTACACGCGTAAGGACGTCAGCACGCTGACCCGGAGCGAGAAGCGACGGTTCGTCAACGCGCTGCTGGAGATCAAACGACGCGGGGAGTACGACGAGTTCGTGCGCACCCACATCGAGTACTACGTCTCCGACGGCGAGGACGGACTGCGTACGGCGCACATGGCGCCGTCCTTCCTGCCCTGGCACCGCCGGTTCCTGCTGGACCTGGAGGAGGCGCTGCGCCGGGTCGACTCGTCGGTCACCGTGCCGTACTGGGACTGGACGAAGGACCGGGGCACCAAGTCGACGCCCTGGACCGCCGATCTGCTGGGCGGCACCGGGCGCCGGTCCGACCACCGGGTCACCACCGGCCCCTTCGCCCACGCCGAGGGCAACTGGACCATCAGGGAGAACGTCACCGACACCGAGTACCTCACCCGGGACCTCGGACGTGCCGGCAACCCCCTCGACCTGCCCTTGAAGAGCGACCTGGAGTGGGCGCTGGACGACCCGGAGTACGACACCTCGCCCTACGACTCGACGGTCGGCAAGGGGTTCCGCAACAAGCTGGAGGGGTGGGGGACCGGCCGGGGCAGCGTGTCCTGGCGCAACCACAACCGGGTGCACCGCTGGGTCGGCGGGGCCATGGTCGGCGGCGCGTCCGTCAACGACCCGGTGTTCTGGCTGCACCACGCCTTCATCGACCTCCAGTGGTCCCGCTGGCAGGCCCGCCACCGCGGCGCCCGCTACCTGCCCGCCGAGCCGCCCGGCCGGGGCAGCGCGCAGCGCGGGCGGATCGTGGCACGGCACGAGAAGCTGCCGCCGTGGGACGTGACGCCGGACGAGCTGGAGGACGTCGGGCGGATCTACCGGTACGCCTGAGCGGATCCGCCGCCCCGGGCACGGCAGGAGCCCCGGCCGGAAGGCCGGGGCTCCTCGGGGGGTCTGGCGGCTCAGCTGCCGTAGCCGCCGCTCTTGTCGTCGTCACCGTTGTCGCAGGCGTTGCCGAAGGCCGGGTTCAGCAGGCCGATGACGTCGATGGTGTTGCCGCAGACGTTGACCGGCACGTGCACCGGGACCTGGACGACGTTGCCGGACAGGACACCGGGCGAGCCGACGGCCGCGCCCTCCGCGCCCGCGTCCGCCATGGCCATGCCGGTGCCGCTGAGCACCACGGCACCGGCGCCGAGGGCGACACCGGCGGCCTTCGCGATGCGAGACATCACGTTCTCCTTCTGACTCGGGGAGCGCGGCGGCAGGACGCGCCGCCGCACTGCCGGTTCAACGCACCCGGTCGCGGCCGGTCACGGGGGGAATGCGCGGATCACCCTTTTTGAACATGCGGGCCGGTGGGGAGGGAAGGTGGGCAGCGGTGGCGGGTAGTGGACGGCGAGTGGTGGGCGGCGAGTGGTGGGCGGCTGACGGCGGCTGACGGCGGGTGGCGGGCGGGAGGCGGAAGGCGGTCGGCGGCGGAAAACCGTTCCCGTGCGTGCCGGTGTGTCCACTAGCCTCCCGGCATGCCGAATGACCGATCCGACGCGTCCGTCAGGGCTTCCCGGCCGTCCGAGCCGTCCGAGCCGTCCCAGTCGTCCGCACTGGCCGCGCTGCCCGGCCTTTTCGCCGAGGAGAGCCGGGTGCGGGCCTTCGCGGCCGTGGCGCTGGGCGCGGGTGATGCCGCGGGGGTGGCCAGGGCGGCCGGCCTCTCCGCGAAGGAGACGGCCGGTGCGCTGCGCCGGCTGCGGGACCAGGGTGTGGTGACGTCCGGCGGGGACGGTGAACTCGTCGTCGCCCACGACCGCTTCCGGGAGCTGGCCCGCGCGGGCCGCCCGGCGACGGAGGCGGCCGGTGACCGTGCCGTGGGAGAGGACGACCCGGCCGGCATCGTCGTGCGGACCTTCGTCAGGGACGGCCGGCTGGTCCGGCTGCCCGCACGCTGGACGCGCAAGAAGGTGGTGCTGCGGCACATCGCCGAGCGGACCTTCGCACCCGGCGTGGAGTATCCGGAACGCACCGTCGACGAGAAGCTGCGCGCGTGGTGCGAGGACGGCGAGGTCGACCATGTGACGCTCCGGCGCTACCTGGTGGACCTCGGTCACCTGCGCCGGAGCGACGGGATCTACTCCCGCCCGGCGGACCCGGCCCGGGCGGGCACCGCCTGAACACCCCTGGGCCCGGTTCGCGGCCGGGTCGGAGGGCCGGGATTCAGGCAGGGGGCACGGGCAGGCGCCGTACGGGTGAGCCCGCGAGGTAGGCGCTGATCGCCTCGACGGCCTGGCCGTAGTAGGTGGCGTAGTTGGCGCGTGACACATAGCCCAGGTGGGGTGTCGCGAGCAGGCGCGGGGCGGTGCGCATCGGGTGGCCGGCGGGCAGCGGCTCGGTGTCGAAGACGTCCACGCCCGCGCCGGCGATACGGCCCTCGTACAGCGCGGCGAGCAGCGCCTCCTGGTCGACGATCGCCGCGCGCGAGGTGTTGACCAGGTAGGCGGTCGGCTTGAGCAGGGCCAGTTCGGCCGGGCCGAGCAGGCCGCGGGTGCGCTCGCCGAGCGCGAGGTGGACGGAGACGAAGTCGGCGGTCCTCAGGAGCTCTTCCTTGGCGGGGGCCAGTTCGACGCCGACCTCGTCGGTGCGCTCCCGGGTGAGATTCTGGCTCCAGGCGCTCACCCGCATGCCGAAGGCCAGGCCGACCTGTGCCACCCGGCCGCCGATCTTGCCGAGGCCCAGCAGTCCGAGCCGGCGGCCGTGCAGGTCGGCGCCCACCGTCCGCTGCCAGGGGCCGCCCTCGCGCAGCCCGTTGCCCTCCTCGACGATGCCGCGGGCCAGGCCGAGCAGCAGGGCCCAGGTCAGCTCCACGGGCGGGGTGGAGGAGGAGGCCGTACCGCAGACGGTGACACCGTGCGCGTCGGCGGCGGCGTAGTCGATCACGCTGTTGCGCATGCCGGAGGCGACGATGAGTTTCAGCCGGGGCAGCCGTGCGATCAGCGAGCCGGGGAAGGAGACGCGTTCGCGCAGGGTGACCACGATGTCGACGTCGGTGAGCGCCGCGGCGAGTGCGTCCTCGTCCGGGAAGTGGGTGGCGCAGGACACGACGTCCACGTGGTCAGCGACCGGGGACCAGTCGGCGATCTCGGTCGCCACCTGCTGGAAGTCGTCCAGCACGGCGCAGCGCAGACGCACGTCGTCCGGTCCCTCCCGCCAAACGAGCATGGCGCCCCCGGCAGGACTCGAACCTGCGGCCAAGCGCTTAGAAGGCGCCTGCTCTATCCACTGAGCTACGGGGGCCTGGTGTGGTGGCCTCGGTCGTGGTGTCCGGGTGTGGCCGGTCCTTGACGTCGCCGGGGACAAGGATAGGGCTCCCGGCTCCATGTCCCTGATGCTTCCCCTCCGTGGCTCGATGTGGAGGTTCGGTGAAGCGGTCCTGATAATCGCAGGCAGTTACGAATCGTGCATCGCTTTTGGCGTCTCGCGCACCGGGTGTTGTCCACTCGTTATGCCTGGACTGTCCTCGTGTCCCGGTAGTCCCTTCCGTCCGGAGTGTCCGGTCGGCGCGCAGACATGCTCATCATGCTCATATGCTTCAGAATTCCCTCAAAATTGGGCATTCTTCCCATGTGGTGACCTTGGACGTACGGCCTCAGCTGCTCGACGCACTCTCCGCCCTGCGCGACCGTGTCGCGGCCGCACGCTTCCCGCTGCCCCTGGCAGGGGCGCCACGCGCGCGTGCCAACCGCGACGAACTGCTCGCACAGCTCGACGACTACTTGGTGCCCCGCCTCAAAGAGCCCGAGGCGCCGTTGCTGGCCGTCGTGGGCGGCTCCACCGGCGCGGGCAAGTCGACCCTGGTGAACTCCCTGGTGGGGCGTCGGATCAGCGAGGCGGGTGTGCTGCGGCCCACGACCCGCACGCCGGTCCTGGTGTGCCACCCGGAGGACCACCACTGGTTCAGCGGCATGCGGGTGCTGCCCGACCTCACGCGCGTGTGGGTGCCCCACCGGGACCCGGACGACGACCTGCTGCTGCCCGGCGAGAACCCCGCGCGGGTGCTGCGGGTCGAGACCGCCGACACGCTGCCACCGGGCATCGCCCTCCTGGACGCGCCCGACATCGACTCCCTCGTCGCCGACAACCGCGTCCTGGCGGCCGAACTGATCTGCGCCGCCGACATCTGGGTGATGGTCACCACGGCCGCCCGGTACGCCGACGCGGTGCCCTGGCACCTGCTGCGCACCGCCAAGGAGTACGACGCCACCCTGGTCACCGTGCTCGACCGGGTGCCCCACCAGGTGGTTTCCGAGGTCTCGCGGCAGTACGGGGCACTGCTCACCAAGGCCGGTCTCGGCGACGTCCCCCGCTTCACCGTCCCCGAACTGCCCGAGTCGGCCTGGGGCGGCGGGCTGCTGCCGGCCAGCGCCGTGGCGCCGCTCAGGTCCTGGCTCGTCCACCGGGCCCAGGAACTCGACGCCCGGCACCACGCCATGGCCCGTACGGCACACGGCATCCTGGACTCGCTGAAGTCCCGGATGCCCGAGCTGGCCGGAGCCACCGCCGCGCAGTACGCCGCCGCGCTGCGGCTCACCGCCGCCGTCGACGGCGCCTACGACGGCGAGCACACGCGCGTGCGGGGGCGGTTGCGGGCGGGTGCCGTACTCGCCGGGGACGCGCTCAAGCGCTGGCGGGCCTTCCCCCTCGACTGCTCGCCGGAAGAGCTCCTCGACTCGCTGGTGGAGAGCCTGAGCGCCCTGCTGCTGTGCGCCGTCACGGCCGCCGACGAACGCGTCGACGAGGCCTGGCGCCGCGAACCGGCGGCGGAGGCCCCCGAACTCGCCGCCCGCGCCCCCGCGCCGGAGAGCGCCGAGCACCGCATCGGGATGGCCGTACGGCGGTGGCGGCGCGAACTGGAGGAGTACGCCGAGGAGGAGGTGCGCGAGCTGGACCGGAACCTCGCGCCGGACCCCGGGGTGGTGGCCGGCCTGGTCGCCACCGTGCTGCTGGGCGGCCGGCGCGCGCGTGTCGCCGGGGAACGGCTCGCCGAACGGATCGGCGCCCACGGCGCGCTGCGGTTGCGCGACCGGGGCGGCCGGCTGCTCGACGAACACGTCGACCGGGTCATGAACGCCGAACGCGAGCGCAGGCTGGCTCCGCTCGACGGCCTGGATGTGCACCCCGAGCCACAGGCGGAGCTCATCGCCGCGCTGTCCGTACTGCAGAAGGAGAGGTGACCGGTGACCGCCGTCACTGACCAGGACCCCACCGAGCACACCGAGCACACGGGACACACCGAGCACACGGACCACAGCGAGCACAGGGCGAAGGAGGCGGAGCGCGCGGCCCGGGCGGGCGATGCGGACTCCCGGTCCCGGGACGAACGCGGTGAGCGGGACCGCCGGGGCGAGCGGGACCGGCGCGGCGCGGAGACCGCTGCCGGAAAGGGCGCCGTCGGAGTCGGGGCCGCCCGTGACGACACGCCCCGCGCGCGCGTGAAGGACGTATGCGTGAAGGACGCGGAGGCGTCGTCCCGCCACGGCGACGGGGACACCGGCCGGGGAAACGGGGCCGGCGGCCGCGGCGACCGCGACGGCAGCCATGGGGAGCGCGACGCGGGCCCCTCCGCCGGTCCGTCCGCCGGTTCGGCCGGCTCCGGGGACGGAGAGGGCGCCTGGGGCGACGGGCTGATCGCGCGGCGGGTGGACGAGAACGGCGGGCCCGAGCCGTACGCCGTCCTGCCCGGCAGGCCCCCGGCCTCCTCGGCGGCCCTGATGCCGCTGGCCTACGACGGGAACCTCAGGTCGCGCCTCGACGCCCTGCGCGAACTGGTGGGGCTCTCCAGGACCCGGCTCGACAGCGGCACGCTGGCCGAGGCCGGCCGGGTCCTGGACGAGGCCGCCGCGCGGCGCAGGCTCTCCGGACAGCACACCGTCGTCGCCATCGCGGGCGCGACCGGCAGCGGCAAGTCACAGCTGTTCAACACCCTCGCCGGGGTCACGATCTCCGAGACGGGCGTCCGCAGGCCGACCACCTCCGCGCCCATCGCGTGCAGTTGGAGCGACGGCGCGGCCAGCCTCCTCGACCGGCTCGGCATCCCCGGCCGGCTGCGCCGCCGCCCGCTCCAGCACCCGGACTCCGAGTCCCCGCTGCGCGGTCTCGTCCTGATCGACCTGCCCGACCACGACTCGGCGGCCGTCCAGCACCGCGAGCAGGTGGACCGCATCCTGGCGCTGGTCGACGCCGTCATCTGGGTCGTCGACCCGGAGAAGTACGCCGACGCCCTGATCCACGAGCGCTATCTGCGGCCGATGGCGGGCCACGCCGAGGTCACCTTCGTCGTCCTCAACCAGGTCGACCGGCTGCCCGGTGAGGCCGCCGAGCAGGTCCTCGACGACCTGCGGCGCCTGCTCGACGAGGACGGCATCGCGCTGGGCGAGTACGGCGAACCCGGCGCGACCGTGCTCGCCCTGTCCGGGCTCACCGGGGAGGGCATCGGCGAACTGCGCGAGACACTGGGCCAGTTCGTCGCCGAACGGCAGGCACCGGCCCGCCGTATCGCGGCCGACGTGGACGCCGCCGCACGGCAGTTGCGTCCCGTGTACGTGACGGGGCAGCGCACCGGGCTCAGCGAGGAGGCGCGGGACGAGTTCGCGGACCGGCTGGCTGACGCGGTGGGCGCCACCGCGGCGGGCGAGGCGGCCGAACGGGCCTGGCTGCGCAACGCCAACCGTGCGTGCGGGACGCCCTGGCTGCGGCTGTGGCGCTGGTACCACGACCGGCGCGACCCCGTCACGGGACGGCTGCCGTCGCGCGCCCAGGCGGACGAGGAGGCCACGGCGCGCCAGCGCGTCGAGCACGCGGTGCGTACCGTCTCGGACCGGGCCTCGGCCGGACTGCCCGCGCCGTGGGCGCAGGCGATGCGCGAGGCGGCCGTCCGCGGTGCCCAGGGGCTGCCCGAGGCTCTCGACGAGCTGGCCGTGCGCACGGGCCTGCCGCCGGGGCGCCCGCCGCGGCCCGGCTGGTGGCCGGTGGCCGTCCTCGCCCAGGCGACCATGACCCTGCTCCAGGTGGTGGGCGGCCTGTGGCTGCTCGGCCAGATCATCGGCTTCGTGCCGCCGAATTTGGGCGTGCCGGTGCTGCTGATGCTGGCCGGAATCGTCGGCGGCCCCCTCATCGAGTGGAGCTGCCGCCTGGCGGCCCGCGGACCCGCCCGACGCTACGGCCACGAGGCGGAACGGCTGTTGCGGGAGGCGGCCGCGGGATGCGGCCGGGCCAGGGTGCTGGACCCGCTGGCGGCGGAACTGCTGCGCTACCGCGAGGTGCGGGAGCAGTACGCGCGGGTCACGGGGGTGGGGGCCGCGTC
Organism: Streptomyces sp. NPDC093065; assembly: GCF_044754585.1. Lineage (NCBI taxonomy): Bacteria > Bacillati > Actinomycetota > Actinomycetes > Kitasatosporales > Streptomycetaceae > Streptomyces > Streptomyces sp. NPDC093065. The sequence continues at coordinate 282,648 of NZ_JBIVPJ010000001.1, read as the reverse complement.
GAGGTAGGCGAGGCAGGGAGGCGGCTGCGGACCACCGGGGACCGGCCGGCCGGTCGAGGCGAGGCGGGGCGGGTGCTGCGGCCGGCCTTCTGGGCCTGTCGGCCACCCGTACGGGTGGCGGAGTTCTCCACAGCCGCCGGGCCGGTCCACAGCCCCCGGCGGACCGGTCCCGATCGCGGGCAGTCTGGCTTCGCGGCGATCGCGAGGGACGCGGTCGCCCCGGCCGCCGTACGGGAGGTGCCCGTACGGGAGGGAGGACTCGCGATGAACGAGACGATGATCTGCGCCGTGGGCAACGTGGCCACCCAGCCGGTCTTCCGGGACCTGGCGAACGGACCGTCGGCGCGCTTCCGGCTCGCGGTCACCGCGCGCTACTGGGACCGCGAGAAGAGCGCCTGGACGGACGGCCACACCAACTTCTTCACGGTGTGGGCCAACCGGCAACTCGCCAACAACGCCTCGGCATCGCTGGCGGTGGGCGACCCCGTCGTCGTGCAGGGCAGGCTGAAGGTGCGCACCGATGTCCGTGAGGGACAGAGCCGGACCTCGGCCGACATCGACGCGGTGGCGATCGGCCACGACCTCGCCCGCGGCACGGCGGCGTTCCGGCGCACCGGCAGGGCGGAGGCGTCGACCTCACCGCCCCAGCCGGAACCCAACTGGGAGACCGCGGCGGAGCCGCCCGGTGAAGCTGCCGGCGAACCGGCCGGACCGGCCCGCGAACAGCGACCGGAGCCCGTCGCGGTGGCATGAGACCGAGGCGCTCCCGGAACCGCCCGATGCACGGCTTATCGACCCATGCGTCCGGAGCGCGCGCGGGTGGATTTGTCGATAAGCCCTGCTCAAAGAGGCTCTCGGCGATAACGATTCCGATTCGGATCACCGCGCGGGCGACGATCACCGGCAGCGCCGGACCGTCACGTCCTTAGGATGCCGAACGAGCCTTGTGTGGCTGCTGATTCTGCTGGTGGGACCGTTCCCCCACGTCAACGGGTCCTGCTCGAAGGGGAATTTGGTGTTTTCTTCGCTCGCTGCGCCGTCTCTGCCCGGTCGAGGGGCGGTACGTCTCGCCGCCGGTGCGCTGGTGTCCGTGCTCGCCGTCGCCGGTGTGGCGACCGGTGCGGCTCCGGCCGCCGCCGCCCAGGACGAGGCGGCGCGGGGCCAGGGCGGGGCGACGGCCACCATAGGCGGCCTCAAGACCCACGGCATCGCGGTCATCCACGGGGCGGACGGCGACCAGCAGGTGCAGGCCGGTCTGTTCGAGATGTCCGTCGAGGGCGGCGGCATGCTGCAGACGTACTGCGTCGACATCCAGAACCCGACGCAGAAGGACGCCAAGTACCGGGAAACTCCCTGGAGCGGCACGTCGCTCGGCACCAACAAGGACGCGGGCCGTGTCCGCTGGATCCTGCAGAACAGCTACCCCCAGGTCAACGACCTCGCCGCGCTCGCGAAGAAGGCGGGCCTCCGCGGGCTCACCGAGGACGAGGCGGCGGCCGGTACCCAGGTCGCCATCTGGCGCTACTCGGACGACACGGACGTCGAGGCCGTCGACCCGCAGGCCGAGCGGCTCGCCGACTACCTGGAGAAGAACGCCCGCGGTGTCGCCGAGCCCGCGGCATCCCTGGCCCTGGACCCGCCCGCAGTCTCCGGCCACCCCGGTGAGCGCCTCGGCCCGGTGACGGTCCACACCAACGCCGACGGTGCGACGGTGACGCCCCCGGTGGGGGCCGCCGACGAGGACGCGGTACGGATCGTCGACACCAAGGGCCGGCCCGTCACCAAGGTCACCGACGGCACCCAGCTCTTCTTCGACGTGCCCGAGGACGCGGAGGCCGGCACCGCCCAGCTGTCCGTCCAGGCCTCGACGACCGTGCCGGTCGGCCGTGCCTTCGCCTCCGACAGCCGCAGCCAGACCCAGATCCTGGCCGGCTCCAGCGAGTCGACGGTCGCGGCGACGGCGACCGCCACCTGGGCGGCCGGCGGCGCGATACCCGCCCTGTCGGCACGTAAGAACTGCGCCGAGGGCACCCTGGACATCACGGCGCTCAACAAGGGCGACGAGCCCTTCACCTTCGAACTCCTGGACACGGAGTACGCCATCGCGCCGGGCGAGACCCGGACGGTGCCGGTCCCGCTGCCGGAGGACCGCCCCTACGACTTCACCATCCGGGGCCCGGCCGGCTTCGAACAGCGCTTCACCGGCGTCCTCGACTGCCGCACCCAGAGCGCCGCCCTCGCCGACACCACCCACCCCCTCAGCGAACCGGCCCCCACCACGGTCGTCACCCCGCCCGCCAACCCCAACCTCGCCGAAACCGGCAGCTCCGACGCGACCCCCCTGATCGGCGGCGCGGCCATCGGCCTGGTCGTGATCGGCGGCGCGGTCCTGCTCCTCGCCCGCCGGAGGAACGAACAGTGACGACGTGACCCCGCCGGCACTCCGCCCGTTGCCGAACCGGCCAGCAGTGGGTTCCCCCGGTGGAGGGGCGCTCCCCGGCGCCGGTCACGTGGACACCCGCAGCGCGGCGTGCAAAACCCCAGGTCAGAGCCCCCGCCAGGAACGCGTTTCCGCGCAGGGGCGGCGGTGCGGCAAGATGGGGTGTATCTGCCCACCTGCCTGATCAAGCTGCCGGACGGTTTCTCTTGGCTGAGTACATTTACACCATGCGCAAGGCGCGCAAGGCGCACGGCGACAAGGTGATCCTTGACGACGTCACCCTGAGCTTCCTCCCCGGCGCGAAGATCGGTGTGGTCGGTCCGAACGGTGCCGGCAAGTCGACCGTTCTGAAGATCATGGCGGGGCTCGAGCAGCCCTCGAACGGGGACGCGTTCCTGGCCCCGGGCTACACCGTGGGCATCCTGCTCCAGGAGCCCCCGCTGAACGAGGAGAAGACCGTCCTGGAGAACGTCCAGGAGGGTGTCGCCGAGGTCAAGGGCAAGCTCGACCGGTTCAACGAGATCGCCGAGCAGATGGCGACCGACTACTCGGACGCGCTGCTCGAGGAGATGGGCAAGCTCCAGGAGGAGCTCGACCACGCCAACGCCTGGGACCTCGACGCCCAGCTGGAGCAGGCCATGGACGCGCTGGGCTGCCCGCCCGGCGACTGGCCCGTCGTGAACCTCTCCGGTGGTGAGAAGCGGCGCGTGGCGCTGTGCAAGCTGCTGCTGGAGGCGCCCGACCTGCTGCTCCTCGACGAGCCCACCAACCACCTCGATGCCGAGTCGGTGAACTGGCTGGAGCAGCACCTCGCCAAGTACGAGGGCACCGTCGTGGCCGTCACCCACGACCGGTACTTCCTGGACAACGTCGCCGGCTGGATCTGCGAGGTCGACCGCGGCCGCCTGCACGGCTACGAGGGCAACTACTCCAAGTACCTGGAGACCAAGGCCACCCGCCTCAAGGTCGAGGGCCAGAAGGACGCCAAGCGGCAGAAGCGCCTCAAGGACGAGCTGGACTGGGTGCGCTCCAACGCCAAGGGGCGCCAGGCCAAGTCCAAGGCCCGCCTCGCGCGGTACGAGGAGATGGCCGCTGAGGCCGACAAGATGCGGAAGCTGGACTTCGAGGAGATCCAGATCCCGCCGGGCCCGCGGCTCGGCAACGTCGTCGTCGAGATCAACAACCTCAGCAAGGCCTTCGGCGACAAGGTCCTCATCGACGACCTCTCCTTCACGCTCCCGCGCAACGGCATCGTCGGCGTCATCGGGCCCAACGGCGCGGGCAAGACCACTCTGTTCAAGATGATCCAGGGCTTCGAGGAGCCGGACTCCGGCACCATCAAGGTCGGCGACACCGTCAAGATCTCCTACGTCGACCAGAGCCGCGAGAACATCGACCCGAAGAAGTCGCTGTGGGCCGTGGTGAGCGACGAGCTCGACTACATCAACGTCGGGCAGGTCGAGATGCCCTCTCGCGCCTACGTCTCCGCCTTCGGGTTCAAGGGCCCGGACCAGCAGAAGGCCGCCGGCGTCCTCTCCGGCGGTGAGCGCAACCGGCTGAACCTCGCGCTCACCCTCAAGCAGGGCGGCAACCTGCTCCTCCTCGACGAGCCCACCAACGACCTCGACGTCGAGACGCTGGGCAGCCTCGAGAACGCGCTGCTGGAGTTCCCCGGGTGCGCCGTGGTCGTCTCCCACGACCGGTGGTTCCTGGACCGGGTCGCCACCCACATCCTCGCCTACGAGGGCGAGTCCAAGTGGTTCTGGTTCGAGGGCAACTTCGAGTCGTACGAGAAGAACAAGGTCGAGCGGCTGGGCGCCGACGCCGCCCGTCCGCACCGCGCCACCTACAAGAAGCTGACCCGGGGCTGATCTTGCGGCACATCTACCGCTGCCCACTGCGCTGGGCGGACATGGACGCGTACGGCCACGTCAACAACGTGGTCTTCCTCCGCTACCTGGAGGAGGCGCGCATCGACTTCCTGTTCCGCCCGGAGAAAGACTTCAAGCAGGGGTCCGTGGTGGCACGCCATGAGATCGACTACAAGCGCCAGCTCGTCCACCGGCACCGGCCGGTCGACATCGAGCTGTGGGTCACGCAGATCAGGGCCGCTTCGTTCACCCTCACCTACGAGGTCAAGGACGGCGACGTGGTCTACGTCCGCGCCTCGACGGTGATCGTGCCGTTCGACTTCGCGGCGCAGCGGCCCCGGCGGATCACCGCCGAGGAACGGGAGTTCCTCCAGGAGTACACGGACGACAAGGAGGAGGCCGTCGCCGCATGACGGTGCTCCACCTGGCCGACGAGGGGGAGGCCGCGGATCTCGCGGCCTTCCTCTCCCGGCTGCTCCACTACGACCGTTCGGCCGCGGTGCGCCTCCAGGCGGCCGGTACGGCCCTCGCCGTCTTCGGCCGGCCGCCCTCCTTCGAGGTGCTGGCCGTGCGCGCGGTACGGCTGGCCAAGCCGTACGAGAACGGGCTCGACGTCACCCTGGACGTGACCGTGTCCGCCGGTGAACTGCTCGAGGCCGTGGACGAGCGGGCGGTGACCGCCGGCGTTCCGGACGCCGTCACCGGGCCGCCGTGGGCCGGGGTGCTGCCCCCGCGCGGGGGCTGGCGGCCCGAGCCGGGGCTGCCCGACCCCGACGCCCTGCGTGCGCTGGTCGCCGCCGCGGTGGCGGAGTTCCGGGCCCGTACGGAGGAACTCGCGGCCGGGGACCGTACGCGGGCCGAACTCGACCGCATCGGGAGGGACATCTGGTCCCGCACGGTCGGGGAGACCGGGCTGCCGGTGCGGGCCGTGCACGCGGCCCAGTCGCTCGGGTTCCTGCGGTCGTCCGGAGCACCGGGTTGCGGCGAGACCGTGCCGACGCTGTTCTCCTCCGGTGCGTGGCTGCGGCTGCGCACGCCCTTCGGGTCCGTCGCGCTGCGGCGGGCGGGGACCGGGGCACTGGGCATCAGCGTGCGCTGACCAGCCTCGACGGGCTCCCCGGCCGGGCCCGTTCAGTGGTGGGGTTCGCTGTCGTCCGGGCGTACGGCGATGTGGTCGCTCTCCAGTTCCAGGGCGACTCGGTCGCGCATGCCGAGGGCCGCGGTGTAGTCGGCGGGCAGCTGGAGCCGGCCGGCCCGGTCGAGCATGGCGTACTCGCGGGCCACCACCGTCTCGTGGCCGGTCTCGGCGTCCACCTCGCTGCGGCGCAGCACCTCCGTGGAGGTACGGCCGTCGCGGATGGCGACCGTGCGGCGGACCTCGCCGGCCACGGCCTGGTCGTGGGTGACGATGACGACCGTGGTGCCCAGCTGCTCGTTCGCCGTGCGGAAGGCGGCGAAGATCTGTTCCGCGGTGTGCGAGTCCAGCTCGCCCGTGGGTTCGTCGGCGAGCAGGACCGAGGGGGCGCCCGCGAGGGCCACGGCGATGGCGACCCGCTGCTGCTGCCCGCCGGACAGCTGCCGCGGGCGGCGGTCGCGGCAGTCGGCGAGGCCCATCAGGTCCAGGAGTTCCAGCGCGCGTGCGGTGCGCGCCGCCCGGCGTCCGCCGGTGCCGGCCAACTGCAGGGGCAGGGCCACGTTCTGCGCGGCAGTCAGATAGGGCATGAGGTTCCGGGACGTCTGCTGCCACACGAAGCCGACCACCGTACGACGGTAGGCCAGGCGGTCCTTCGCCGTCATCGCCAGCAGGTCGCGCCCCGCCACCCGGGCCGCCCCGGCGGTCGGTGTGTCCAGGCCGGCCAGGATGTTCATCAGCGTGGACTTGCCGCTGCCCGAGGCGCCGACCAGCGCCATCAGCTCGCCCTCGCGTACCAGCAGGTCGAGCCCCTGCAGGGCCTGCACCTCCACCCCGTCCGCGCTGAAGATCCGGACCAGGCGGTCGCAGGCGATCAGCGCGTCGTGTCCGTAGGCGGGCCGGTCACGGGACGCGGTGGCGCGGCCGGCCAGATCGGCGAGGGTGGGATCGGTCGTCATCGGGTCTCCTCCAGGTCCGCGTCCGCGGTACGCCGTGTCTCCGGTCGCGCCTTCACCGGGCGTCGCCCGCCCGCAGCTCCGTCACCGCTCCGCGCCGGCCCGACCACCATGCCTGCAGTGCGGCCACCCCCACCGCCAGCACCAGCACCGCCGCCGCCGGGACGGCAAGCGACCACGGGTCGGTGCGCAGTTCCGCGCGGCCCACCGGAGAGGCAGCCGTCGACATCGCGATGGTCGTCAGGTCGACGCCGGGGGAGAGGAGCCGTACGGCCGCCCAGCCGGTCAGGACGCCGCCCAGCGCGGCGGGAAGGGCCTGCGGGAGGGACTCCAGGACGAGCAGGCGGCGGCCCTGGGCACGGGTGAGGCCCATGGTGCGCAACCGGGCCAGGAGGGCGGCGCGTTCGGGCGCGGTGCTCGCCAGCGACAGCAGCAGGGCCAGGGCGGCGTAGCCGGCGCCGGCGGCCACGGCGGCCGTGTAGACGCGCTCCGCACCGGACTGCAGCGGCGAGTCCACGTACCTGCCGCGCTCCTCGGACCGAAGGTGGACGGTGCCGGCGTCGTCCGCCGCCCGGCGCAGCGCGCCCGCGTCCAGGTCGTCGCCGGTCAGCAGCAGCACGTTCGGCGGGGCGGACCCGGTGGGCAGCCCGGCCCGGTCCACGACGAGGAAGTCGTCGCCGTACACGGCCGGGGTGCGGTCGCGCACCAGCACGATCCGCAGCGCGGCGACGCCGCCGTCGGCCAGGCGCAACCGGAAGGTGCCGTTGCCGAAGCGGTCGGCGACCGCGGGGGAGGCCAGCGCCGGCAGTACGGCGTCCCCGGAGCCGCCCCCGGCGCCGTCCGACCGGGTCAGCCGCCCCGCGGGGAACGCGCCGAGACCCGTCCGCCCGGCCAGTGCCGCGTAGGCGCCGGGTTCCACGCCCGCGAGCGGGACCGACTGGCGGCCGTCCGGCGTCCTGGCCAGGTGGTCGACGCCGGCCTCGGTGACCTCCCGCACCCCGGGCGCCTTCCCCAGCCGGGCCGGCAGGCCGGAGGGCAGCGCCCCGGTGGTCGCCTCCACCCGGGCGTCCGCGCCGACGGCGAGCAGCGCGGCCCGGTCGCGGGCGTCGGCCACGCCGCTGAGGACCGAGCCGCCGAACGCCGCGACGGTGAACGCGGTCAGCAGCGCGAGGAGGGGCAGCGCGGTGGAGGCGGAGGTACGGCCGGCCCGGGCCAGCGCGAGCGGACCGACCGCGCCGCGCAGCCGCCGGGCCGGGCGGGCCAGCCCGCGCAGCGGCAGCGGATACAGGCGCACCAGCACCAGCGCGGCGATCACCCCGACCAGTACCGGTGCCATCGCCACCAGGCCGCCCGCGCCCTCCGTCGCGCCGCGCCGGCGCAGGACCTCGACCGCGCCGACGGCGAGGACCACGACGGTCAGTTCGGCGACCGTACGGCGCCGGGAGGCGCGCGGCGACGCCGCGTCCCGCCGGTCGTCGTGGACACGCACCCGGTGGTGCGCGGCGGCGGCCCGCACCGGCAGCGCGAGGCAGGCCACGGCGGTGACCGCGCCGGCGGCCCACAGCGCGGGCAGCAACCGGGCGCCGGGCAGCGCGAGCAGGGCCACGCCGAGGCCGAGGGCGCCCGCGGGCACGGCCACGACCGCCGTCTCGGCCAGTAGCCGCCCCGCCATGCCCCGTACGGAGGCGCCGCGGGCCCGCAGCAGGGCCAGTTCGGCGCGGCGCCGGTCACCGGCCAGACCCCCCGCCATCAGCAGGACGACGGCGGCGACCGTGCCCGAACCCGACGCGGCGACGGCGACCAGCGGGCCGATGTCGCCGCGGAGCCGCCCGTACGTGGTGAGGACCTCGTCGAGGCCGGTCGTGGCGTCCGCCAGGGGGCTGACCGTCGAGTGCAGTCGCTGCAGGCCGGGCCCGGACTCCAGGGAGGCCACGGCGGAGGCGAGCCCGTCGAGGTCGCGGCCGTGCAGCGCGTCCGGGTCGGGCGCGAGGTGCCAGTAGCGGACCAAGGGGGCCGAACCCAGGAGCGCGGGGCCCGCCTCGGGGGCGAGCAGCAGGCCGCCGACCCAGTAGGTGGGGCTGGGGGCGCCGGACGGCCCCGGCGCGCGCCGCAGGGAGGGGGTGCGCAGCACGGAGTCGACGGACCAGTAGGCGCCGTCGGGCCGCTCGGGCGCGACGATGGCGGTGACGTGGACGGTCAGCTCGCGGTGGCCGGGCAGGTGGACGACCGAGCCCGCCTTCATGTGCAGGGTGCGGGCCGTCTCCTCGGTCACCGCGGCCTCCAGCGCGGTGGTCGAGGCGCCGGACCGCCCGCCGGTGACTCTCGGCAGCCGGCCGGAGCGCAGCCGGGCGTGGTCGCCGAGCCCCTGCGGCGCGGCGAGGACCATCTCCGCGGGCAGCCCGTCGGGCCGGGGCAGCCACTCCTCGGGCGAGGGCAGGCTGCCGGTGACGCGGACGCCGTAGGACGACTGCTCCTCGTCGACGACGAGCGGGCGCTCGACGGCGTCGAGCACGGAGCGGTGGGCGTCGGCGAGGGGCCGGGGCCGGAGGCTGTCCTCCGCGGCCGCCACCTCCAGCCCCGGGGCGGGCGCGGCGGTCACCAGGACGCCGGTCACGTCGGCCGGGGCCCCCTCGACGGCCCGGCGCAGTCCGGCGTCCGTGTACCGGTCCAGCGCCCTGGGGAACGCCGCGGCCAGACACGCGGTCAACGCCACCAGCACCGCCAGCGCGACGGCGGCACCGGGCGCGGCCCGCAGCCGGGTACGCACCCAGGGGGCGGTCACGGGGGTCACCGGCCGGTACCTCCGGGTTCCGCGTGGGCGCCCGTGGTGTCGGTGCGGGGCGGTGCGAATACGGGCGGGGGCGCGGCCGGGAGCGGGGCGGTCGCCGGGCGGGCCCGGGGCTGTGGCGAGGGGGTGGTCGTGGGGCGCACCGAGCTGGTATCGCCGTGTTCTGTGTGGGCGCCCGTGGTGTCGCTGTGGGGCGGTGTGCAGGCGGGCGCGGGTGTGGGCGGGAGCGGGGCGGTTGCCTGGAGGGTCCGGGTATGCACCCGGGGGGTGGTCTCGGGGGTCACTGGACCGGTACCGGCGTGTTCTGTGTGGGCGCCCGTGGTGTCGGTGCGGGGCGGTGCGAATACGGGCGGGGGCGCGGCCGGGAGCGGGACGGTTGCCGGGCGGGCCCGGGTCTGTGGCGAGGGGGTGGTCGTGGGGCGCACCGAGCTGATGTCGCCGTGGCGGGTCCGGGGCGAGGGGGCGGTCACGGGGGTCACCGGCCGGTACCTCCCTGTTCGTTCAGCGTGGACGTCGTGTCCGTGCGGCGCAGGGCCAGGGCGGCCGTGACCAGGAGCGGGACGACGGCCATGCCGGCCAGCAGCAGGGCGAGCCGGCCGGGGGGCAGGGTCACGTGCACCTCCGGCACGGGACGGGTGGCCTGCGGGGTCAGTACGGTCAGGGGGATCACCGCCCGGGTCAGGACCGCGCCGAGGGCGGCACCGGTCAGCAGGGCCAGAGCGGTCAGCACGCCCTGCTCGACGGCGACCGCGCGGGCCAGGCGGCGGCGCGAGGCGCCCAGGGCGCGCAGTACGGAGAGCTCCCGGCCCCGCTCGCGCAGCGACCCCGCCGCACTGACCGCGAAGCCGACCGCGGCCAGTGCCGCCGCCACCAGGGTCGCCGCGGCGAACGCCGCCCCGGGACCGGCGCCGAACGGGTCGTCGCGCAGCCGCTCGGCGACCTCGTCGCGGACCAGGACCTGGGCCGGCGCCGTGTCCGGGAACGCCCGCAGGCCCGCCGCCGCCTCGCCGGTCTGCCCCGGCCCGGCCCGCAGCCACCACTCGGTGGGCTCGACGGCGGCGCCGTACTTGGCCTGGAGGTGCCGGTTCAGCGCCGGCAGATCGACCAGCAGGGTGCCGCCGAACCGCGCCGACGGCGTCTCGGGCCCGGTGCCCGGCACCTCGCGCACGGAGCGCACGATCCGCACGGGGAGGTCGTGCCCGGCGACCGGTACCGTGACGCGCTGCCCGGTACGGGCGCCCGCGGAGTCGAGGAACCGGTCGCCGGCCACGGCGGTCACCTCCTTCGGCCTCGGCTGCGCGACCCGCAGCCGCACGGTCAGCGTGGTGATCTCCGAGCCGTCCGTGCGGCCCGTGGAGTACTCGACGGCGAGCGGACCGGAATCCAGCAGGCGCGGCTTGGGAGGGGCGCCGTCCACGTCCGGTTCGAACGGCGGCGGGAACAGCTCCGACCCGGCCGTCCAGGCTTCGGGCAGCGGCACCTGCCGTACGGCCCCGTCGGCACCCCGGGCCGTCACCCGCCCTACGGTCAGGCGGTGTTCCTCGCTCCGGTCCTCCGGCTGGACCACCGTGAACTCGACGCCGGTCAGGAGGAGCCGCCCGGCGGGGACGTCCAGGCCGAGGGTGTGCTCCCGGCCGTCGGCGGCCAGCGAACCGGCCCCGAGCCGGTACGGGGTGCCCCAGCGGTCCTCGACGGTGACCGTGACGTCGGCCGAGCGGGAGCCGGCGGAGTACCGGCCCGCCCCCGGCACGGCCAGGGTCGCCGTCAGCGCCAGCCGGGCCGTGCCCGCCGGGATCCGCGCGCCGTTCGACGGCCGCCCGGGCGCCATTCCGGACAGCAGCCCGTGCGGCGAACCGTCGGCCAAATCCGGCCGCATCAGCATCGTGTCCGCCGCGTGCGCCGTGTCCAGCGCGAGCACCGTCGCCGTCCGGTCGCCGGACAGCGGAACCTCGGATCGCACCGCGGGAGCGACCTGCCGTACGCCCGCGACGCCCGCGATCCGGTCGGTGCGGTCCGGGCCCGCCGCACCGGCGGCCCGCACCCGGATCGGCGCGCCCGTGCGGAAGTCGGCCTGGTCGTCCTGCGAACGGGACCACGAGGCGCCCTGCCCGATCGCCATAGTGCCGAGCGCCACGGCGAGCACCAGCAGCAGCACGGGACCCGCCCCGCGCATCGGGCGCCGGCTCAGCTGCCAGCCGGCCAGCGCAGCCGCCAGCCCGCGTCCGCTCGCCGCCCGGCGCTCCGCGAGCCGCGCCACCAGCGGCAGCAGCCGCAGCGCGAGCACCGTCCCGGCCAGCAGCGCCAGCGTGGGCGTCACCACGAACAGCGGATCCACCCCCAGGGTGCCCGCGTCGTCGGCGTCGCCCGTACCGGTGCCGGCGGAGGTCTGCCGGTCCAGCTGCCAGTAGGCGATGCCGGCGATCACCAGCAGGCCCACGTCCGCGCCGGCCCGCAGCCAGCCCGGCAGTGCCCGGGACCGGCCGCCACCGGCCTCCGGCGCGAGGGTCAGCGCCGGCAGGGCCACGGCCAGGGTGCAGCCGAGGGCCGCCACCGCCGCCACCAGCCACACCGTGCCGCTGCCGCCGGCCGCCGGCAGCCGGCCGAGCCCGATCCGGGACAGCGCCCCTTGCCCGGCCAGCAACCGGATCAGCGGCCCGGACAGCAGCGGCGCGCAGACCAGCGCGGGCACGGCCGGCAGCAGCGCCTCCAGCGCGGATCCCGCCGCCAGCCGGGCCCGGGAGGCGCCGCGCGCCCGCAGCAGCCGCAGCTCGCCCGCCCGCTCCACGCTCAGCAGCCGCGCCACCAGCAGCAGCGCGCCGCCCGCGAGCAGGACGAGCTGCAACGCGATGACGAGGAGGGTGGAACGGGAGACCTCCAGCGAACGGTCGAGGCGTTCCAGGATCGAGGGCAGCTCGGTCGTCGCCGCGGTGGTGCCGCTGAGCACCGGCTGCTCACGCAGCCACGCCGTGCCGCCCCGGGCCGCCTCGCCCAGGGCCCGGGTCCCTCCGGCCGTCAGCGACGAGTAGTCCGCCCGCACCAGCCACCCGGACGACCCCGCGCTGACCCGGCCGCCGCTCAGCACGCCGGGCGGGGCGAGCAGCGGCCCGTACGTCGTGAAGCCGCCCTGCTTCACCCCGCGCCCCTCCAGGTCGTCGAGGCGCCAGTACGGCGACCCGGTGTCGACGGGCCGGTACAGGCCGCTGACCACGACGCGGACGGCCGGCCCGTCGAGCCGGTCGGTGAGGGTGAGCCGGTCGCCGGTGCCGACGCCGACGCGTTCGGCGGCGGCCACCGGCACCGCCACCTCGACCGTGCTGCCCGCGGCCCCCGCCGAAGGCATCTGCCCCTCCTCGACGCGGACCTGCGACGGGTCGAGCGCCGCGAAGAACGTCAGATCGGGGTCGCCGGAGCGCTCGGTCGGCGGCCGCAGGGAGACCGGCAGCGCGTAGGGGCCCGAGCGGACCAGGGTCCGTACCGTGAGCGGCAGCCCGTCGAAGGTCCTCGCGGCCCCCTCGCGCACGGTGGCGTCGGCGGCCTGCCGCTGTCCGGCCGGTACGTCCGCCTTCACGACCAGCGCGGCGTCGGACCCGGTGCGCGCGTCGGCGAGGGCGTGCCGCAGGGCGGCGTCGCCGACGACGCCCGAGTAGGCGGTGAGGGTGGCGAGGACCGTCGTGGTCAGCAGGACGGTGAGCAGGGCCGCGGCCAGCAGCAGACGGTGCGCCCGCGCGCGCAGCAGCACGAACCGCGTGAGCCCCCCGAACCCTGCCACCCGGCCCCCCGCCGCTGTCGTCCAGACCTCGCCGGGATGCTGTCAGAGGTGGGGGTGCCGAAGTAAGCGCCCGGAACCGGGACTTGACCGGATCGTGACCGGAATCCGACGCCGGCTGACCGGAATGCGTCAGTCAGCCCGTCAGTCCGTCAGACTGTGGGCCCGACAGGCCGTGGGCCCGTCAGGCCGTGGGCCCGTCAGTCAGGGGTGTTGATCATCGAGGCCGCCGCGTACGTCAGGTACTTCCACAGCGTCTGCTCGTGCTCCTCGGACAGGCCCAGCTCGTCGAGTGCGACCCGCATGTGCTTCAGCCAGGCGTCGTGCGCGGCCCGGTCGACGACGAAGGGGGCGTGCCGCATCCGCAGCCGCGGATGGCCCCGGTTGTCGCTGTACGTCGTCGGGCCGCCCCAGTACTGCATGAGGAACAGCGCGAAACGGTCCTCGGCCGGACCCAGGTCCTCCTCGGGGTACATCGGCCGCAGGATCGGATCCCCGGCGACGCCCTCGTAGAAACGGTGGACGAGCCGGCGGAAGGTCTCCTCCCCGCCGACCTGCTCGTAGAAGGTCTGCTCCTGAAGCGTGCCGCGCCGAATCTCATTCACGCCGTCCATGGTCTCAGACCCGGGGGCATAGGACTCAAGACCTAGGACTGCGCCCGCGGACCCTGCCCGCGGCCCGCCCGGCCCGTACTGTGGAGGCATGGGCGGGTACGAGGACCTGGACAGCCTCGCCGCCTCCGCGCGGGCGGAGCTGGTGCGGGAGATCGAGCTGAGCGGCGCCTGGACGGCCGACCCGGTCTGGCGGGAGGCGTTCAGGGCGGTGCCGCGCCACCTCTTCGTGCCGTACTACTACGTCGGTGTCCGGGGCGGCTACGAACGCCGGTGGGGCGAGCACCCCGACCCCGGCGCCCGCGAGCGCTGGGTGCGCGGCGCCTACGCCGACGCCCCGCTGGCGACCCGGATGCGCGACGGCGAACTGCTCTCCTCCAGCAGCCAGCCCTCGCTGATGGCGATGATGCTGGCCGAACTGGACGTGCGGGACGGCGACCGGGTCCTGGAGATCGGCGCCGGCACCGGCTACAACGCCGCCCTGCTCGCCCACCGCCTCGGCGACGACGACCTGGTCACCACCGTCGACCTGGACCCCGAGATCACCGAGTCGGCCCGCCGGCACCTGGACGCCGCCGGGTACCACCCGGCCGTCGTCACGGGCGACGGCGCCCGCGGTGTCCCCGAGCGCGCCCCCTACGACCGGATCCTCGCCACCTGCGCGCTGCCCTCGGTACCGCGCGCGTGGACCGCCCAGTGCCGCCCCGGCGGACGGATCCTGACCCCGCTCGCCACCGGGCTCGTCGTCCTCACCGTCCGCGACGCACGGCATGCCGAGGGGCGCTTCCTGCACACGCCCGCGTACTTCGTGCCGCTGCGCGGCGCGGAGCGCGCCGAGCCCGAGACGCCGGGCCTGGGCGGCGTACCGCGCCGGGCCCGGGAGGACGACCTGTTCCGCTTCCTGCTGGCGCTGAGCCGGGGCGGGCTCGACCCGCAGGAGGCGTACGCGCTGTGGCAGCGCGAGGACGCCCCGCGCCGCGAGCGCTACGGCATCACCGTCAGCGGCGAACGGGCCTGGGCGTGGCTGGACGACCCCGAGGGGCCGTACGCCTGGCCGTTCGCCTGACGGAGACCGCCGGTCCTATCCCCGGCGGATCGTGATCGTCGTCCAGGCGCCCACGTGCACCCGGTCGCCGTCCTGGAGCGGCACCGGCACGAAGGGCTGGATCGGCTCCTCGCCCCCGTTGACCGTGGTGCCGTTCGTCGAGTTCTGGTCGACGACCGCCCAGCTGCCGTCCGGCTGCTGCACCAGCACCGCGTGCTGGTGCGAGACGCCCGGGTCCTCCGGCGGCACGGCCAGATCGATGTCCGGGGTGTCGCCGGTGGAGTGACGGCGGCGGCCGATGGTGATCTGGTTGCCGGTGAGCGCGCGCTGCTGCTCGGGCGAGTACGCGGGCAGGTTCAGGCCCGCGGCCTCGGGGCCGGAGCGCTGCATCATCGCCATGAAGTACTCGCGGTCCGGGCCGATCGTCGCCGACCAGGTCGTCGGCTGCTGGGGCCGCTGCGGCTGCTGCGGGAAGCCCTGGCCGGGGCCGGGCGGTGCCTGGGTGGCGCCGGGCTGCGGGTAGCCGTAGCCGCCCTGGGCCGGGCCCGGGCCGTTCGGGCCGCCGGGACCTCCCGGGCCGCCGGGACCGGTGGACGACGGCGGGGAGAGCACCCAGTCGTCCTCGCCGAAGGACGGGCCGCCCTGCTGCGGCGGGCGGTTGGTCTCCTGCGGGAAGGCGGGCGGGGCCGGCGGACCGGCCTGGAACCCCTGCGGGCCGCCACCCGGACCGCCCGGGCCACCGGCGCCGGGCGGGGGCGGAACGGGACCGGACGGAGGCGGGACCGGACGCGACGGATCGGCACCGAAACCGGGCGGGGGCGGGGGGCCGGAGGGGCCGTTCGGGCCGCCGGGACCGCCGAACCCATCGGGGCCGCCGAAGCCGCCGGGGCCACCAGGACCGTTGGGTCCCCCAGGGCTGCCGGGCCCACCCGGGCCGCCGAAGCCGCCGGGCCTGTCGGAGCCCCCGGGACCGCCAGGTCCACCGGGTCCGCCAGGACCGAAGGGGCCGCCCGCAGGACCGCCATGACCACCAGGACCGCTCCCCGGTCCGCCCGGCCCACCGCGTCCCGACGGGTCGGCGCCGAAGGGCGGCGGGCCCGGGGGAATCGGTTCGGCGGGGCGGTTCACCTGGGACGGGCGGGAGCCCTGGTAGTCGTACGCGTCACCGCCGCCGTAGGACGGGCCCGCCGAGGGACCGCCCGGCGGCTGTCCGAAGTGCGGCGCCGGGCCGGGCGCCGGCGGGCGCGGGGCGGCCGGGGTGTACGACGTGGCGGTGTTGGTCAGGAAGTTCCACCGGCACTCCTCGCAGAACGGCGCACCGCCCTCACGCGGCGTGCGGCACTGCGGACACAGCTGCGGCTCGCCGCCGGGACCACCGGGACCACCGCCCGGGCCGCCCGGACCGGCGGGCGGCGGGAAGCCGTAGCCGCCGCCCGGTGGCGGGGGCGGCGGAGGGGGCGGCACGGCACCGGCCATGCGGTGACCGCAGACCTCGCACCAGTCGTCGGAACCCGACTGGTGTCCGTTCGGGCAGGTCGGCATGTCGGAGCTTCCCTCTCTAGCGGGCGTGTCGCGCGTTTGTCGTGCTGCGTCACTTCTTTACACGAACAGTCTTTGTCGACCGGGTCTCGAGAGTCATCTCGTCGGCTTCCTCGACCTTCGCTTTCAGTCGCACAGTACCTGCCGCCGCGTCCACTACGTCCACCACCTTCGCGAGCAGTTTCGCCGTATCGGCGTTTCCGGAGGCTCCGGCGAGCTGAACCGCGCGCCCCAGTTTGGCCGTTGCTCCGTCGATGTCTCCCGCTTTGCGCAGATCCAGCCCTTGCTGGATGGCTTGTGCCAGTTCGGCCTGCCCGGTGTAGTGGGCGACTTGGGGGTTGATCGACGTGGAGGCGGCCATGTCGTCGGTCCACACGGCCCGTACGAGACCCTGCGCGCCCAGGTTCTGGACGGACCCGTCGGGCTCCGGGATGACCAGGGAGACGCGGGCGGCCAGCATCTCCCGGCCGAGCCCCGCGGCCGGTACCTCCACGCAGACGTGGTAGTCACGGGACTCGTCGCCCCAGGAACCGGTGGGGTAGTCACCGGCGCGCGGGCCCGCCTCGGTGCGGCGGCCAGTCAGCTCCTCGACCGTCGGCGCGACCTGCTTGACGAACCTGACCGCGGTGCCGACCGGGGTCCACAGCCGCAGCGCGACGTCCGCGACCTCCTTGCCCATGGCCGTCTCCATCATTCGCGTGAAGTCGGCGGCCAGGCCCGCGGGATCGGCGACGATGTCGGCGGTGCCGAGCAGGGCGGAGGCGATCCCTGTGACTTCTTTCACTTCCCAGTCGGTGCCCACGCCACGGGCGTCGCACGTGAACCGCCCGGCGCAGGCGTCGAGCGCCGCCCTGAGGTCCTCGGGCGACTCGTGCTCGTTGCGGCCGTCGGTGAGCAGGATGCCGTGCCGGATGGCGACGTCCGCGGTGGACAGCAGCCGGTCCGCCAGCCGCAGCCAGGTGCCGATGGCGGTGCCGCCGCCCGCATTGAGACCCCGCAGCGCCTGCTTGGCCTGCGCCCGGGTGGTGGCGTCGGCGACCGCGAGCCGGCCGCCGCCCGGGTAGACCTCCTTGGCCACGTGGGTGCCGGCCACGACCGTGAAGTGGACGCCGTCGCGCAGGGTGTCGACCGCTGCGGACGTGGCGTCGCGGGCGTTGCGCATCTTGGTCGGCGGATAGTCCATCGAGCCCGAGCAGTCGACCATCAGCGCCACGGCGGCGGACGGGCCCCGGCCGGGCGAGTACAGGTGGGGCGCGGCGACCGCGCTCCCGATCGTGCCGCCGCCGGTCGCGGTGACCGTGACGATGGCGTTGACCTCGCGGCCGCCCTCGGCCAGGTACTCGTTCTGGTAGACGTCCACCGCGAACTGCGGCACGTTCGACTTCGAGAAATTGGCCATGCCGGATCGCATCCCCCTCTACGTCCCCCGGTGGCGGGGGTCCTGGCTCGTTGGCGCGGACCGCCCCCTGCGGTCCGCGAGGCCGCCCCTGACCCGTACCCGTGCGGGGGCCTCAGGCCGATCCTGCCCCCTGCGGCGGGGCCGGGAACGGCAGGAGGGCCACTGTTACGTTGTCGTGGCCCCCGCCGTCCAGGGCGTGGCCGACCAGGACGCGGGCGCCGTGCAGCGGGCGGGCGGCGGCGTCCTGGGGCACGGCGTCGGCCATCTCCTCGGCGGACTCCGCGTAGTTCCACAGGCCGTCCGTGCAGACCACGACCACGCCGGGGCGGTCCGGCTTGAAGGACGCGGTGTGCGGCTCCAGTTCGTAGGCGTCGGCGCCCAGCCAGCCGGTGATGGCGTGGGCGCGCTCGTCGGCGTAGGCCTCGGCCTCGTTCATCAGGCCCGCGGCGACCATCTGGGCCGCCCACGAGTCGTCCTCGGTGAGCCGGGCGGGCGGGGTGGCGCGGTCGGCGGGCACCCAGTAGACGCGGCTGTCGCCGACCCAGCCGACGACCAGGAGACCGGCGGTGACCACGGCGCCGACCAGGGTGCAGGCGGGCGCGTTCTGGTGCGGGGCCTGCTCGCGGGCGGTGGCGGGCTCGTCGGCCAGCGCGTTGACGGCGTGCGAGGCGGCGAGGATGGCGTCGTGCATGGCCTGCTGCGGATGCGTGCCGCGCGGCAGGGCGCCCAGCAGCGACTGGCCGGCCGCGCGGGACGCGGCGAGGGAGGCGTCGTCGGGGCGGGTCGCCGAGGACACGCCGTCGCAGACGATCGCCACGGAGGCGGGGGCGCCGTCGGGCAGCGCGGTGCAGCCCACCGAGAACGCGTCCTCGTTGCGGTGGTGGCGCAGGCCCCGGTCGCTGACGGCGGCGATCGGACCGGACTCCTGCTCCATGTGGTCGCGTTCGCGGGGCTGGGCGTGCCCGCAGTTCTCGCAATAGCCGTCGTCGTCGACCCGGCCCGCGCGGCAGGCGACGCACACCTTCTCGGCGGCGGGCGACCCGGCGGGCGGGGCCGGCACCTGAGCGGCGGCCTCCTGTTCGGCGGTCAGCCGCGGGTCGGGGGCCTGCAGGGGGTACTCGTCGGGCTCGTCCGGCCGGTCGAACCGGACGCCGGGCGCGGCGGACGCCGGTGCCGCCCCCGGAGCGGCGGGCGGTGCCGCCGGAGGGGCGGGCGGTGGCGGCAGCGGGGCGCCGCCCGAGTCGGTGCCCGGGAGTTCGGCCGCCGCGTGCACCGGGGCGGGACGGCCCTGGCCGTCCGAGTCCCGGGCCGCGGGCCAGTCCACGCCGTCCGGCGCGGGCACCGCGCCGTTGACGACGAGGGTGGGGCTGTCCTCGGGCCGCGCGGGCACGACGGACAGGTCGTATCCGCACGCACCGCAGAAACGGTCACCCGACTCGAGGGGCTCCTCGCAGCTCGGGCACTTCGACACAGCGGCCTGCTGGGGCATCTGCGACATCAACTACACCCACGTCCGGGGGCGGTAACGATTGGCACGTTCCACCAGGTCGATCCTCTCCTCGCCGCCCCGAGCCAGCCGTGCCAGCGTGCGGTACGAACGCTCCAGGCCGAAACGCAGGCCGCGTTCGTCCAGGCCGCTGCCGAGCAGCGTCCGTCCCCCGGCGGCGGGAGGGACGGAACCCCGACCTCCGGAGAGTACCCAGTCCAGCGCGCAACCGAGGACCTCGACCGACAGCTGCTCGCGCCGCGCCGGATCCAGACCGTACACGTCCAGTGCCTCGACCTGCCGCGCGGCGGCGATCAGATCGTCCAGGAACTCCAGGTCGCCCGCGGCCGCGGTGCGCCGCCGCAGCCTCGCCCGCACGGCCGCCACGCGCGCTCCGGTGCAGTGGACCGACGACTCCGGCACCGACTCCAGCGTCCGTACGGCACCGGCCCGGTCGCCGCCGGCCAGCTGGACCCGGGCCAGCCCGAACGCCGCGCTGACATGGCTCGGGTCGGAGGCCCACACCAGCCAGTAGTACTCGGCGGCGTTGTCCAACTGCCCCAGCACCTCCGCGCACAGGGCGAGCGCGAGCTTGGGCGCGATCTCGCCGGGGAAGGCGTCGTAGACCGCGTCGAAGGCCAGCGCGGCGTCCTCGTGGGCGCCGGTCACCAGTGCGGCGAGACCGCGGTACCAGACCACCCGCCAGTCGTCGGGGCGTTCGCCCTCCAGGTCCCCGAGGACCTCCAGCGCGGCGGGCGCGTCGCCGTTCTCCAGCAGGGCCCGGATCTGCCGCAGCCGCGTCTCGGCCGACGGCGCCGGTGCGGCGGCCAGCGCCGTCAGCAGCTCGGCCGGCGCGGACGCCATCAGGCCCGCCAGGAAACCCGCGTTGGGGTCACCGGCGTCGACCCGGGGGACCGGCAGCGCCAGCGTGGCGGTGGGCGCGTCGGCCGGCTCGACCAGGCCGGAGGTCCCGACGTCGAGACCGCCGACGCTGCTCACGGCACCCGGCAGCGCCGCGCTCGCGCCACGCGGCGCACCCGTCGTCGCGCCCGCGGGCAGGGCACCGGCGCCGGCCGGCGGGGCGTGCGCGACGGTCCCGCCCGGCGCGCCCACGGCAGGACCGGCCCCGCCCGGCAGCGCGGACGCGGCTCCCGCACCGCCCGGCGGCACCGCGGCGGAGCCGCCCCGGCGTCCCCGTCCCCGCGTACGCACCGCCCTGGCCCCCAGCCGCGACACGTCGCCGTCGAGGCGCGGGAACAGCTCCGTGTCCGTCACCCGCACCTCGGGCCCGAACAGCGTGGAGACGGCGGGCCTGGCACGGCCCGTCTGGAGCGAGACCACCTCGCGCAGTACACCCGTCAGCTGCTCCGCCATCTCCTGCGCGGAGGCGAACCTGCGGGCCGGGTCCGGGTCGGTGGCCCGCACCAGCAGCCGGTAGAACGACTCGTAGCGCCGGAAGACGTCGATGTTGTCGGGGTCCGGCAGGGAGTCCGCGTAGACCGTGGTGTAACCCTGGAAGTCGAAGGTCAGCACGGCCAGGGTGCGGCCCACGGTGTACAGGTCGGAGGCCACCGACGGGCCGACGTCGGCGACCTCGGGGGCCTGGTAGCCCACCGTGCCGTAGATGGCCGACTCGTCGTCGTCCATGCGGCGGACCGCGCCCATGTCTATGAGCTTGAGCTGGTCCTCGGTCTGGATGGCGTTGTCGACCTTGAAGTCGCAGTACAGCAGCTTGCGGCTGTGCAGGTGGCCGAGCGCCTCCAGCGCCTCGATGCCGTACGCGCAGGCCTGCTCGACCGGCAGCGGGTCCCGTCTGCCGTCCGGGGAGCGCCGGGCGTTGGCGATCTCCTTGAGCGACTTGCCGCCGACGTACTCCATGACGATGTAGCCGTCGAGGGAGCCGGTGCGCTGGTCGAGGTGCTCGACGAAGTTGTAGATCCGCACGATGTTGGCGTGCTCGATCTCGGCGAGGAAGCGCCGCTCGGAGATCGCCGCCGCCATCGCGTCCTGGTCGCCCGTGTCCAGCAGGCCCTTGAGGACCACCCAGCGGTCGGACACGGCCTTGTCCACCGCGAGGTAGATCCAGCCGAGGCCGCCGTGCGCGAGGCAGCCCACCACCTCGTACTGGCCGTGCACCACGTCCCCGGCCTTCAGCTTCGGCACGAACGAGTACGGGTGGCCGCACTTGGTGCAGAAGCCCTCCGTACGTCCCGGCCGCTCGCCGCGCGCGCGCCCGACCGGCGCCCCGCAGTCCGAGCGCGAGCAGAACCGCTTGCGCTCGGGCACCTCCGGGTGGTCCATGACCATCTCGCGCGGGTCGGGCCGCGGCACCGCCGGCACCTCCACGAGACCCACGCCCAGGCGCCCGCGACCGGTGGACCCGGCACCCGAACCCGAGCTGCGCACGGACACCGAACGCCCCGTGGAACGGCCCGACACGGCTCGCGAGAGCCGCCCCGACACGGAACGCCGAGACTTCGACGACTGCGAGGACGTGCGGGAACTGCGGGCGCTGGAGCGGGAACCGCCGCTGCCCGACGACCCGCGCGAGCCCCGGCCGCCGCCCCCGGTGACGCCCGTGGGGACCGAGCCGAGCGCGCCGCCCGACCCGACGACCGGCGCGAGACCGCAGGTGTCGCAGTACAGCTCGCCGCCGCCCATGTCCTCGTAGGTCCCGCCGCAGCCGGGACGCTGACACGTCCGCCCTGCCTCACTCATGCCGCTGCCTCCCCCTTCTCGCTCCCTCGCGGGTGCCGCTCGCGGGGGAGCCGCCGGTCGCGCGCCGGTTCCCGCCCGTGCGCCGGTGATCGCTCATGCGCCGGGTCCCGTCCGGTCGACCTGTCCGCCCTGGCCGGGTACGCGCGGTGCGGTGGTGCCGAGCAGTTCGGCCGCCGCGTACTGGTAGCGCAGCACGGCCTGCTCGGCGACGCGCAGGTCGCAGGGCGCGCTCCACAGCATGCGGCGCGCCCGCTCGTACTTCTCGGCCAGCTCCGGGTCCTCTGCGTGCCCCAGCCGGGCCATCTTCGCCTTGTAAGCGTCCAGCCGGCCGCGCAGCTCGGCACGGACCGCGAGCGGTGCCGTGACCGCCGTCAACGACTCGCGGGCCCGCAGCAGTTCGTCCTCCGCCTTCTCCTCCAGGGACTCCAGGAGCGGCGACAGGCGGTGCCACTGGGCGTGTCTGCGGTACTCGGCGGCAGCCGCCAGCTGCTCCTGGAGCACGATCGGCGGTCCGCCGACCACCGGCACCTCCGTCGCGGCGATCTTCGCCAGCACCTCGCCGCGCGCGGTGCGGGCCTCGGCCAGCGTGCGGTCCGCGCGGGAGAGCACGTCCCGCAGCCGCACGATCCGCTGCTCGGCGTCCTGGCGCACGGCCAGCACCGCGTCGATCTCCCGGCGCACCTCCTCCAGCGCCAGCGCCTCCCGGTCGTACACCGTGGTGTCGGGCCGGCCGCCGCCCGGTGCCGAACTACCCTGCGCGGGCGTCCAGAAGGCCAGCGGGTCGGAGACCACCTGCTCGCGCAGCCGCGTCAGGGTGCGGGTGATCCGCTCCAGGTCGTCCCCGGACGGGTGCTCGCCGGGGCGCACGCCGACCGAGTGCGCCAGCTTGCGGGTGCGCTGCAGTTCGGCGGCGAGTAAATCGATCCGGGCGGGCAGGGCCGACCACACGGCGTCGGCGGCGACCACCATGTCCAGGGAGGTCGCGTAGAGATGGTTCATCCGGTCCACCAGCGCCACCAACGTGTACCGCTCGCTGAGCCGGCCCGGACCCCCGTTCGGGGTGGGCGCGTTGGCGGTGGCGGCGGCCGAGCCGGCCACCGTGACGGCCTCGCCGCGCAGCAGCTCCGTCAGCTCCGCCAGGTCCTCGCGGCTGGACCAGCGGCGCCGGGAACGGATCTCCCGCGCGGTGCGCAGCGTGCCCGAGTACGCGTCGAAGTAGGTCCACAGCAGCGTGATCGACGCCTCCGTGGCCGCCCAGCGTCCGGCGGTGACGCCGGTCAGCTCGGCGCCTTCGAGGAGTCTGCGGCCCGCGTGGTCCTGGAGGGCGAGGAGCGAGGTCTCGATCGCCTCGTGCTCGGCGCCGAGCCGCGCCAGCGCACGGTCCACCTCGTCCCGGTCCATCACCGGCCCGGTGGGTCCCGTGTCGCCCATCGATCACCTCTCGCCGTAGCGGACTTGCGTGTGCCGTGCGTGTGTTCTCTCCTGGCCTGCGCCGCGGCCGTCGGTCAGCTCTCGCGCAGGTACTGCGGGGTCGGCGGCAGCGACTTCGCCGCGTCGTCCATGGTCTCCGACAGCCACCGGTCGTACGAGTGCTGCCACCCCTTTGCCCGGTCCGCGCGCCACTGCTCCAGGACCTGGTTGACCCGGCGTACCAGATCGTCGGCGTCCTTCTTCATCGCCACGCCGTAGTACTCGGTGGTGAAGGCGTCGCCCTTCAGTTCGACCGTCGGGTCCTGTGCGGCCTGGCTGGCGGCGAGGGCGCCGTCGGTGACCACCGCGTCGACCTCGCCCAGCTGGAGCCTCACCAGGCAGTCGAGTTGGTTGGGCACCGTGGTGCGCAGGTCGACGCCCTCGGGCAGCTTGCCGTCCGTCCGGTCCTGCTCCAGCGTGCTCAGCGCCGTCGAACCCGCCGCCGTGCAGATCTCCTTGCCGGCCAGGGTGCCGTCGTACCCGGTGATCTCCGAGGACTTGGGCGCCAGTACCTGCTGGCCGGTCTGGAAGTAGGGGGCGGAGAACGCGACGTCCTTCAGCCGGTCGCAGTTGATGGTCATCGTGCGGACGACCATGTCGACCCGGCCGTCCTGGATGGCGGGGACGCGCTGGTCGGTGGGGATCGCCTTGAACTGCACGGCGTCCTCGTCGCCGAGGACGTCCTTCGCGATCCGGTGCGCCAGGTCGATGTCGAAGCCCTCCAGCTCGGCGTCGCCGCCGCTGTTCGGGTCGCGGTAGCCCCAGCGGTAGCTGTTCTGGTCGACGCCGACGATCAGCTTGCGCTTCTCGCCCTCGCGGGCGCGGATCTCGTCGACGGTCGGCCCGTCGTCGCCGGAGGGGGCGAGGGTCTGCTTCTCCGGGGCCTTGCACTCCTCGGCGGCCCGCGCCCGGCTGCCGTGGGCGACACCCTGGCCGCCGCCGGCCGTGCCGTCGTCGTCCCCGCCGTGCGAGTGGACCACCGGCAGGAGCAGGGCCGCCAGTACCGCGAGGGCGCAGGCGAGGGCCATCGCCCCCACACCGCCCCAGCCCTCCAGGCCGGTCCGCAACCGTCGCGCACGCATCCTCGCGCCCCCTTTCCCGGGCACTGCCTCCACGGGCACCCCTTCCCGCCGGCCCGCCGGGTGCGCGGCCCGCCTCACCGGTACTCCGACAGCCTGCGGCCGATGCCGACGAGCGCCCCGGCCGCACCGAGGGCGGCGAGCACACCGGCACCCTGCGGCAGGTAGCCCATCGCGTCCAGACCGTCGCCCGCCGCCTGCTCGAACTCCGCCTTCTCGTGCTTCAGGGCGGTGGCCAGCGCGGCGTCGACGCCGTCGAAGCACTCCACCGTGGCGCCGTCGCCGCCGATCACCAGGTCCAGCGCCTGCTGGTAGTTGCCGTTCTCGTCCTGCTCACGGGCCGAGGTGTGGCGCTTCTTCCACTCCGTCATGTCGCCGCTCGCCGTGCCCACCGGCTGTTCGCCGGTCTCGTCGTCGGCGAGCCGGCCCGCCTCGGCCAGTGCCGTGCCGAGGGCGTCCATGTTCTTGTTGAAGGCCAGGTCGTAGGAGTCGTACGTCTCGCCGTCCACCTTGGTGGTCTCCGCACCGCGGGAGACCAGGGTCAGGTTCTCGTTGCCCCGGGCCTTGAGGGAGGCGATGCGGGCCTCGTTCAGCGCGTTCAGGGAGCGCACGCCGTGTTCGTAGGAGTCGGTCAGGTTCGAGCGGGCGACGCCGTGGCCGACGACCAGCCAGAGCAGCACGATCGCGGAGGCGGCGGTCGCGGCGACCAGGCCGTGGTTCAGGACGCGGTTGGTGCGCCGGTAGTGGCGGTGCTGGGCCCAGGCCAGCGCGCCGAGCAGGACGACGCCGAGGGCGATCGCCGCCCAGGGGTAGGGCTTGGCGTCGCCGTAGTCGGCGCTCAGCCGCTCGTTCTCCTTGGTGTAGAGGTCCTCCGCCGCCGGGAGCATCTCCTTCTGCATCTTCTCGTTGGCGTAGCGCAGGTAGGCGCCGCCGACCGGGAAGCCCTGCCGGTTGTAGGTGCGGGCGCGCTCGACCAGGCCCTTGTACTCGGGCAGCAGCCGGTTGAGTTCGGCGATGGTCTTCGCCGCCGGGGACTTGGGCTCGGAGTTGGCGGCGGCCGTCACGAGCCCCTCGGCGGCCGCGCGGATCCCGTGGTCGTAACGCGTGCGGGAGTCCTCCGTCTCCTGCCCGCCGGCCAGGAAACCGCTGGAGGCCGCGGTGTTGGCCTCGGCGAGGGAGCGGTAGATGTCGGCCGCGGCGGAGCTGAGCGGCTGGCTGCGGGTCAGCACGTCGTCGGCGGCCGCGGTCCGCTCGTTCATCTGCCAGGCGGTGACGGCACCGAAGGCGATCACGAGTACGGCGAGCAGCGCGCCGATGATGCGCAGCCGCCCCGGCTCGGTGACCGCGGCCGCGCGCAGCCGGTCCACGCCCTCGGCGAAGGCGGTGCGACGCCGGGCCGGGGGCGGCGGGGGAGCGGAGGGCGTACCGCCCGACCGCTGTCCCGGCACCGGTGCGGCACGCGGCGGTACGGCGGGCGGGCCGGGCACACCCGTGCCGGGCGGCGCCGCCGCGCTGCCCTTCGGCGGTTGAGTCACTGCTGACCTCCCCCATGGTCATCCGTCGCCGCAAGTATCGCTGCCCGCACCGGCATTCGCACCGGGCTTCACCCGATCTTGATGCCATCCCGGTGCAACGCACCACCCCTGCCCATGAATACGCCACGGGAACCGGTTCGGTTCCCCGTACCGGTTCCCGGTCGCCCACGCGGCGGGTGATGCCGGTGATGCGGATGACGCGGGTGGCGCAGTCGGCGCAGATCGTCGCAGACGGCTTCGGCGGCTTCGGCGGCTCAGGCTGCTCAGGCGGCGAAGTGCTTCCGGACCCGTTCACCGGCTCCGGCCGCCGCGCCCACGTGGTCGAGCCCCAGCAGCACCGCGCCCAGCACGGGCGGGGCCGTCACCACGCGGGGCACCGCCTTGGGGGCGTGGGCCGCCAGCAGTTCCCGTATCCGGTCGTCGAGCCGCGGATGCCGGGCCGCCAGCACGCTGCCGCCGAGCAGGACCGGCGCCGGTTCGTCCAGCAGGTCCAGGCGGGTCAGCGCGACCGCGGCCATGGCCACCACCTCGTCGGCCTGCCGGTCCACGACCGACCTGGCGAGCGGGTCGCCCCCGGCCGCCGTGGCGAACAGCACGGGGGTCAGCTCGTGCCGCCGTACCGGCTCGATCCGCCGCAGGTGCAGGGCCTCTATCAGGGCGTACATCGAGTCGAGGCCGAAATGCGCCGGCAGGGTCCGGGCCAGCTCGGTCGGCCCGCCGCGGCCGTCCTCCGCGCGCGCGGCGTGCCACAGCGCCTCCTCGGCCAGCCCCCAGCCGCCGCCCCAGTCCCCGGAGATGCGGCCGATGGCCGGGAACCGGGCGGTGCGCCCGTCGGGGCGCATGCCGACGCAGTTGACGCCGGCCCCGCACACGACGGCGACGCCCAGCGGCTCGGCGACACCGGCCCGCAGGATCGCGAACGTGTCGTTGCGTACCTCGACGCCCGCACCCCACGCGCGCGCGTGCAGCGCGGCGGCCAGCTGCTCCTCCTCCACCGGCAGGTCGGCGTTGGCCAGGCAGGCCGACACGTGGCCGACGGAGGTGACGCCGGCCGCGTCGAAGGCCCGCGTCACCGCCTCCGCCAGGGCGTCCACGGCCCGTTCGACACCCACGGCGGGCGGCCGGAAGGCCCCGCCCCGCGCCGTGGCGAGGACCTCGCCGTCGGCCGCCACCACGGCCACGTCGGTCTTGCTGTTGCCCGCGTCGACGGCGAGGACGCTTGCGGTCAGGCCCACGCCAGGTGCTCCCGGTTGTGTGCGATCAGCCGGTCGGTGAGCTGCTCGGCGTACGCGTACTGGCCCACGAGCGGGTGGGCGAGCAGTGCCCGGAAAACCCGGTCCCGGCCGCCGCGCAGGGCCGCGTCCAGGGCCAGGTCCTCGTACGCGGTCACGTTCGCCATGAGCCCCGCGTACAGCGGGTCCACGTCCGCCACCGGCAGCGGGGAGGCCCCCTTGCCGCCCACCGCGGCCGGCACCTCGATCACCGCGTCGTCGGGGAGGAAGGGCAGCGTGCCACGGTTGTAGGTGTTCACCACCTGGTACGGGGAGCCCGCGCCGCCGAGCAGGGCGGCGGCGAGGTCCACGGCGGCCTCGGAGTAGTAGGCGCCGCCGCGCTTGGCGAGCAGCTCGGGCTTCTCGTCCAGGGCCGGGTCGCCGTACATCTGCAGCAGCTGCCGTTCCATCTCCGCCACCTCGGCGGCCCGGGACGGCTTGGTGCGCAGCTCGTCGACGACCTCGTCGTGGGCGTAGTAGTAGCGCAGGTAGTAGGACGGGACGACGCCCAGGCGGTCCAGGAGCGGCCGGGGCAGGCGCAGGTCGGCGGCGACCTTCTCCCCGTGCTCGGCCAGCAGGCGGGGCAGCGCGTCCTCGCCCTCGGGGCCGCCGAGCCGTACGGCGGTCTCCCAGGTGAGGTGGTTGAGGCCGACGTGGTCCAGGTGGACGTCGGCGGGTGCCACCCCGAGCAGCGCGGCGAACTTGCGTTGCAGTCCGATCGCCACGTTGCACAGCCCGACCGCCCGGTGCCCGGCCCGGAGCAGGGCGCGGGTGACGATGCCGACCGGGTTGGTGAAGTCGATGATCCAGGCGTCCGGGTTGGCCCGGCGCACCCGCTCGGCGATGTCCAGCACCACCGGCACCGTGCGCAGCGCCTTGGCGAGCCCGCCCGCGCCGGTCGTCTCCTGGCCGACGCAGCCGCACTCCAGGGGCCAGGTCTCGTCCTGCTGCCTGGCCGCCTGACCGCCGACGCGCAACTGGAGCAGGACCGCGTCGGCGCCGTCGACGGCCGCGTCCAGGTCGGAGGTGGTGACCACCCGGCCACTGTGGTCCTGCCTGGCGAAGATGCGGCGGGCGAGGCCCCCGACCAACTCCAGCCGGTCCGCGGCCGGATCCACCAGGACCAGCTCCTCCACCGGCAGCGTGTCACGCAACCGGGCGAAGCCGTCGATCAGTTCGGGCGTGTAGGTCGAACCGCCGCCGACCACGGTGAGTTTCATGAAGTCATCAACCCTTTACTCCGGTCAGTGTGACGCCCTCGACGAACGCCTTCTGCGCGAAGAAGAACACGAGGATCACGGGGGCCATGACCAGCACGGTGGCGGCCATGGTGAGGTTCCAGTCGGTGTGGTGGGCGCCCTTGAAGGACTCCAGGCCGTAGGAGAGCGTCCAGGCGCCGGGGTTCTCGGAGGCGTAGATCTGGGGCCCGAAGTAGTCGTTCCAGGCGTAGAAGAACTGGAAGAGCGCCACGGCCGCGATGCCCGGCTTCGCCATCGGCAGGACGACCTTCAGCAGGGTGCGCAGCTCCCCGCAGCCGTCCACCTTCGCCGCGTCCAGGTACTCGTCCGGGATGGTCAGCAGGAACTGCCGCAGCAGGAAGATGGAGAAGGCGTCGCCGAAGGCCATCGGGATGATCAGCGGCCACAGGGTGCCGGACAGGTCCAGCTGCTTCGCCCAGAACAGGTACATCGGGATGATGATCACCTGCGGGGGCAGCATCATCATCGAGATCACCAGCATCAGCGACAGATGCCGGCCCCGGAAGCGGAACTTGGCCAGCGCGTACGC
Organism: Streptomyces sp. NPDC093065; assembly: GCF_044754585.1. Taxonomy (NCBI): domain Bacteria; kingdom Bacillati; phylum Actinomycetota; class Actinomycetes; order Kitasatosporales; family Streptomycetaceae; genus Streptomyces; species Streptomyces sp. NPDC093065. The sequence goes on along the minus strand of NZ_JBIVPJ010000001.1, from coordinate 253,754 downwards.
CACCGGGATCGACGACGCCACCGTCAGCGCGGTGCCGAGGCCCGCGTAGAGCAGCGTGTTCTTCCACCAGGTGAGGAAGCCGGGCGTGTCCAGGACCGCGCGGTAGTTGCCCCATTCCCAGGTGTGCGGCCACAGGTCCCGGGTGAGGGTCTGCTGGTCGCTCATCAGCGAGGTGAGCACCACGAAGACGAACGGCAGCGTGAAGAAGAGGGCGGCGGCCACGCCCAGGGAGTGGACGGCGATCCACTCCAGCAGGACGCGGCGACGGGCGGTGCGTTCCTCCGTGGACGGCGGACCACCGGCCGCCGCGGGCCGCTCCAGCACCTGGGCCGTCGATACCTGGGTCATCGGTCACCTGCCTGGATCAGACCGCCCCGGCGGCGCATCAGCAGCGCGGTGAACGCCATCGCCAGTGCGAACAGCACGAGCGCGACCACGCAGGCGGAGCCGTAGTCGAAGCGCTGGAAGCCGAGGTTGTAGACGAGCTGGGGGAGGGTGAGGGTCGACTTGTCGGGATAGCCGGGCTCGAAGGACTGCCCGGAGCCGCCGATGATCCCGGAGGCGACCTTCCCGGCGACCAGCGGCTGCGTGTAGTACTGCATGGTCTGGATCACGCCCGTGACCACGGCGAACAGCACGATCGGCGAGATGTTCGGCAGCGTCACGAACCGGAACCGCTGCCAGGCCGACGCCCCGTCCAGCTCGGCGGCCTCGTACTGCTCCTTCGGCACGTCGAGCAGCGCGGCCATGAAGATGACCATGAGGTCGCCCACGCCCCACACGGCGAGCGCGGTCAGCGCCGGCTTGGACCAGGCGGCGTCCGTGAACCAGCCGGGCGCCGGTACGCCGAGGCCCTCCAGCACCGAGTTGACCGGCCCCGTACCGGGGTTGAGGAGGAAGACGAAGGCCAGCGTCGCGGCGACGGGCGGGGCGAGGTAGGGCAGGTAGAAGAGGGTCCGGAAGACCCCGGCGCCCGACTTGATCTTCGTGATGAGCAGCCCGACCCCGAGCCCGAACACCACCCGGCAGGTCACCATCACCAGGACCAGCCAGAGGGTGTTGCGCAGGGCCGGCCAGAACAGCGGGTAGTCCTGGAAGACGTACGCCCAGTTGTCCAGGCCCCGGAACTCCGGGACGCCGAAGCCGTCGTACTTCATCAGCGAGAAGTACACGGTGGACACCAGGGGGTAGGCGAAGAAGACGCCGAACCCGACGAGCCACGGGGACATGAAGGCCACCGTGCGCAGCGCCGAGCGGCGGCGCTTGGCGCGCAGCGTGTTGGTGGCGGCCGAGGATGCCGTCACGGATGTCATGGACGTCATGGACCGCTACTTCGTCTGCTCGATGTCGCGGTCGATCTGCTCGGCGGTCTTCTCCAGCCCCGCCTTGAGGTCCTTCACCTTGCCCGACTCGTACTGGTAGCCGAAGTCCTGGAGGGTCAGCTGGTAGGTGGCGCCGTTGACGGAGGCCGGCGGGGAGTTCGACTCGGGGTGCTGGGCGATGTCCAGGAAGGTCTTGAACGCCGGGTCGGTCTTCAGGTCGGGCGACTTGAGCGCCGGGAAGGTGGAGGGCACGTTGCGGATGGCGTTGGCGAAGGAGACGACGGCCTCGGTGTCGGTCGTCATGTACTTCACCAGCTCCCACGCCGCGTTCTGCTTCTTGCTCTGCGGGGCGATGCCCATGACGGTGCCGGACAGGAAGCCCTTGCCGTACTCGTCCACCTCGTCGTCGGCGACGGGCATCGGCGCGGTGCCGATCTCGAAGTCCACGCCCGCGTCCTTCGCCATGCCGAGCCGCCACTCGCCGTCGAGCTGCATGGCCACCTGGCCGGTCTGGAAGGGGTGCTTGGCGCCCCACTCGTCGCCGAAGGTGTTGCGGTACTTCTCCAGCTTCGCGAAGCCGCCGAGGTCGTCGACGAGCTTCTTCTGGTACGTGAACATCTCGGCGAACGCCGGGTCCTCGGCGACGCTGGACTTGCCGTCCTCGCCGAAGTAGGCGTGGTCCCACTGGGACATGTAGTGGTCGACGACGGTCTCGTAGCCGTGGTAGTTCGGCATGAAGCCGAGCTGCTCGTACCCGTCGCCCTTGGTCTTCGTCAGCTTCTTCGCCACCCGGGCGAACTCCGACCAGGTCTTCGGCGGGGCCTCGATGCCGGCCGCCTCGAAGGCGTCCTTGTTGTAGTACAGGCCGTAGGCGTCGCCGAGCAGGGGCAGGGCGCAGCGTGTCCCGTCGAACTGCGTGTAGTCCAGCATCGGCTTCGGGATGAGGGCGTCCAGGTCGAGCTTCGACTTCTCGACGAACGGCTTGAGGTCGAGGAAGGCGCCCGAGGAGCAGAACTTGCCGATGTTGGAGGTGGTGAACGAGGACACCACGTCGGGGCCGCTCGAACCGCCCGCGCGCAGCGCCTGGTTGAGCTTGTCATCGTTGATGTTGCCGACGACCTTCACCTTGATGTTGGGGTGCGCCTTCTCGAACCGGTCCACGTTGGCCTGGACGGCCTTCACCTCGGCGGGTGCGCTCCAGCCGTGCCAGAAGGTGATGGTCGTCTCGGCGTCCGGGTCGTCGGAGGCGCCGGATTCCGCCTGGCCGGTACAGGCGGTGGCGAGCAGGGTGAGGGAGGCGGAGGCGGCGACCGCGAAGGCCGCTTTCCTGGATATTCCGGGCATGGCGAAGCTCCCAGGGTCAGGGTGAGGTCAGACGGGTGGGGCAAGCGGGTGGTGGTGCGGGGGTCAGCGCGAGGTGTCGAAGACCTCGTCGCGGGTGGTCGCGAGCGCGCTCTCCAGCGCACCGCGCAGAACGGGGTGCTCGGTCACGTCACCGACGGCGAGCCGGGGCCGGGAGGCGGCCAGTTCCTCCAGTTCGTCCTGGACCAGGTCGCGCAGCGCCTCGCCTCCGGCGGTCAGCGAGGTGCCGCTCAGCACCACCAGCTCGGGGTCCAGTACCGAGACGAGGGAGGCGAGGCCGGTGGCCAGGCGGGTGGCGTAGGTCCTGAGCAGCCGGCGGTGCGGATCGTCGTCGGTGCCGGCCTGCGCGGCGCGGGTCACCAGGGCGGCGGCGACCTCGGTGTACGGCCCCGAGGGCACGTCGGTGACCCCCAGCTCCCGGGCCAGTCCCGCCAGGGCCTGGGAACCGGCCAGCTCCTGGAAGCCGCCGCTGCCGGTACGGCTGACCTTGCGGACCAGCGGGGCGCCCGGCACGGGCAGGAACCCGACCTCGCCGGCGCCGCCGGTCCAGCCGCGGTGCAGCCGGCCGCCGAGGACCAGGGCGGCGCCGAGGCCCTCCTGGTTCCACAGCAGCACGAAGTCCTCGTGGTCCCGGGCCGCTCCGAGGCGCTGCTCGGCCACGGCGGCGAGGTTCACGTCGTTCTCGTACTCGACCGGCATCGGCAGCGCGGCGGCGACTTCGTCGAGCAGGGTGGGGGAGTGCCAGCCGGGCAGGTGGGAGGCGTAGCGCAGCCGCCCGGTGCCCGGGTCGAAGGCGCCCGGCGTGCCGATGACGAGCCGGTGGACGGCGCTCCGGTCCAGCCCGGCCGCCTTCACGGCGCCGTCGAGGGCGTCGGTGACCTGCTGGACGACGGGAGTGGCGGGACGCCGGCCCGGGGTGGGCAGTTCGTACCGGCCGACCGTGCGTCCGGTGACGTCGGCGACGGCGGCCAGGACGCGGTCCGGGGTGACGTCGAGCCCGGCGGCGTACGCGGCGGCGGGGTTGACCTCGTAGAGCTGGGCGCCGGGCCCCGGACGCCCTTCGGTCGTACCCCCCGCCAGCACCAGCCCCGCCGCCTCCAGCCGGGCCAGCAACTGCGACGCCGTCGGCTTCGACAGCCCGGTCAGCTTGCCGATCCGGGTCCGGGACAGCGGCCCGTGCTCCAGCAGGAGGTCGAGTGCGGCCCGGTCGTTCATGGCGCGCAGGACGCGCGGGGTGCCCGGCGTACCGGCGGTTCCTGCCATGCGTGTCCACACCTGCCTCTCGACCGCTCAGCTTTTCAGGGGGCGATGGGGAAGTCCACCGCACGGATCACGGCAAACGCCTCCGAGAAGCTCTGTTAGGAAAGTTTCCTGTTGGACGGAGAACGTAGGCCCGCCCGCGAGGAGCCGTCAAGGGACCTGCGCGAGGCGGCCCGGTCGTGACCGCGAACCCACCGCCGGGCCGCACGAGCCGCGCATGGTAGGACTGTCCGAAAAGTGAACACGTTCTACGGGGGAGGTCTGCCGGATGGCGTGGGACGAGTGGGAGCCGATCAAGGCCGAGGCCGTCCAACGGCAGTCGGCACACACGCGGTTGAACCAACTGCCCGCCGAGGCGGGCGGCGGGAGCGACTCCGGTGATCTGGTGGTGCACGACGACGAGCTGGGCAAGCTCGGCAACCTGGCGTACGACCTGCTGACGCAACTGTCGACGGACGGCGACGTGGCCCGCCCGAGCACGTTCACCGCGTCGAACTCCCTCTTCAACGACGGCCTGGACATGGGTGCCGCGCTGCTGGAGGTCCACGACGGCTGGAACACTCAGCTCAGGACCCTCAAGGAGGCGTGCGCGCACATCTCCAACCACCTGGACTTCTCCCGGGCCGGCACGCGAACGGCAGCGTCATCGCCTCGCTCCCCTCCGGCGCGGCGGCCGGGGACAGCAAGGACGTCTACAAGCCCACGAGGTGCAGCAGAACCTCAGCGTGTCCCTGGCGAACGCGACGCACAGCCACTCGCCCGAGATGACGGAAACAGCACCGCCAACAGGATCGCAGGCAAACACGAATGAGCCGACCGACAGTGCGCAGGATCGTCCCGTCCGTGGTGTCGGTGGTGGCTCTGGCCATGGGTGTGTCCGCCTGCGGCGACGACGAGAGCTACGCGGTTCCCGACCGGCTCTGCGGGGTCTCGGTCGAGCCCGGACTCCTGAAGCCCTTGCTGCCGGCCGGCGAGGAGCTGAAGGCCGAGCCCCGGTATGTGGGGGACGACGAATTCCCGGGCAGCGAAGGTGCGCGGCGCTGCATGGCGACGGTGGACGGGAAGAACGCTCTCTACATCCAGGAGTTCAGCGGCCAGAACTCGTTCGACGTGCTTGAGCATGCGCGGAAGTCGTTCTTCGACCGGAATCCGCAGAAGATCAAGGGTGTGGCCAACGCGGTCGTCGCCGACGGGAGGTTCCTCGCGGTGACTCCGTGCGGGAACGGAAAGAAGAGTCATCTGCTCGACATCGACATGAACATGCCGGTCGAGGAGGCCGGTGACCTGCGGGGCGAGCTGGAACGCTTCGCGACGGCGTACCTGCCGGCCGGCAAGAAGAAAATGGGCTGTGAACAGTAAACAGCTGTGAACGGGGGGACACACACGCCATGAAGCGGCACACGCCCGCTCCCACGCCGAGCGGGCAGGACTGCGAGGGCTACTTGGCCGTGCTCGGCGGTGGGATGGGGGACGCCGCGATGGACTGGGGCGACACGGTGCTCGCGTAGGCGGAGGGTGCCGCGACGGCCGCTGTCGGGTCGGCGGCGGCCGGGGCGCCTTCCAGCGGAACGGTGGCGCCGCCGACGATGGCGATGCCGGCCGCGTCGAAGGCCCGCTTGATGCGCCAGCGCAGCTCACGCTCGACGGTGAGGGACTTGCCGGGCATGGTCTTAGCGGAGACCCGCACCACCATCGAGTCGAGCAGCACGGAGTCCAGGCCGAGGGTCTCGATCGGGCCCCAGAGCATCTCGTTCCAGGGCTCTTCCTTGCTCATCCGCTCGCCGACCGCGGTGAGGGTCTCCTTCACCTTGTCCAGGTCCTCGTCGGAGCGGACGGTGACGTCGACGCCGGCCGTGGACCAGCCCTGGGAGAGGTTGCCGATGCGCTTGACCTCGCCGTTGCGGACGTACCAGATCTCGCCTTCGGCGCCGCGCAGCTTGGTCACGCGCAGACCGACCTCGATCACCTCGCCGGAGGCCACGCCCGCGTCGATGCTGTCGCCGACGCCGTACTGGTCCTCCAGGATCATGAAGACGCCGGACAGGAAGTCGGTGACCAGGTTGCGGGCGCCGAAGCCGATCGCGACACCGGCGACACCGGCGGAGGCCAGCAGCGGGGCCAGGTTGATCTGGAAGGTGCCCAGCACCATCAGGGCCGCGGTGCCGAGGATGAGGAAGCTGGCCACCGAGCGCAGGACGGAACCGATGGCCTCGGAGCGCTGCCGACGCCGCTCGGCGTTGACGAGGAGCCCGCTCAGCGCGGTGCCGCCGGACGCCCCGCTCCTGCGGTTCATCCGGTCTATGAGCTTGGTGATCGCCCGCCGCACCACGGCGCGCAGCACCACCGCGATCACCACGATCAGCAGCACCCGCAGCCCGATCGCGAGCCACGTCGACCAGTTCTCCTCGACCCAGCCCGCGGCGTTCGTCGCGCTCTCGTGGGCCTCCCGCAGCGAGGGCACGGTCGGGGCCGTCGGGGTCGGTGACGGCGAGGGCGACGACGCAGACGACGAACCGGCGGCCAGCAGGGGCAGGACGGCGGCGGACAGGGACACGGCGGAAACCTCCAGACACGGCGGCCCGTCCTGCGCGGTCCGGTCCGAGGTCCGGTCCAAGGTCACGGAAAGGTCACCGGACGGGCAGATGCACCACACTAACGGGGCATGGGGCCCGCTTCGGCCCGAAACCGGCGGGGAAGACGCCGCTCACCCGCGCCTGAACTGGTCACGCCTTTCGATCACGGGTCCCGTGTGGTCGAAAACACTCCCAGCCCGTTACCGGGACATGGTGGCGCTACGACCAGGCATGAGGGGAGACTGAACCAGATCGTCCCGGCGCGAGCCACGCGCCGCCGACGCCCAAGGAGGCACCCGTGCCGCATGTCCTGGTCCTCAACGCGTCGTACGAGCCACTCGGCGTCGTACCGCTCCGCCGCGCGCTCGTCCTCGTCCTGGAGAACAAGGCCGTGTGCCTCGAGGAGTCCGGCGCCTATCTGCACAGCGCGACCGTCACCGTGCCCGCACCCAGCGTGGTCCGGCTCAAGCGGTTCGTGCGGGTGCCCTACCGGGGCCCCGTCCCGCTCACCCGCCGTGCCCTGTTCGCCCGCGACGGAGGCCGCTGCATGTACTGCGGTGCCGTCGCCACCAGCGTCGACCACGTCATCCCGCGCAGCCGCGGGGGCCTGCACGCGTGGGAGAACGTGGTGGCGTCCTGCCGCCGCTGCAACCACGTCAAGGCCGACCGCCACCTGGTCGAGCTGGGCTGGCGCCTGCGCCACAAACCGGCCCCGCCCACCGGCCTGGCCTGGCGCATCATCGGCACCGGCCATCGGGACCCGCGCTGGTTGCCGTACTTGCAGCCGTACGGCGCGGAGGACGCCATGGCCCGGATCGACGGCATTTCCGCCTGACGGTCCGGGCCTCCACTTGCTCCGGCGCTCCGGCTCGGGCTCCTGCCCCGGCTCAGCGCACCCAGTTCTTCAGCGGCTCGGTGTCCAGTGCGATCCCGACCGGCTCGGGCAGCGCGACCTCCTTGCCGAAGGGCAGCGTCTGCACGGTCTCGTACCGTCCCCCGTCCGGACGGCTGTGCACCTTGACCTCACAGGTGTCCCGGTCGACGAGCAGGTACACGGGGATCCCCGTCTCGGCGTAGGCCCGGGGCTTGTCGACCCGGTCACGCCGGTCGGTGTCCGAGTCGTACGAGGTGACCTCGACGACCATGAGGACGGGGTCGGGGTCGGCCCATTCGCCCTGGCCCACGAAGGCCTCAGCCGGGGCCAGTGAGCCGTCCGGCCGGGCACGGCCGCCCCGGTACGCCTCGACCACCAGTCCCTGGGTCGGATCCAGCCACAGGTCGGGTCGGTGCTGCATGCAGATTCGCGTCAGCCATTGGATGACGCGTCCGTGGTCGCCGTCGGGCACGGCCTTCCCCCCAAGATGTCCGTTGATGAACTCGAGCCGCGCGCCTTCTATGCTCCGGTCGGCATGGCGGGCGAGTTCCTCGAACTCGGTGACGAGCATCTGCGGCCTGTCGGCGGTCACGGTCACAAGGCTCCTCCGGATCTGCGGGGGTCCACATGCTCAGCGTAGGGGAGATCCGGTCCATCGGACGGCGCATACCGCTCGGCGTACACCGTCACAGGTACCGCAGCTCCCACCGAGTACATGTACTGAGTGAATAGCTGAGTGGTGCGGCCAGGTGAGGCGGTGCGAGCGTGTCCGGTTTGGGTGATCCGTGCTTCGGTTAGGTGATTTTTTGGCCGAGTCTGTGCGGGTTCAGGAGGGGGTGGATGTGACCAGGGTCACGTTGGGGGTATTGGGGCGTCTGTCCTCGCCCGGACTGGGTAGGGGCTGCCGTAACTCGCCACAAGCGTGTCCGACACACCGCCCGACCCCGAGCCCGAACCAGAGCCTGTTCCAGAGTCCGACCCAGAGCCTGAACCAAAGGAGACCCCCGTGGCTGCACTGGCGCCCCTTCTGCTGCCGGCCCCCTCCAAACCCGTGGCGGAGCCGTCCACCCCCTGGGCGGAGCCCTCCGCCGCCTCCGAGACCCCGCACTACTGCGTCTTCGGCGCCACCGGCAGCTGCGCCGAGACCCCGCTGACCAGCGAACCGCCGCTGCCCGACGCCGAGCCCCTCACCAGCGAGTCGCCGTTCGCCGACGCCGTGCCGCTGACCAGCGAGTCCTCGCCCGAACTCACGGCCGACGTGCCGGAGCAGGGCGGCCCCTCCTTCGCCGTCCCCGTCCCGGAACCCACGAGGTCGTAGAGGAAGCAGATGCCCGCAGCGCAGCCGGCCGAGCCCACCGCCGAGGACCTTCCCGAGGATCTGACCAGGCTCGCCGCCCTGCACGGCGTCGCCACCTCCTACCGCCCCGCCCCTGATCGCACCGTCCAGGCCTCGGCCACCGCCGTCACCCTCGCGCTGGCCGCCCTCGGCGTGGACACGGGCAGCCCCGGGGCCGTACGGGCCGCGCTCACCGCCCGCGAGGCCGAGCTGCGCGAGCGGCTGCTGCCGCCCACCGTCGTCCGCTGGGGCGACGGCGGCACACCGGACGCCCTGGCCGCCCTGCCGCCAGGCACCCGGCTGCGCGTCGACACCGAGCGGGGCGAGCGCCGCGACGGTGTCGAAGGGCTTCCGAGTGGGGTGCACCGGCTGACCGCCACCGCGCCGGACGGGCGCACCGCCGAGGCGCACCTGATCGTCGCGCCCGCCCGGCTGCCCGCCCCCGCCGCGCGCTCCCACGGGCTCCTCGTCCAGCTGTACTCCCTCCTCTCCCGGCGCTCCTGGGGCATGGGCGACCTCGGCGACCTCGGCGAACTCGCCGCCTGGGCCGGACGCGCCCTCGGCGCCGGGTTCGTCCAGGTCAACCCGCTGCACGCGGCCGTGCCCGGGGCTCCCACCGACCCCTCCCCGTACCGGCCCTCCTCGCGCCGCTTCCCCGACCCGGTGCACCTGCGGATCGAGGCCGTGCCGGAGTACGCGTACGTCACCGACCACGAGCGCACCCGGGTCCTGCGGGAACGCGCGGGGCGGCTGCGCGAGGGCGTGCTGGAGAAGGACGCCCTCATCGACCGGGACGCCGTGTGGGAGCTGAAGCGCGACGCGCTCGAACTGCTCCACGGGGTTCCCCTCGGCCCCGGCCGCCGCGCCGCCTACTGCGACTACCTCGCCGAACAGGGCACCGCGCTGGAGGACCACGCCACCTGGTGCGCGCTCGCCGAGGTCCACGGCTCCGACTGGCACCGGTGGCCCGAGGGCCTGCGCGACCCCCGCTCGGCCGCGACCGACCGCGCCCGCGCCGAGTTGATGGACCGCGTCGACTTCCACTCCCGTCTCACCTGGCTCACCGACACCCAGCTGACCGCCGCCCAGCACACCGCCCGCGAGGCCGGCATGCCGCTGGGGATCGTCCACGACCTCGCCGTCGGCGTGCACCCGCGCGGCGCCGACTCCTGGGCCCAGCAGGCGCACTTCGCCGCCGGCATGTCGGTGGGCGCGCCGCCCGACGCCTTCAACGCCCGCGGCCAGGACTGGGGGCTGCCGCCCTGGCGCCCCGACCGCCTGGCCGACTCCGGGTACGCGCCGTTCCGGGAGCTGCTGCGCGGCCTGTTCCGGTATGCCGGGGCGCTGCGCGTCGACCACGTCATGGGCCTGTTCCGGCTCTGGTGGGTGCCCGAGGGCCACCCGCCCACCGAGGGCACCTACGTCCACTACGACGCCGAGGCCATGCTCGCCGTCCTCGTCCTGGAGGCGGGCCGGGCCGGTGCCGTCGTCATCGGCGAGGACCTGGGCACCGTCGAGCCCGGTGTGCGCGAGGCGCTGCGCGAGCGCGGGGTGCTGGGCACCTCGGTGCTGTGGTTCGAACGGGACTGGACCGGCGACGGCCGCCCCCTGCCGCCCGAGCGGTGGCGCGCCGACTGCCTGGCCACCGCCACCACGCACGACCTGCCGTCCACCGCCGCCCGTCTCACCGGCGAACACGTCGAACTCCGCGACCGCCTCGGCCTGCTCACCCGCCCGCTGGAGGAGGAACGCGCCGAGGCCGCGGCGGACACCGCGGAATGGCTCGACGTCCTGGCCCGGCTCGGGCTGCTGCACGGGACCGGCGGCGACACCGGCACCCCCGCCGAGGAGGCCGGGATCCAGGCCGTGCACCGCTTCCTGCTGCGCACCCCCGCCCGCATGGCCGGCATCTGGCTCCCGGACGCCGTCGGCGACCGCCGTCCCCAGAACCTCCCCGGCACCTGGGACCAGTACCCGAACTGGCGGCTGCCCGTCGCCGACGCCGAGGGCCGCCCGGTGACCCTGGAGGACCTGGTCGCCTCGCCCCGGCTGCACGCCCTGATCGACGTCGTACGCGAGGCCGGCCGGGACGTGGTGCGGGATGCCCCGCGGGAGCGCGGCGGCGACCGGGACGGCTGACCGGTACGCCCGCGGGCCCCGTACGGGCACCCCGGGCGCGCGGTCGCCGGGACCGTTCGCTAACTTGGCACCGTGGACAAGAAGAACGCCCTGCGCGCCGGCGCCCTGGCAGCCGGTACGACGCTGATGATGCTGCTCATGTCGTCCCCCGCGCTCGCGCTGACCCGCGACGACGGCGACGACCCCGGCACCGGCCTGAGCGTCGTCGAGACGCTGGGCCTCTACGTCCTGGCCCCGATCGCGCTGTTCGTGATCATCGCGGGCCTGATCATGGTCCTGGACCGGTCCAACCCGGACCACCTGGTGAAGACCCCCGGCACGAAGGCCAAGTCCAAGGTCAAGGCCGACGCGAAGGCCTGACCTCCCGCCCGGCCCACCGCCCACGCTTCACCGAGGGCGCCGCCCCCGCCGCACGCACACGCATCAGCCGTACGGCGACGGGGACGGCGCCCTCGGTCGTTTCCGCGTGTCCCGGGTCTCCCGCGGTCCAGCGGGCCGGCCGCCCTACTTCTCCGTGCCGGCGAGGAGGTCGCGCAGCAGGCCGGCCAGTTGACCGGCCCGTTCCGCGTCGAGGGAGGCCAGTGCCTCGGTCTGCGCGGCCAGGCCCGCGCCGACCGCCTCGTCGATCAGCTCCAGCCCTCGCTCGGTGAGGGTGACCTGCAGTCCCCGGCGGTCGTGCGGGTCGGGGGAGCGGCGCAGCAGACCCGCCCGCTCCAGCTTGTCCAGGCGGCCGGTCATGCCGCCGGTGGTGAGCATCAGCGTGGCCGAGAGCTGCCGGGGGGAGAGCGTGTACGGCTCACCGGAGCGGCGCAGGGTGGCCAGGGCGTCGAACTCCCCGCGCGAGATGCCGAAGCGTGCGTACGCCTGCTCCATTCGGTCGCCCATCGCGCGCGCCAGCCGGAAGACGCGGCCGAACACCTCCATGCCGGCCGTGTCCAGGTCGGGCCGTACCGCCGCCCACTGATCGATGATCACGTCGACGGGGTCCTTGGGGTGTTCAGTCATGGGACGAGTATCGAGGCCTTTCCGGTCGGCCGCAAGAAAGTAGCTTGACGGAAACTTGCTTGAAAGTAAGCTACTTCCATACGAGCTTCTTTTGTTCCTCGCTCCTCGTTCTTCCCCTCTCGTTTCTCGCTCCTCGAAGGGGTGTCCCATGGCCGCCACCCGCCCCGCCGTCATCGCGCTCACCGCCCTCGCCCCCGTCTCCTGGGGCACGACGTACGCCGTGACCACCGAGCTCCTTCCGCCCGACCGGCCCCTGTTCACCGCGCTGACGCGGGCCCTGCCCGCCGGTCTGCTGCTGCTCGCCCTCGCCCGCGTGCTGCCGCGCGGCGCCTGGTGGGGGAAGGCGGCGGTACTGGGTGCGCTGAACATCGGGGCCTTCTTCCCGCTGCTGTTCCTCTCCGCCTACCGGATGCCGGGCGGCATGGCCGCCGTCGTCGGCTCGCTCGGCCCGCTCCTCGTCGTCGGGCTCTCGGCCCTGCTGCTCGGGCAGCGGCCCACCACCCGCTCCGTGCTCACCGGCGCCGTCGCCGCGTTCGGCGTCAGTATGGTGGTGCTGGAGGCGGCCGGGACGCTGGACGCGCTCGGAGTACTGGCGGCCGTCGCCGCCACCGCGTCCATGTCCGCCGGGACCGTGCTCACCAAGCGCTGGGGCCGCCCCGACGGCGTCGGCCCGCTCGCCCTCACCGCCTGGCAGCTGACCGCCGGCGGCCTGCTCCTCGCACCGCTCGCCCTCCTGGCCGAGGGCGCACCGCCCGGCCTGGACGGCCCGGCGGCCGGCGGCTACCTCTACCTGGCGCTGGCCAACACCGCGCTGGCGTACTGGCTCTGGTTCCGCGGCATCGCCCGGCTCCCGGCCACCCAGGTCACCTTCCTCGGCCCGCTCTCGCCGCTGACCGCCGCCGTCATCGGCTGGGCGGCGCTCGGCGAGGCGCTGGGCCCGGTGCAACTGGCGGGCATGGTGCTGGCGTTCGGTGCGACCCTCGCGGGGCAGTGGGTGCCGCGCGGGCGGGCGGCCGCAGCCGGCCCCGCATCTTTCAGTTCTGCTTCAAAGAACGGTCGGAAAGATTCGATGGACCTGACGGGTCCGCCCCTGCGACGGTAGGCCCGCCAGGCCTCCGACCAGGAAAGGACCTCCGTGGCCACAGCCACCCGCCGGACCGCCGCCCGCCCCGCCGAGACCTCCGCGCAGCCGACGGCGCCCGTCGCCCTCGGTCTCGCGCTCGCCGTACTCGCCACCCTCGTCTGGTCCGGCAGCTTCGTCACCTCGCGGGCTCTCGGCGACAGCGTGCCGCCGGTCCAGCACGCGTTCTGGCGCTGGGTGGTGGCCCTCGCCGTCGTCGCCCCCTTCGGCGCCCGGCGGGCCTGGCGGCAGCGTGCCCTGATCCGGCGCCACCTCGGCTTCGTGGTCCTCGCCTCCCTGCTCGGCGTGACCGTCTACAACACCCTCGTCAACCAGGCCGGCGTCACCACCCCCGCCGCCAACATGGGCATGATCATGGCGGCGTCCCCCGTCCTCATGGCCCTCTACGAACGCGCGGGCGGCGTCCGGCTCGGCGCCCGCCGGGTCGCCGGGCTGGTCATCGCCTGCGCGGGCGTCCTGCTGCTCGTCGGCGGTGACGGGGCGTCCTTCTCGGCCGGTGACCTGTGGATGATCGCCGCCGCCTGCTGCTTCGGGTCGTACAGCGCGCTGCTGCGCCGCAGGCCCGAGGGGCTGGACGGGGCGGGCTTCCTCTTCACCACGTTTCTCGTCGGCACCGTCCTGCTGCTGCCCGCGCAGGGCGTCAGCCTCGCCGTGCAGGGCGGCTTCGCCCCGACCCCGGACACCGTCTGGCCGCTCCTCTACGTCGGCGTCGCCTCCTCCGCCGTCGCCTTCTTCGCCTGGAACAAGGCGGTCTCCCTGATCGGCCCCTCCCGCGCCGGGGTCGTCTACTACCTCCAGCCGGTGTGCGTCGCCCTGCTGTCCTGGGCCCTGCTCGCCGAGCCGACCGGCTGGGCGCAGGCCGGCTGCATGGCGCTGATCCTCGGTGGCGTCGTCCTCGGCGCGGGGGCCCGCCGGTAGGTTGCCGCCATGGCCGACTGGGACATCCGCAAGCTGCAGATCCTGCGGACGCTGCGGGAGAGGGGCACGGTGACCGCGACGGCCGAGGCGCTGCACATGACGCCGTCCGCCGTGTCCCAGCAGCTGACGAACCTCTCCAGACAGCTCGGGGTGGAGCTGCTCCAGGCCCACGGAAGAAGGGTCCGGCTGACGGACGCGGCCCGGCTGGTGCTGCGCCACGCCGAGGCGGTGTTCGAGCAACTGGAGCGCGCCGACGCCGAGTTGGCGGCCCACATCCGGGGCGATGCGGGCGAGGTCCGGGTCGGCGCGTTCTCCACCGCCGTGCCCGCCCTCGTCGTACCGGCGGTCACCGCCCTGCGCGCCACGCGTCCGGGGATCGCGGTGCGGGTGCGGGAGGCGGAGGCGCAGGAGGCGTACGAGCTGCTGGCCGCCGGGGAGGTGGACCTCGCGCTGTCGCTGGCCGCGCAGGCGCCGAGCGCCGCCGACCCGCGCTTCACCCGTGTCCCGCTGCTCGCCGACCCACTGGACGTCGCCCTGTCCGGCGAGCACCCGCTGGCCCGCGCGGAACGGCTGCGGCTGGCCGACCTCGCCGCCGAGCCGTGGATCTTCGGCGGCAGCGGGCCCTGGTCCGACATCACGCGCGGTGCCTGTGAGACCGCCGGGTTCCGGCCGCACCGGGCCCACGCGGCGGCGGGCTGGCCGGCCATCCTCGCCATGGTCGGAGCGGGCATGGGCGTCGCCCTGGTCCCGCGCATGGCGGCCGTGCCGCGGGACGGGGTGGTGATGCGCGAGCTGCGCGAGGACCGCCCCGTCCGGCACGTCGTCGCGGCCGTGCGCAAGGGCGCGGAGGAGGCCCCCGCGACCGCCACCGTCCTGACGGCCCTGCGGGCGGCGGCACGGGGGCGCGTCGCCTGAACCCGCACGGGGGTCCGGTACAGGGCCCCGGGGGACGTTCGGTCCGTGCCGGATGCGGTTGGTTCGCGGCTGTCCGCGCCGGACGCGGCGGAGGGGCCCGGACAGAGTCCCGCGCTCCTCGGGTCATGCCCTTTCGCCCGTCGCAAGGCGTCGGGGAGGTCTTGGTGGCGCGGGGCCGGTCAGGTGTCGTTCGGTCGGGTGGGGTGTCGTGTCCGGGCGCCGGGGTCGCCGGTCGTGGTACTGCGGGCACGTGCCGGGTGCGGGTGGTTCGCGCCGGACGTGGCGGAGGGGCCCGGACAGAGTCCCGCGCTCCTCGGGTCATGCCCTTTCGCCCGTCGCAAGGCGTCGGGGAGGTCTTGGTGGCGCGGGGCCGGTC